>NZ_JBQFOU010000005.1:0-349211 GCF_056533845.1 Ruegeria sp. F5 | reverse complement strand
TTCAGGCGAAAGGCTTCATTGTTGTTACAAGACTTGGCGCGCTTGGTGTGGAGGGTGAAGCACGTGGACCGGAGTACGAGTTGACCGAAATCAGAACGGCCACTGCACTGCCTAAACTGCTTTTTCTAAAATGGCCTGAGGAAGGTGATTTTGAAGTTCAGCGGCACCAACAATCAGGTGCCTAAGGATGAACAAGTCCGAAACCCCGTCTTGTATTTTGGAACACTGCTGTATCCGATACAGTGACGTTGAGAAGACACCGTCCTGCATCCGTTTGTCCATTGTCTTAACCCTTGTGACGTTGGGCTGGTTTAGCAGCTGTGTGTCGTCGCTAAAATCGCGACATCCTTATTACCATAGGGAAGAGCTTCGAAGGCGAGCTCGCCAAATCAATAGTGCAGTCAATGTGGAGATGCGGTGTGTGCCCATGCCCAAGGGGGGCGGGTAAAAGTCTGCATAGCGTATTAGGCTAGACCCGCCCTCCAATCATTCGGAGATTTTTTTTCTTCAGGTTGAAAAAATTTGCTTCAATAGTGGCGTGAAGTCAAGAATATCAAAGTAAATCATTGTAAATAAAAGACTTATTTATCTATTTCGACTGAATTCTGTAGTCAGAAGTGTTTTAATTTCTTTGAAGTCTGGGATTGGGTGTCGCTATCACCGAAAAACTTGATCAAGGACGCGCGTTTCAACACCCTCAGCTCTCAAATGCCAACTGCGCAAGCGCAACATCTGCACTTATGACATCGGATCCCATCCCTTTCCGGATTGATTGTTAGTGGCATAAGCATCGCTCATTCCTTTCTGGACCGCTGACAACGGAAATCAGCGCGGGTAAAAATCCCGGATTGGCATTTGAAGAGGGCCAAGACCGCGAAGGTATGTCGTGGTTGGCCCGGGTTTGTAGATGTCAAAATCGATCGGTTTGTCGCGGTATGACTTGAGTGTCTGGCCAAGCCCGATTGCGCCGCGTTTCCGGCATCGTTTAACCAGGTCGAGATCAAGCTCGAGCGGGAAAACGGCGTCTGCCTGACCCGCGTCGTGAACGATACGCCCTTTTGGATCAGCTACGACGGAGTGTCCGACGCCGCCAGCATCGAGCCCATTCACGTCTACCACGTAACACTGAAACATCACCGCAGTCGCTTGTGCGATGGCGAGTTCTGCTTGGCGGTCTGTGGTACCGGTCAAGACGGGGTGCAAAAGCACTTCTACGCCTTGCGACACAAGCGTCCTCGTCGTCTCCGGGAACCAGATG
This sequence comes from Ruegeria sp. F5, assembly GCF_056533845.1. Lineage (NCBI taxonomy): Bacteria > Pseudomonadati > Pseudomonadota > Alphaproteobacteria > Rhodobacterales > Roseobacteraceae > Ruegeria > Ruegeria sp. F5. The sequence continues at coordinate 347,953 of NZ_JBQFOU010000005.1, read as the reverse complement.
TCATAGCAAATCGTGATGCCAAATCGGCCGACGTTCGGTACGTCGAAAATCAGAAAATTTTCGCCGGCACGGACGCCTTGCTCGTATGGCCTGAACGGAAACATCTTGTCGTACTCGCCAATGACTTCACCTTCAGGGTTGATGATGACCGTATGGTTGAAGATGTCGTCACCGCGCTTCACGAAGTACGATCCTGGACATATCCAGATTTTGTGTTTTGCGGCGAACTCGCGAAATGGTGCTTCGACGCTGTTGGTATCTTCGGTTGCAAACGCAATGGAGGGCCCGTGAGGCGCGAGCTCACTGAATACGATCATGTCCGTCCATGGATGGACATGTACGATCTTGTTGGCCCGTTGGAGCATCGCTGGTGTGTTGTTTCCGGCGATGGAAACTGGCATTTGAACACCTGTAACAGAGAAGTAAGTCATCCAAGACACCTTTTGATTGATGCGTCACGGCCAAGAAAAGCGGCCGCGCGCGTTCAATCTGTTAGGGTCTTGTTGGGGACAAAATGAAGTTCAATTTAGTGATAGAGCATCTTCGGATTTACCGATTACAGTCTGTAATCAGAAAAGTTTCTCACTTCCGTCCGCTGAACTGGGCCATCTGAGGGGACACAAAGCTGGCCTTGAAGTAGTCCAGTAAGAGCCGCATGGCTGGCGAGAATTCAACCCCCTTTCGCCAAGCGATCCCTACGTCCATGGTTGGTGTCTCAACATCAGTCGATACTGTTTCCAACCGTTTTCCTTCCAGCGACCAAGGTCGATACACCATGTCAGAAAGGATGGCGACGCCATGACCGTTTGCCACCATGGAACGACATGCTTCTACCGATGATGTCCTAAGCTTAGTTTTGGGGCGGTAGTTTGTCTTGCTCCAGTATTTCATGGTTGTATGCGCCGCTTCATCGACCGTGAGCATGATATAGTCTTCTTTAGCAATTTCCGCGAAACTGGCCTTGCCTCCCTCCAGGAAACGATGACCGTTAGGAACCCAGAGCCTACGGGAAGACTTTAGCAGGGTTTCCGATTCAAGATCTGGATTATTGAGGTTTGAGGTCAAAACGACAGCTAAGTCGAACCGGTTGGACAGCAGCCCGTCTTCGATACTCTCACGATTTAGTTCACTAATCTGTATGTCGAGTCCAGGGTGAAGTTGTGCCAGTCGATGGATGTGAAAGGGAAGAAAGTATCCTAAAACTGTGTAAGTGGCAGCAACGGTAATCGTTCCGCTCACCTCAGATCGGCGTTTGGTCAACTTTTTGGCGTCGTCAACTTTGTCGAGGATCTCACGTGAGGCTGACAGGAACTCTCGACCGGAGTCAGTGAGCTCCATACCTTGCGAAGAACGCACAAAAAGCTCCGCATCTACAATAGCTTCAAGCTCTTTGATAGCTCCGGTCACTGACGACTGAGAAATGGACAAGGCGTTTGCAGCCCGACTCACCTGGCCTAATTCTGCGGTTGCAACGAAATACTTCAGATGTCGTAGATTCATGCGGATCAAATAACACAATGAATGATGCCTGGCCATCGGAAAAATCGATGGCAATTCTTTACTGTGCAGATGCAGAAAATAGATAAAATTTAAAAACAATGAGTTACGATATATATTGTGCAATCGCAGTATCAAAAAAAACGATAGAGCGTCCTCACAATAAAGAAATTCCAATTGATAACGTATTTTGCGACCGTATTCCAAACCAGAACAGGGATGCTAACCATGAAAGAGATTGTCGACCTCAACTGCGATATGGGCGAGGGATTTGGCCAATGGACATTGGGTGAAGCACCTGATGAAGAGATTATGTCCTTGATCAGCTCAGCCAACATTGCAGCAGGTTTTCATGCGGGCGACCCCAACTCTATGGATCGTGTTGTTAAGCTGGCGCATACCTATGGTGTCGGTCTTGGTGCACATCCTGGGTACAACGATCTTCAAGGGTTCGGACGTCGTTACATCAAAACCAGCTCGGAAGAGTTGGTGAACGACATTGTCTACCAAGTCGGCGCGATCCGGGAATTCGGCCGTCGGCATGGTGCGAGCCTACAGCACGTCAAGCCGCACGGCGCTCTTTATATGGAAGCTGCCGTCAACGAAGAGCTGTCTGAAATGATCGTGGACACTCTGAGCAAAACCTGCGGTACCGCAATCATTTTCTGCATGGGTACCTCCAAAACCTACGAGGTTGCAAAGCGCGTCGGCCATCCTGTCGCACGCGAGTTCTATGCTGACCGGGACTACGACAAATCTGGATCGATTGTTTTTGCTCGCCACGTATCTCGCCCCAGGCCCGAAGAAGTCGCTGCAAAGTGCGTGCGTGCCTGCAAAGAGGGGGTAGTGAGAACCGTCGATGGCGAAGACATCCCAATCGAATTTGAATCCATCTGCTTCCATTCCGATACGCCCGGTGCGTTGGATATGGGTAAGGCAATCCGCGCTGGTCTTACAGACGCGGGCATCACAATCGCTCCGGCCGCTACAGTACTAGGACTCTAAGACATCTCGAGGGAGGAGAAAAAAATGGCAAACGTGCTTTCGCCGCTACCAGGTACATTCTACACCAAACCGTCGCCCGATGAGGCCGCCTTCAAATCGGCTGGTGACGCTGTCGCTGTCGGTGACACCATCGGTCTTGTTGAAGTGATGAAGACCTTCATCCAAGTGAATTCCGAGGTTGCAGGCACCTTCACTGCTTATGCGGTAGAGGACGGAACACCAGTTCAGCCAGGCGAAATACTAGCCGAGGTGGCCGAATAACATGGGTATTCAACGTCTCTTCATTGCCAACCGTGGCGAAATCGCCGTTCGCATAATCCATGCAGCTAAAAAGCTCGGCATCACGACAATTCAAGCTTACTCTGAAGGCGACGCGGATATGCTGGCAGTGAGGCTGGCTGATGAGTCAGTGTGCATCGGGCCAGCCAAAGCCGCAGAGTCCTATCTGAACGTGAATGGCGTAGTTGCCGCAGCCATCGAAAAATCCGCTGATGCGGTTCACCCTGGCTATGGGTTCTTGTCGGAAAGCCCCGAATTCGCTCGTGCCGTCGAGCAGGCGGGCATCAAATTTGTAGGTCCTTCTGCAGACACAATTGAGCGGATGGGCGACAAGGTCGCTGCTCGTCAAGCCGCAGAGGCAGCAGGCGTACCCGTGGTGCCTGGCTCCAAGGGTCGAATTGAATCTGTCGATGAGGCTGTCGAAGTTGCTGCCAAAGTTGGCTACCCGGTGATGGTGAAAGCCGCAGCTGGCGGCGGCGGCAAAGGTATCCGGATTGCGGACAACGAAGAAGAGCTTCGGACGTTGGCCCCACAAGCCCAGCAAGAAGCTGCAGCGGCCTTCGGCGATGGCGGTCTTTATGTTGAGCGATCTGTCAAATCGCCGCGCCACATCGAAGTGCAGATTGTCGGTGATGGCAGACGCGCGGTTCATTTCTACGAACGCGAATGCTCTTTGCAGCGTCGCCGACAGAAGGTCTGGGAAGAGGCAGGGGCCGCTTGCCTTGATAATGAGACGCGCGAAAACCTTTGCATGGCTGCCGTCGCATTGGCGGAGTCTGTCAACTATCGCGGAGCCGGCACACTCGAATATCTCTACGAGGAAGCCACAAACGAATTCTTCTTCATCGAGATGAACACCCGAATCCAGGTCGAGCATCCCGTCACCGAAATGATCACCGGGTTCGACCTCGTCCAAGAGATGATCCGTGTCTGTGGAGGTGCGGCCTTGAGCGTCACTCAGGATCAGGTGAAGAAATCAGGCCACGCAATTGAAGTCCGGCTGAACGCTGAAGATCCGTTCATGCAGTTCATGCCGTGGCCCGGAAAGGTCGAAAGCCTGAAAGTCCCAACAGGGGAGGGCATTCGGTTCGATCACTTCATGTATGAAGGCTATCAAATTCCACCCTTCTATGATTCGCTGATCGGAAAGTTGATCGTGCACGGGAATGATCGCGCAGATGCGATTGCCAAGATGGCCAACGCGCTCGAAGACCTTGAGATCAATGGCCTGAAGACAACCGTTCCACTCCACAAGGCTCTTGCCAAAGACCCTGGCGTCGCCAACGACGACTTCCATACACAATGGCTGGAGCCATGGCTGGATGCTGGGAATTTGAAGCCCGAGAATACGTGAGGAAGCCAAAATGAAGACCAGATACACATTTGGGGGCGACGAGCACGTCTATGTCGAGATGGATGACGAAATGTCCCTCGACGCGTTCTTCAAGTCACTGTCCATGAGCAACGCGGTTCGTGATGCCAATATCGAAGGCGTTACCGAAATCTGCCCGGCGAACGCCTCCTTCCAGGTCCGCTTTGACCCTGACGTCATTTCTCCCGACGACATCATGACCAAAGTCAAGGAGCTGGAAGGTAAGGCGGAAACCGCCGAAAAGCGCCTCACCACACGCATTATCGAGATCCCTGTGTTCTATAAGGACCCATGGACTCATGAGACGCTGATGCGGTTCAGGGAACGTCACCAGGACCCGAATGGGACCGACCTTGACTATGCGGCGAAGATCAACGGTTTCGCGGATGCGGATGCGTTCATCGAAGCGCACCACTCGCAGCCTTGGTTCGTCTCGATGGTGGGTTTCGTTGCTGGCCTGCCGTTCCTCTACCAACTGGTAGAGCGCGAGAAACAGCTGCAGGTGCCAAAGTACCTGAGCCCACGGACCGATACTCCGAAACTGACTGTTGGATATGGCGGTTGCTTCTCTTGCATCTATTCGGTGCGTGGCGCTGGTGGTTACCAAATGTTTGGCGTCACACCGATGCCCATCTACGACCCGGAACAAAAGGTCGCGCATTTGAAGGACTTCATGGTGTTCTTCAAGCCTGGCGACATCGTGAAGTGGAAGCCAATCGACCACGCAGAATACGACACAATCGTCGCCGCAGTCGAGGATGGCACCTACGTGCCGCGTATTGCCGAAGTCGAGTTCGATCTCGACGAGTTCAACGCCGACATGCGCGGCACCAATGCCAAGATGTTGGAGGCCCTCAATGACGCTTAAGATCAAAAATCCAGGTCTTGCGACCTCCATTCAAGACCTAGGCCGCATCGGCTACTTCCACCTCGGAATTCCTCTTGGCGGTGCAATGGACCGTTATGCTCTGCGTGCTGCGAATATGCTTGTTGGCAACGATGAGGGCGCTGCTTGTCTCGAAGCTGTCTTTATGGGCCCAGAGATCGAGTTCACCGAAACAGCAACTGTTGCGGTAACTGGTGCAACGCTTCCGATCAAAGTTGACGGAGAGGCCCAGGAGCCCTGGACGTCGTTTGTTGTCAAGGCGGGTCAAACACTGAACTTTGAGTTCCTTCAGGCGGGCGCGCGCGCTTACATCGCGGTCAGTGGTGGGATCACCACACCCGAGGCTCTTGGAAGCAGATCTACCTACCCAATTGGAGCGCTTGGTGGTGTGGAAGGCCGCGCCATCCAAGCTGGAGATGAACTGCCAATCGGCGGTTCGGAAGGACCCGGTGCTGGCCGTACCGTATCGGAACCTCTACGCCGCAAGCCAGGTACTCCCGCCAGTTTGCGCGTCCTCCCCGGGCTGTATTGGCATCGCCTGACGGATGAAGCCGGTGCCGGGTTCTTCGAAGACGAATGGAAAGTGGCACCGGAAGCAGACCGCATGGGGTATCGCTTTAAAGGTGGACGACCACTTGAATTCGTAGATCGCGAGCAACCGTTCGGGGCGGGGGCTGACCCATCTAACATCGTGGATGGGTGTTATTCGTATGGCTCCATCCAAGTGCCAGGCGGGACGGAACCCATTGTGTTGCATAGGGATGCTGTCTCCGGCGGCGGCTACTTTACGCTCGGCGCGATCATTTCCGCTGACATGGATCTGATCGGCCAACTCCAACCTCACACCCCAGTGAAATTCGAGAAGGTCAATATGGCCCAATCGTTGGCTGCCCGAAAAGACAGGAAGGGCATGCTGCAAGAAATAAGAGAAGAGCTCGGCTAAGAGGCAGAAATCTAATCTGAAATCGCGATTTATCGCTTCGGACCACTGTAACTGACAAGGAGATCAGAACAATGAAACTCGTCCTAAAGACGGCCACGGCGCTGGCTTTGAGTGCTGCAATTCCAGCATCGGCTTTCGCCGAGGATGCTTGGTTCCCCTACGCTGCGGAAGAAGTCACCCCCGCATTCTCTGCTGACGGAGAAACGAGTGCAGTCACATATGAAGCTCTCGAAGCAGCTGAAAAGGCTTGGAACATCTGCGTTTCCTTTCCGCACATGAAGGACGCCTACTGGCTTGGTGTGAACTACGGTGTGACCGCTGAAGCTGAGCGTCTTGGCGTGAACCTCAACCTCGTCGAAGCCGGTGGTTACACAGAATTGGCACGTCAAATCAGCCAGATCGAAGACTGCGTTTCCGGCGGCGCTGACGCCATCGTTGTCGGCGCGATCTCGTTTGACGGTCTGAACAACGTCATCGGTGAAGTTGCCGCGCAGGGTATCCCCGTCATTGACGTGATCAATGGTGTATCCTCTGAAGGCATTTCCGCCAAGTCCTTGGTTTCGTTCCGCACGATGGGCTACCAAACCGGCGCTTATTTGGCCGCAAAGCATCCCGCTGGTTCTGAGCCCGTAAAAGTGGGTTGGTTCCCTGGTCCTGCGGGCGCAGGCTGGGTCGAAGGTGCGCATGCGGGCTTCATGGAAGCCGTTGAGGGCTCCGCAATCGAAGTGCTTGAGCCACGCTATGGCGACACCGGCAAGGAAACACAGTTGGCTCTCGTCGAGAACGTGCTACAGGCCAGTCCTGACGTTCGTTACCTGGCAGGCACAGCGGTGACTGCAGAAGCCGCGCAGGGCTTGATCCGTGAGCGCGGTCTGCAAGGTGAAGTGGATCTCTTGGCATTCTACATGACTCCCGGTGTCTACACGGGCATTCAGCGCGGCTTCATCCAAGCTGCACCGGCTGACAGCATGGTCATCCAGGGCCGTATTGCCATCGACCAAGCAGTTCGCATCCTGGAAGGCAAAGAGTTCGTCCAACACGTTGGCCCTGAAATCTTTGTCGTTGACCCAGACAACATTGGTGAAGTTGAGCGCACAAATATCCTGCCGCCGGATGGTTTCGCGCCCGTCTTCTCCGTGTCCAACTAACTCCCTCTCCCTGTTGGACTGCGGGCCGGTTTGGGCCAGTCCCTCCGGCCCGCATTTTTGGAGATATCAATGACCGCACAAGCACTCATCGAAACAAAGGGGCTGACCAAGCAATACCCCGGCGTTCTGGCACTTAACTCGGTAGACTTTGATCTGAAATCAGGTGAAGTCCACGTCCTCTTCGGCGAAAACGGCGCCGGGAAGTCAACTCTGATTTCAATGTTGGCTGGAGCAAACAATCCGTCTCAGGGCAGCGTGATCCTTGACGGTAAGGAAGTTCACTTCGACAATGTAGCCGATGCTCAGGCGAAGGGTATCTACACGGTGTTTCAGGAGTTTTCCCTGATCCCAACGCTGACCGTCGCGCAAAACATCTTCCTTGGTTGGGAGCCTATGCGTGGTCCTTTCATCGACCACAAGGCGATGCGCAAGCGCGCGCACGACATGCTGCTTGAGCTTGGTTTCGACATTGACCCGACTGAGGTCACAGCACGTCTGTCTCGCGCTCAACAACAGATGGTTGAGATCACCAAAGCCTTCCATGGCGATCTAAAGGTTCTGATCCTTGACGAGCCCACTGCATCACTCACCGATAAAGAAGTCGATCACCTCTTTGATTTCGTCAATGAACTGAAGGCGAAGGGCGTGGGGATCATCTATATCTCCCATCGCATTCAAGAGTTCTCCCGCATCGCAAATCGGGTCACCGTACTGCGCGATGGCGGCAAGATCGGCACAGTCGACATGACTGATACCGATGAAGATGCGCTCGTCGAAATGATGACGGGTCGCGCGATCGACGAAATTTATCCCAAGATCGAGAAAGGTTCGGGCGAGGTACTTTTGTCCGTGGAGAACCTTCGCACTGCCGGGATCCACAACGCGTCTTTTGAAGTTAGGGCAGGCGAAGTCTTGGGCGTTGCGGGCCTGGTCGGCTCCGGCAAGTCGAGGCTGTTCAGAACCGTCATGGGATTGACGACAAGGGTTGGTGGGCAGGTCACGCTGAAGGGCAAAGACATTTCTCACGCGCCAACCAGAGACATCATCAAAAGTGGGATCTACTACCTCTCCCCTGATCGGAAGGCGGAAGGGCTCGATCTTGCCAAGCCATCAAAGGACAACTTGGCAATCAATCTCGTCATGGGTGACAAGGTTGGTGGAGACGGACAGATGGTGAAATGGTCCGAGGTGAACTCCGAAACCGTGACCATCTCTGACTATGTTGAGTTGCACGAGGGATATCGAAACAAGCCTGTTTCGCAGCTCTCCGGCGGCAACCAACAAAAGGTCCTGTTCGGAAAGTGCTTTGGGCAGAATGCCGACATCATCATCTTTGATGAACCTACGGTTGGTGTCGACATGGGCACACGCGCAGCACTTTACCTCTTAATCAAAGAGTTGGCCGAGTCCGGCAAAGCCGTTGTCGTCATCTCTTCCGATCTACCCGAGGTCATGAACCTCTCTCACCGAATGATTGTTCTGGCGCATGGCCATGTCTCAGCAGAGCTGAGCGGCGATGACATGACCGAAGAACAAGTTCTCAAATACTTCTTCGACGAAACCGGAGCAAAACAATGACAACAGAAGCAAAAACATCCGGGCCAATGGAGCCCATCCGAAAAATGTTCATCAAAGTCGGTGTGCTGCCGTTCTTTTTGGTTGGGGCATTGATCATTTTCACGGCGCTTTCAGACAAGTTCCTGAGCCTTCAAAACCTGGTCAATGTGGCAAGGCAATCTGTGTACCTGGTTCTGGTATCGATGGGACAGATGCTCGTTCTCATCTCCGGTGGCTTTGACCTTTCAGTTGGTACTGCGATTGCTCTGACGTCGGTCGTGTCTGCTCTTGGCATGGTGTGGCTCGCGGGTATTTTTCCTGACGCAATCTGGGTCGCCATCTTGCTGGGCGCTTTCATGGGCTTTGCCGCAGCCATTGCTGTCGGTCTCGTGAATGGAATCGGTGTGGCCTATTTTGATGTGTCGCCCTTTATCATGACCCTTGGCGTGTCTTCGGTTGGTGCTGGTTTGGCGCTCTTCCTGACGGGCGGCGTTCCTGTTTCGAACCTGCCATTCGCATTTGGGGACACGTTCGGATTTGGACGCCTGTTTGGTGTGCCAATACCGGTCATCATTGCCGCAATTTGCATAGTCGCAATGTGGCTGTTTATGTCCCGGACACGCCTCGGTACACAAGTCTACGCTGTTGGCGGGAACATCAAAGCCGCGCATCTGTCAGCGATCAATACGAAGCGCACGCTGATGATGACCTATGTCATCTGCGCTCTGATCGCGTCCCTTACGGGTCTGCTGCTGACAGCACGGGTCGAGTCTGGTGAGGCAAACCTCGGAAGTTCAATCGCTCTTGAATCGATCGCAGCCTGTGTGATTGCGGGCGTGTCGTTGCGCGGCGGTATTGGTCGTGTCGAAAACGTGGTCCTTGGCGCGTTTTTCATTGTGCTTGTTCAGAACGGCATGAACCTCGCACAAGTCAGCTCATACATGCAGATGGTGCTGCTTGGCGCGTTGCTGATCCTGGCGGTGATCTTCGATCAAATGCGCTACCGAATGATCCTGAGTGGAGGCTAATCGGAAGCCCTCAAGTGAGAAGGGGGCTGGTTTCACCAGCTTCCTTTTTTTGTCGAAATAGGAAAGGAGAAACGTCAAACACCTCGATAATGATCTGGCATGAGCTTGAAGACTAGAACGTTGGAGGTGTGCAGGCACTCACCAGCACACAGGGTTCCGGTCCGACTTGCCGAAAGCGATGCGGGCACTTGCTGTCAAAATAGTAGGCGTCACCCGGGCCAAGGATCTTTCTTTGGTCATCGACGGTGATCTCGATGCGACCGTAAATCACGATTCCGCCTTCTTCGCCTTCATGAACATACATCACACGACCGGTATCGGCTCCCACGTCATAGGTCTCATGAAGTATCATCATCGCTCTGCCCAATAGATCGTTTCCGACCTGCTTAAGCGACAATCGCCCTTTCCCAATCTCGGGAAGTTCTTCGGCAGCATAAAACGTCGTCTTCTCAAGCTCTGGTTCAAATTCAAAGAACTCAGACAAGCTGATCGGAATGCCATTGAGGACCCGTCTTAGCGCCCCAACCGATGGATTGGTTTTCCCAGATTCCATCAAAGAGATCGTCGAATTTGGTGCTCCAGTCTTTTTGGCAAGAGCGCGCTGTGAGAGCCCCGCGCGTTCACGAATGGCGCGGAGGCGAGCTCCCAGGATGAAGTCTTCTTGAGTTGTGTTTGCCATGTCCAGAATACTCAAATTACGTGACTCACTGTTCATTAAATCAATGGGTTACGAGCATAAAGAAACAGGCTTTTGCATCATCGTGAACGCCATCACCATGAGAAAAAACGGGCGCGCCGCCCTGAGTCGAAAAGGAACCAACAATGTTGAACGCAGAAATCAGCAGCCGCAAAGATGAGGCCATCTCGCGCGGCGTAGGTATGCAAACGCAAATCTATGCAGACCGTGCAAAGAACTCCGAGGTCTGGGACGTCGAAGGCAATCGCTATATCGACTTTGCCGCTGGCATTGCTGTTGTGAACACCGGCCACTGTCATCCAAAAGTCATGGCGGCCGTCGAGAAGCAAATGGGGTCCTTCACCCATACCTGTCATCAGGTGCTTCCCTACGAAAACTACATCGGCCTCGCCGAGCGCTTGAATGCGCGGGTTTCAGGGGACTTTGAAAAGAAAACAGTCTTTGTCACAACCGGCGCGGAAGCTGTCGAGAATGCCATCAAAGTGGCTCGTGCCTACACTGGTCGGCCAGCCGTCATCGCTTTTGGGGGCGGTTTTCATGGCCGCACGTTCATGGGCATGAGCCTTACGGGCAAGGTTGCTCCATACAAGCAGGGGTTCGGCGCAATGATGCCAGACGTGTATCACGTTCCGTTCCCGATTGATGTCCATGGCGTCTCAACCGAAGACTCGATGAATGCGCTCAACAAACTTTTTAAAGCTGACCTCGACCCAGGTCGTGTGGCAGCGATCATCTTCGAGCCGGTCCAAGGTGAAGGGGGGTTCTACCCAGCACCCGTAGAGCTGGTTCGTCAAGTCCGGGCGCTTTGTGATGAGCATGGAATCGTCATGGTTGCTGACGAAATCCAAACCGGGTTTGCCCGCACGGGCCATCTTTTTGCCATGAAGGGCTATGGCGTCGCGCCTGACCTGACAACGATGGCCAAGGGCTTAGCAGGTGGCTTGCCTCTTGCTGCAGTGGTCGGCAAGGCGGAAATCATGGATGCCGCAGGACCCGGCGGACTTGGCGGGACATATGGCGGCAACCCGCTGGGTATTGCAGCCGCGCATGCCGTGCTCGATGTCATTGAAGAGGAAGAGCTTTGCGCTCGTGCAAACGAGCTTGGTTCTCGGCTCCGCCAGCGCCTTGAAGCCATTCGCGCCACGACACCTGAAATCGCCGACATTCGTGGGCCCGGCTTCATGGTCGCGGCAGAATTCAACACGCCTGACGGCTCTGCACCGAGCCCCGAGTTCACTCAGAAAGTGCGCGCGGAAGCACTCAAGCGCAATCTGATCCTCCTGACTTGCGGTGTCTACGGCAACGTCATTCGCTTCCTTGCCCCAATCACGATCCAAGATGACGTCTTTGCAGAAGCACTCGACATTCTCGAGGAATCCGTCGCCGCCGCGCAGGAGGCCTAACGATGCTGAAGTTGAACGACCCGAAGCTTCTTGAGAAACGTGCCTATGTTAACGGCCACTGGATCGAAAACGGCCAGACATTTCCGGTGACGAACCCGTCCACTGGCGAAAAGCTGGCAGATGTTACGGATCTTTCTGTTGAAGACGTGACGCTCGCGATTGATGGAGCCTACGACGCGCAAGCTGACTGGGCCGCCAAAACCGGTAAAGAACGTGGTGCCATTCTACGGAAATGGCACGATCTGATGATCGAAAATATCGACGATCTTGCCGCCATCCTGACCGCTGAAATGGGCAAGCCCTTGGCTGAGGCCAAAGGCGAAATCATGTATGGCGCATCCTACATCGAATGGTTTGCCGAGGAAGCGAAGCGGATCTACGGTGATGTGATCCCGGGCCATCAACCTGACAAACGCATTGTCGTCCTAAAGCAGCCAGTGGGCGTTGTTGGATCAATCACGCCTTGGAACTTCCCCAATGCAATGATCGCAAGGAAAGTTGCACCTGCGCTTGCTGTGGGGTGTACTTTTGTGGCGCGCCCCGCAGAGCTAACACCTCTTTCCGCGCTGGCAATGGCGGTCTTGGGCGAACGAGCGGGCATTCCCGAAGGTGTCTTGAGCGTCATTCCGAGCAGCGACGCATCGGCTGTTGGCAAAGAGCTCTGCGCCAACACCAAAGTTGCGAAGATCACTTTCACCGGATCAACGCGGGTCGGTAAAATTCTGATGGAGCAGGGAGCTGCAACCGTCAAAAAAGTCTCGATGGAATTGGGTGGCAATGCGCCGTTCATCGTCTTTGACGATGCCGATGTTGATGCCGCCGTCGAGGGTGCACTCATCGCCAAATTTCGCAACGCAGGCCAAACATGCGTGTGTGCAAACCGGATCTACGTCCAGTCTGGAATTTATAGGGAATTCTCTGAAAAATTGGCAAAACGTGTTTCGGAGTTTTCCGTGGGTGACGGCTTCGAAAACGGGGTAGTCATTGGCCCGCTCATCAATGAGGCGGCTCTATCGAAAGTGGAGTCCCACCTGTACGACGCTGTGACCAAAGGCGCTCGCGTCTTAACGGGAGGCCAGCGCTACACGTGTGGTGGAACCTTCTTTGAACCAACTGTTTTGACGGGTGTGACAAAAGACATGCGCGTCCAGCATGAGGAGACCTTTGGTCCGATCGCTCCGGTCTTTGAATTTGCCACGGAAGACGAAGCCGTCGAGCTGGCAAATGACACTGAATTTGGTCTCGCTGGGTATTTCTATTCCAAAAACATTTCGAGCGTGTGGCGTGTCGCAGAGCGCCTGGAAACAGGGATGGTTGGGATCAACACAGGTCTGATTTCAACGGAAGTTGCGCCCTTCGGCGGCGTCAAACAGTCCGGCCAAGGTCGCGAAGGCTCCAAATACGGAGCCGATGACTACCTCGAGCTCAAATACATGTGCTTTGGCGAGATCCGTTGAACTCGCTCAATCTGACTAAAGGATAAGAAAATGTCGGGCAGCAAAACATTCCTCCAAGACGTCAACCTGATGTTCCAGGAAGCGGCGGATTTGATTTCAATGGAAGAAGGATTGGCGACGAAAATAAGCGTCGCCAACTCCACCTATATCACAAGGTTCGGTGTCCGGCTTCGGGGCAAGATGCACACTTTTGAGGGGTGGCGCTCCGTCCACTCAAACCACCCCAGCCCGGCAAAAGGTGGGATCAGATATGCCTCCTATGCGAACCTTGATGAGGTAGAAGCACTCGCGGCTTTGATGACCTACAAATGCGCCTTGATGGACATTCCTTTTGGTGGATCCAAGGGTGCACTGAAAGTCGACCCGCAGGAATGGACCTCAGAAGAACTAGAGCGTATCACACGGCGCTTTACCCAAGAGCTGGTGCGCCATGAGTTCTTAACGCCAAGCCTCAATGTTCCAGCACCTGACGTCGGGACTAATGAAACAACGATGATGTGGATGGCCGACGAGTACCGGCGTCTCCGTCCCACCGACATCAACGGCTCTGCTTGCGTTACAGGAAAACCTCTCGCTGCTGGCGGCATTGAAGGTCGGATCGAAGCAACGGGCAGGGGGGTACAGTATTCTATCCAGGCCTTCTTTGAGGCTGAGAGTGATCGCACCAAAACCAAACTCCCACAAACACTCGACGGGGCAACTGTTGTCGTTCAGGGGTTGGGTAATGTTGGATACCACGCTGCAAAGTTCCTATCGGAAGAAGACGGTTGCCGCATCGTTTCTGTCATTGAGCGAGACGGTGTCGTCAGAAATCCTGATGGGCTGAACATCGAAGAGCTCAAACAGCACATTATCGACACCGGCGGTGTTCGAGGATTTGCCGGTGGAACGCACTCTCTAGATGCAACAGACGCTTTGGCTGACGAGTGCGATATCTTGATACCAGCGGCCCTCGAAGGCGTTATCACCGAAGAGAATGCACCCTACCTGCGGACCAAGCTCATCGTTGAAGCCGCGAATGGTCCGATGACGTTCAAGGCGAATGAAATTCTTAGAAAGCTCGGTGTGGTTATCATCCCCGACCTGTTCGCAAACGCAGGCGGGGTGACGGTTAGCTACTTCGAATGGGTCAAGAACCTGACGCATATCCCATTCGGTTTGATGGAGCGTCGCCGTGATGAAATGGGGCACCGAGTTCTTGCTCGATCTCTTGAGCGGATGACGGGCAGTCAGTTTCCCGAAGAAGGTGCCAATGCCTTCCTGCAAGGTGCGCGGGAGATCGATCTTGTGCGATCAGGTCTCGATGACAAGATGCGCTCGGCCTATGCCGAAATGTCAAACCTCTGGAACACTGACGAACAAATACCCGATCTTCGGACAGCGGCATACATCATCGCAGTACGCAGAATTGCCGGCATCTACAAAGCACTGGGGATCTGAACGATGGACGCGCAGGTTACACGGATCGTTGTTGTTGGGGGCGGGGCAGGTGGCCTCAACCTCGTCACACGTCTGAGCAGGTCTTTGGGGCGAAAGGGCCGCGCCGACATCACGCTTGTCGATGAAAACTTGTCCCACATCTGGAAGCCGTCGCTGCATGAGTTTGCAGCGGGAACGAAGGGCCCAGAGGAAGAAATCAGCTTCCTCGAGCATTCAAATAGAAATGGCTACAAATTCAGATTGGGACGCTTTGCAGGCATAGACTACCAGGAACGCTGGGTCATGTTGGACCCGGTCTTAAGCGATCAGGACGTCGAATTGGCTCCAGCTCGCGCTGTGCTTTATGACATTCTCGTCTTAGCCATCGGGAGCAGATCCAATGATTTTGGAACTCCAGGTGTCGTTGAAAACTGCTTGTTTCTTGACACACCAACCGAAGCCAAACGCCTTCAATCGCAGTTGCTGAACCTGTGCCTTCGCATGGAAACGGGTGCTCTTGAGGTTGAAGATGACAATGTTCGGATCGTTATCGTTGGTGGCGGTGCAACAGGCGTTGAGCTGGCGGCTGAACTTCGCGAAGCGACTGAACAGCTTGGGCGCAATGGCATCGACAAATTGCGGATACCAGACACGGTGGGCATCACCGTCGTGGAGGGATCGGATCGCCTGGTAGCAGCTCTACCCGAACAGATATCACAGAATGTCTTCGATGAGCTGAGGGAGCTTAATGTAGATGTCGAACTCGGCATGCGCGTCACTTCTGTCACTGAAACACAGGTTGAACTGGGAGATGGCAGAGTACTTGACGCCGAGATCGTGGTTTGGGCGGCGGGCATCCAAAGCAACAAAGCACTCGCATCCGCTGTTGGACTCGAAGTCGGCAGTCTTGGCCGTCTTGTAGTAAAGCCAACCCTTCAAGCCACAAATCAAGATCGAATTTTTGTGATGGGCGATGCTGCGGATTGCCTTTGGCCTGAGAAGGATTGCCCCTTGCCACCTCGAGCTCAAGTCGCTTCGCAGCAGGCCAAATTTTTGTCTTCTCAGATCGAGCGTGCCTTGAGTGATCAGCAACTGGTGGATTTTACTTACACGGATCGCGGATCCTTGGTTGCTCTTAGCTCAAATAGTGCCATCGGCTCGCTGATGGGGCGCGCGTTGGGAACAATGACCATCAAGGGTTGGTTGGCGAGGCGGGCCTACAAGTTTCTTCACTATCAGCACGAAGCATCAATCCAGGGACACTTCCGCGCGATGCTTCACACTGTTCTTTCGTTGGCGATGCGACGGGTGCGTCCACACTTGAAGCTGCATTGAGGACGCAATGAAAATAGATCCCATCAAAGCAAAAGGCATTGCCGCGCTAGAGGTCGATGTTGCGCTCTCTGGCGCAACTTTCGCTGTTGATGGCATCTCTATCCTCAACCAATTGTCATTCAATGTACGGTCGTCGCGCATTGGTGTCGTCGGTCGAAACGGGTCTGGAAAATCCTCACTCGCAAGATTGATGTCAGGACTGATCGCGCCAAGGAGCGGCTCTGTTTCAATCAATGGCCTTGATGTGGGGCGTGATCGGAAAGCGGCCCTTTCTGAGGTCGGCATTCTGTTTCAAAACCCTGATCATCAGATCATTTTCCCAACCGTTGAAGAAGAAATTTCATTTGGCCTGACCCAGCAAGGTCTACCCAAGCAGGACGTCAAGGATCGCACAACGCGTTTGTTGAAGGAGTTTGGTAAGGCGCATTGGGCGGGTGCTCATGTCGCAACCCTATCGCAAGGACAAAAGCACCTGGTTTGCCTGATGGCAATCGTCGCCATGCGTCCAAAACTCATCATCCTCGATGAACCATTTACCGGACTAGACATCCCGACCAAAGCGCAACTGAACCGGTATCTTTCCAGATATGACGGGGCACTGCTTCATATCTCCCACGATCCTCGAGATCTGGATGGATATGATCAGATCATCTGGCTGGAAGATGGCGCGGTCTCCTGCATTGGAGCCCCTGAAGACGTCCTGCCAAAATATGTAGATGAAATGAACAAGTTGGGAGGGCTCGATGATATCTCTGACCTCTCCCGTTAGAACCTTTGCGCATAGCTGGCCCGCAAGCCTAAAGCTCATAGGATTGTGTGCCGCGACGGCCAGTCTGTTTGCTGTCGACGATGTCTGGGTCCAAGGCGCTGTCTTTATGGCTGTAGCTGCCCTCTACGCTTTGCCAGGACGTTTGTTTTTTGCAGCCGGAATGCGTCAGCTTAAGCTACTGTGGCCGTTCATCGCAATTGTCGGCATCTGGCATCTATGGACGCAAGAGTTTGCACTTGGTGCAACAGTGATTTTGCGCATGCTTTCGGCCGTAGGCCTGGCCAATCTCGTCACGATGACGACCCGGCTTTCTGATATGATCGAGGTCATCAAAGTCATCACAAAGCCACTGAGACGCTTCGGGCTCAATTCCCGAATACTGGAACTCGCCATTGCGATGGTCATTCGATTGACGCCCGTTTTGGTTCAAAAAGGCAGCCAACTCAGCATGGCTTGGAGAGCGCGCTCTCGGCGTGCTCCGAGCTGGCGCATCATTTTACCCTTCACCGTTCTTGCGTTGGATGACGCAGATCATGTCGCAGAAGCACTGCGCGCCCGCGGTGGATTCAACAGTTTGGAGGAGACCTGACATGGAAAAAAAAGTAACCCTTGTTGCGCTCTTTGCGGCACTTATCGCAGCACTGGGCCTCATCCCCAAAATCACACTTGGCTTTGGGGTCCCAATAACAGCGCAAAGCCTTGGCGTCATGCTTTGCGGAACAATCCTTGGTTCGAAACGAGGTGCGCTTGCGGTCTTGTTGTTCCTGCTTCTTGTCGCTATCGGCCTGCCGCTTTTGTCAGGCGGTCGTGGTGGTCTGGGTCTGTTTGTATCTCCGTCCGCAGGCTTCTTGATCGGTTGGCCCATTGCAGCATTTGTCACAGGTTTGATCGTCGAAAAATGGCGGAGCGCTCCTTTGGCCGTTGTAGGAAGCATCGCATCCATCATCGGTGGCATTATTGTAATGTACATCTTCGGCATCATTGGCATGTCCATTACGCTTGAGAAATCCCTCATCGAAGCCACAGGGCTTGTGACGGCTTTTATACCGGGAGACATCCTGAAAGCGGTCATCGCCGGCATGCTAACAGCAGCATTGGCCAAGGCCCGCCCGGCAAGTGTTCTGTCGCGGTCTGGACCGGCTGATGCGGTCTGATCTGACCGAAATACTCGCGCAACGTCGTTCAATCCGAGCATACACCAATGATCGGGTTGAGCGGACCACGCTGGAACGGATTTGCGCGGCCGCACGGCGTGCACCGAGCGGCGCCAATCTGCAGCCCGGCAAGTTTCACATTCTGACTGGCCCGGCGTTGCGTTCTTTGACTGATAGACTTGCAACAGCACAGGCGTCCGACGAAACAGTCAGTTCGGAGTATTCCTACTTTCCTGCGAAGATGCCGCCGGCTTTGAAAGATCGGCAGCGACGAGCTGGATACGCTCTCTATCAAGCGCTTGGGATTGAAAGGCGTGACACTGAAGGGCGTCGCGCGCAGTTCGCCAAGAACTATGCATTCTTTGGAGCGCCGGTTGGTGTGGTCGTGACCATCGAACGTTCAATGGGGAAGGGATGCTTCATGGATCTCGGCATGGCGATCATGACCTTCCTCCTCAGCGCGGAAGATGAAGGCTTGGGAACCTCAGGAATAGGGGCTTTAGCGAATTATGGCCCAATCGTTCACGAGCACTTAGGCCTGCCAGACAGTGAATTGGTCGTTTGCGGCATCGCTTTAGGCGTCCCGGACAAGGGCGCCGGGGTCAACCACTTCAGAACCGAGCGGTGCAGCCTCGCAGAGTTCACAACATTCCGTGGCTTCGAAGATCTCTGATCAGCCATCGATTTCTATCCAGGACAGAAAAATGACCAAACGCAAACAAGCGACTGCGACCAAACTTGCAGATGATGATCGAGTTTTGATCACCCGCTACGATTTTGAGCCCAATTCTGAGACTGGGTGGCACCGTCACGCCATGGATTACGTGGTGGTCGCGCTGACAGATTGCCAGATGCTGATCGAGGATCGGGACGGTTCCAAGACAGTGAACGTAGCGCGTGGCGATGCCTACAGCCGAATGGCCGGGATCGAGCACAATGTCGTAAATTCCGCCGATCAAGCAATGTCTTTCGTCGAAATAGAATTGAAGTCGATGCGATGAATAATCGAGGACCAGTAACTCTTTTTGAGTGCGAAGCAGCTCTGAAACACATCATTGCTGCGCCCAAAGACTCTGCAGTAATAAGCGAACTGTGTGTCCGTCCAAATTTCAGCCAACGAGCGTTTCCTTCGGAAATCGAGGTAACCCAAGCAAATGGAATTTCCGGCGATCGTTGGCTTACGCATCCATGGCTCACTTTGGCCGATGGAAAGCCTGACCCAAGGATCCAAGTCTCTATCCTGTCCAAAAGGGTCATGGATCTATGTTGGCGCAGCCGCTTTACGGCACCTCACCCGGGTGATCTGCTCGTCGTGGATATGGATCTTGGCGAGGAAAACTTGCCGGCGGGAACCATTCTCAAAGCTGGAGAGGTAGAACTTAAGGTCAGCGACAAGTTTAACACTGCATGTGTGAAATGGCGACGCCGCTACGGTAATGACAGCTACCGCTGGATCAACCTCGCCAAGAACAGGCCTTTCAGATTGCGCGGTGTTCTCTGCAGCGTCGTGCGGGATGGCGCAATTAAGGTAGGCGACAGCCTCGAAAAAGCTTGGTGCTCTAAGGTGATCGTCCGAAGAGCCCGTCCGACTGATGTCGCAACGATCCAGGACGTGGTGCATCGAGCTTACACGAAATGGATCGACATGATTGGCAGAAATCCAATGCCGATGCAAACGGACTACCGCAAAGCAATCCGAGATCACGTTGTTGATGTTTTGGTGCTCAAAGGTCGCATCGTTGGCGTCATTGAACTGCATGTTCATGAAGGTTCTCTGGTTTTGGAAAACCTAGCTATTGCATCCGAAGTCCAGGGTTTTGGACTCGGCCAAAAAGCATTGCGCAATGCTGAAGATGCCGCTCGGGCGCTCAAGAAATCGGCGCTGCGACTTTATACAAATCAAGCGTTCCAATCGAACTTGGTCTTCTATAAACGCAATGGCTTCGTCGAGACGCATGAGGAAATGCTGCCCGACGGTGGCGTGCTCGTGCACTTCGAAAGGTCGCTGGATGTACCGCCAATTTCTCGTGACCCCGCAAATCCATTCACCACAGAACAACAATAATCCACTGATCGGAGGGACAAAATGGGTCAAGAACAAATACAAATGGCAAAGGCGCAGTCGCGTTGGGGCGACGGGCTGATTGAAATTTCGAAAGCCTATGAAAAAGACGGTATCGAGACTGCTGCAAAGGTTGCTGAGGGTCTTATCGATACGCTTTACGACTATGATGATCACCCTGTCCTTTTCAAACCGACACTTGCCAGCGGCGAGAAAACGTTCCGAAGCACAAAGCAAGGGGCCATAAGCTATTTCATCGGACATAATCCAGAGTATCCACTTGATACGGGATTTGCATTGAGAGGTTGGCGAAGCTGTGAAGCGGTGCAAGCCGTTTCTTACGTCGATGGCAACATATTTATGTGGATGGGCTCGGTTTTTCTTAAGGATCGAAATCGAGAAACAACTAAGGTCGACAAAAGCTGGGTCTACCGAGAGGATGCCAAAGGCAATCTTCGCATCACTCTTCATCATTCGTCTTTACCTTACGAACCATAGACGATTGGCGCGCATGGGATTCCCAATAAGTCTGGACTCGGGCACTAGCCCGCGTCCAGAACCAGACTTGTACCAAGGCCGCCGGCAGCTGCGATGGCCGCCAAACCTGGACCGCCCGTAGTTTTGAGCTGATGAAACAATTGTGTTGCTAGCACGGCACCCGACGCGCCGATCGGGTGGCCCCGCGCAAGACTACCGCCCCATTGATTAACTCTATCGATGGTAGCACTGACGCCCCTCATACAGGCGATGGCCTGGACGGCGAACGCTTCCATGATTTCAATGCTTTTCAGGTCATCCATCGTGAGGTTTGTCCGGTCCAGCGATCGTCTAATTGCCGAAATGGGTGCAAGGCCAGGCAGAACGGGATTGCCACCCAATGTTTGGCCTCCGAGAACACGAACTCCTTCGAGTTCTCGATCAAAGGCCCATGTGGCGGAAGCCAAAACCACAAACGCGGCCCCATCGGCAGCGACTGACATATTGGCTGCTGTTACGGATCCACAAACAATCGGTGCGCGTTTACAGTGTTTTTCGTTGAGTGATCTTGTAAAGCCATCATCTGTGACACCGCCAATCTCTACGCAATGATCTTTTGGGGCACATCGCGCCTTTGCATGACTGCTGACCGCCCATTGGTCTTGCTCCAATCTGGAAATTCTCAGTTTCTCGGCCAAGTCCGATGCCGCTTGTGCCATATCAGGGTCGCGATCGACCCAGGGCGTGAACTGGGCCTGTTCGTACTTCTCTGGCGGTCTGCCATCGGCGAAGGTCCTATACCGATCCGGACACCTTGAGTAGCTTTCGACGCCACCAGCGACGACGACATCGCAGTGACCCGAACGTATGAGGGCATCTGCAAGGAGTATTGCGTCCAAGCCACCCACACATTGGCGATCGATCGTCAAACCCGAGACTGTCTCGTTCAATCCGGCATACAGCGCCAAAATTCGAGCTGGGTTTCCGCCACCACCTAGGGCATTTGAAGCAATCAGTTCGTCGACTTGTGAGGGTCGGAGACCGGCATCCCGCAATGCCGCCAGAATGACTGGTTTAGACAGCTCTTCGATTGAATGACCGGAGAAAGCTCCGTTTCGGGGCGCAATTGGGCTGCGCCGCGCGGACAAAAGAACCGAGTAGGTCAATTTCCACTCACCGCTAGGCTTTGTATTTGCTTCATGTCGGGCTTGCCAGAAGGAAGTATTGGAAGCCTTGGGATGAAACGAACCTCCTTCGGGACATGGTGCTTACCCAGGCGTTTTCGACAATGTGCTCGAATTTCCGAGGGATCGACTTCTTGTGAACTCTTTTCAATGAAGCAAACGATGCGATTGCCGCGGTGTTCATCATCGACTGTGACAACGGCGCAAGTGCTCACACCCTTAATGTTCAAAACCTCCCGCTCGATTGCCTCGGGGAAAACGTTGACGTCCGAAACTGTGATCATCCTGTCGATACGGCCGAGAAGATGTAAGTTCCCGTCCGCGGCCTGGTAGCCGACCTCGCCGGTCCTAACCATGCCATCCACTGCTATCGGACCAGGATTTGGCCCGACATAGCATTCCGCAATATAGGGTCCAGTCACACAGACTTCACCGTGCAAGTCGTCTGGTGATTGCCGTCTAAACTGAAGTTCGACGCCGGGGTAGGGGCGTCCAACCGACCCCTTAGCGGCGTCGCCTGAGCGAATGGTCACGAAGCTGGTCTCGCTGGTGCCGTAGAACTCCGAAATGTCGGCGTTTGGCATAAAGTCCTGCACCGCAAACTGATCTTCCTCAAACAGCTTCCCCCCACCAACAAGCACTTGCCGCACGCTTTCAAGCCTAGATTTTACCCCTTTGCGATGGACGTCGCCAAGCATTCGAAGCTGTGTAGGTGTTGCATAAAGGAAAGTGACTTTCCTCGCATTTAACGTATCCAACTGTCGCGCAGGAGGTTGTCCTGTCAGCAGGCTGAGATTGGCCCCAACGTGGAGCGCTTCGAGGGCTGCGTAAAGACCAAGTGAATGACCGATGGATCCTAATACTGCATAATGGTCTTGAGGGCCAACACCGAACAAGGACGTGGAAACCTCAAAGCTAGCAATCCAGCTGGTTGGCGTCCTGCGAATGACTTTAGGCTCACCAGTAGTGCCGGAAGTTTCGCATTCAAGCCATTGTGCTCCGCCATGGCGTGTTGAAATCACTTTTGGACGCCTTTGCGATGACCGTATTGTCTTCCCAGCTTCCACACACTCCATCAACGCGGAAACACCCTGCGCCAATGGGTCGAGTACAATGCTATTGGTGTGAATGCAAAACCGTGAGTTGTTGTTCACGAGCTCAATCCCGATTTCAGGCGACGATTTATTCTGCTTTCGCCCAACGTCTGCATGACTGAGTAGAGATCAGGTGATGTAGAGTTTCCCGTTAGCAAGACGCGGAAGACTTGAGCTGCGTGCGCAACCGTACCCTTGAAGTCACTAGCTTGGCGTTTGAAGTCTTTCGGACGGGCCGCAAAACCGTGACGCAACGCGGTTTCTTTCAGCTTTCTAAACCAAATCTCACGAGTGTCGTCAAAGGCATAGGTTTCCATGAAATCCGATACGAAGTTTGCTATCTCATCAACAGCTAAGAAATCGATCTCATCGGCAACAGTGGAGCGATCCATTAAGTACCAGTCGTCAAAGAAATACCCTAATTCCCGCCGCAAATCCGTCCAGCGTCGAATGTCCTTGCGGGCATTATCGCCTCCTCTCTCAATTGAAAGAGCGGAAAGGGCGTAGTCGCGATCTGCCAGAAGCTGTGTGGCCAACTCATCATCGAACTCCTGGGCCCAAGCTAGTCCCTGATCGAAGACTTCGATGGCGCTCAAGTTGGCGATGTACTCTTTGCTAAGAAACTGAAGTTTCTCAAAGTCAAAAATCGGACCCCCTCCAGTCTGCAAGTTCCCAAGGACGATTGGAAACTCGAACAGTGATTTTGTCGCGTTTTCTTTGCGCCAGGCTTCAAAACTCGAGTCCGCTAGTGTCAGTAAATATTCAAGGACGGGTGTCCGCGGATATCCTTCCGCCGCGAAGTATTTAACGCTGGCCTCGGGGTCCTTTCGTTTGCTCAGCTTGCGGCGTGAATCGCCATCCATTTTGTTGATCGGAGCTACATGAGCATATTTGGGCGCAACCCATCCAAAGGCGTCAAACAGTTGCAAGTGTAAAGGTACGGACGCGAGCCATTCATCACCGCGAATGACATGCGTTGTACGCATCAAGTGGTCATCGATGACATGTGCGAAATGATAAGTGGGCAGGCCATCACTCTTCAGTATCACTACGTCTTGGTCGTTCTCTGAGGTCTCGCGCCCCCCAAACAAACAGTCATTGAACGCAATTCTATTCTCATGGCGGCCCGGTGACCGGAACCGTAGCACCCAGGGCTTGCCACTCTTTAGTGCCTGATCAACATCGTCACAGTTTCTGTCCCTCCAGGTGGCCCAAGCACCATAGTAACCGGTCCGAAACCCCAAGGACCGCTGTCTTTCCCTCGTTTCCTCTAGCTCATCCTTGGTTGCAAAACACGGGTAGGCTTTACCCTTTTCCACCAACAACTTGGCAAAGCTCTGGTAAATTCCCTTCCGGCGACTCTGGAAGTAAGGGCCGTAGGCACCCACTTCTGTTTTCGCGGCGACTGGCCCCTCATCTAACTTGACGCCAAAGTCCTTTAGGCTTTCCGCAATGAACGATGTGGCTCCATCGACTTCTCTTTGCTTGTCCGTGTCTTCGATTCGAAGGATTGAAACGCCTTGGGTCTGGCGTGCCAACATGAAATTCAGCAACCCAACATACAATGTACCAATGTGCATTTTCCCTGTCGGGCTGGGTCCAACACGCGTGACCCAAGCTCTGGAAGTGAGTTCGCGGATTGGGAACTGGTTCTCTAACTTATCCGGAGCGCTAAGTAGTTCCGGAAATAGAAGCGTTGTGTTGAGCAACTTTGGTTTCCTCATGAAATACGGCAATCTTTCATGAGATGAGAGTGTTTGGAATTTCAAAGAAATGAAGATCGAGTATCGAATTTTCCGATGGATTATAGATTTCAAGCTCACAACTGCCGCAACAGCGAAAAACCGCGGAACTTGTCCAGTTTACAAAAACCTAGGATCCTAAAAATTGTGCAAGTGATTTCCATTCCTTGCCCTAGGTCACTATAGAATGTCAGCACAAACCACACTGGACTAAATGGCCTGATCATCGTGAGACGTCCATTTTCATCTAAACACGCGACGCACCGCGAAAGCCTGTGGAGGTTTCTTCTGCTCCTAGAGCTTCTATTAGCCTACTTCGCGTATATTTGGTGGAAGTTCGACGCTGCAACAGGTGCCTGGATTGCCGTTCTTTCCTAGAGTTTTTTTGTACTTTGCACCCCTGTGGTGGATGGGGGTTTCATAATAGCATTCCCGGTGCGTCTCCTCTTTGGCGCACGAACGATCTGGACTCAAGTCGTCGTTTGGGTGTTGGCTATCCTGATCAATATCGCGGCACTGACACTTCTTCCATCTGCTTATGATAACAGTGCATTGACGCGCCTCCTGAAGGCAATACTGACCGAGCCTTGGCCATATTGGTCAATACTTGGGGTTTCCGTTGCCGGGACCGGCCTTTCAATTTGGTTCGGCGATGAATTGATGGATGTCACGTGCCATCGTGACCGGGAGAAGCACCATAAACACAGCTTTCTGTTCAAGATCGTTGCGACAGTCTCGCTCGGTGTTCTCACAGTTATTGGCTACTACCATCTCCTTCGCGAGCTTGGCGTGGAGATACCAGGCAGTTGAAATAGGCGCCTTTCGTTTTTTTGGCAGTTTCGACTTTCGCGCCATACGGGAAATTTACATGTGGGGTAATTGAACAGTGAGAATGATCCATGGTTGCGTTAATGCTTACAGATAGAGCTTCAGTCATAACTTGGAAGCCGCTATTCCGGCAACTGTCCGCCTAATCCGGGAGTTGTGTAGGCAGCGGGTGAATTTGAGATCAGTTTCTTATTGTCTTGTACAAAAGTTGCATCTTCGTTTCAGCGTCGATGTGTCTTTCGACGCAAGGATCGGTGGGAGCAAAATACCGAATGCTGACGGCAGTCTTTATCGTTCTCACAACTGTTTTTGCGGTTTACGCCGTTTACTTCCTTGCGCGGTTGATACTCGGCTCGAACCCGAACCAAGAAACGCGAGACCTTGCTGCATCGATTCTATTCCGAATTGCTGCTTTGCACAGCCTGGTTCTTGCCTTGGTCTTTGCCTCCGAAGTGGTTGAGTACCAACAATTGTCGTTCGAGAGCGCCGTCGAAACCAACGCTGTGTCTGATGCGTATTACGACGCTATCAGATATGGCGAGGAAGAAACGGGTGCAATTCAAGCTGCGCTTCGCAATTATTTATCGATTGCTGCTAACTCGGAATGGGAGAGCCTCGGAGAAACAGGAGATTTACTTGATTCAGGATGGGAAGCTTGGGGCATCGCTTACGATGCGGCACTAGAGCTTGGTCCCAAGACCGCACGCCATGAGTCCATCCGCGACAACTTGCTTGATAACCTAAATCTCGTCTCCGACAGCCGTGATCTCAGAGAATATCAAGCAAAATCGTCCTTGAGTTCTCTGTTTTGGATTGCCGCAATATCCGGCGTTCTGCTCTTGTCCATCGGGTATTTCCCATTCCCCCCAAGCAAAGAGAACCTCATCCTATTGGGGGCTTTTGCGGCATATACCGGGTTTGTCCTATTTACCACCTACGCAATGTCCAATCCCTATCGTATGCCGGCAGCCTTGGACCCAGTCCTATTCCATGATCTGGCACAAGAGCTTGGCAATTGAGGCTCTACATCTCTTGCGTTATGTCAACTCTTGTCCTTCGAACAGCTTGTAGATCTTATGGACAATCTGAAAAACCGGAACTTGGTAAAATCAGAAGCAAGTTAGGCGGTCATCGAGAGCGAAAGAGCATGATTGCGACGCATTTCTTTCGAATTCTTCTTCCTGTGTTTATCTCGGCAGCTTTTTTGATTGCCGCCTGTTCTCGCCCTCCTGACCTGATTGGTGTCGCCGATCCTGACAGTAGCCCTGAAGTTGACGCGCAGGCCTCTCGTCACGACATATTCATAGCCACAACACGTTCAACCTCGCCCGATACCGCTGAGTTATTTTCGTCAGAAAGATCTGACGAGTTGGGATTGGCAGTTGTCACAGTGACGATCCCACCCAACCACCAGCCCGGTGAAATCACGCGTCCTCGGAAGCTCCCCCCGGACGCCAGCCGGGACTTTACGGTCGTTGATCCAATAGTATTTCAGGACAGCTCGGGGTTTGTGGCAAAAATCAACAGCGCACTCTCCGAAAGACCGCGAGACAACCGAGACGTGTTGGTCTTTGTCCATGGCTACAACAATACACTGAGTGACGCAGTCTTACGCGTCGCACAATTCGTCGAAGATTCCGGATTTGAAGGCGTGCCGGTTCTGTTTTCCTGGGCTTCCGCCGGTCAGGTTGCGAAATACGCTTATGACCTGAACAGTGTCCTCGCGGCCAGACCGTTGTTGGAAGAGGCGTCCGGTCTGATAGTTCAAACAAATGCCTCCGGCTTCGATGTATTTGCACATTCCATGGGAACGCTTTTGGTCACAGAGGTCATGGTTCAGTCAGACTTGCAAGGATCGCTCGGCAGTTCTGGGCGTCTAAGGAACATTCTGTTTGCAGCGCCGGACATAGACGTGGACGTGTTCGCGTCTCAACTCAGCCAGATTACCAATAACCCTGGAAATCTTTATGTCCTCATTTCCGAAGGCGACGCCGCATTGGGGCTCTCGCGCCGGGTTGCCGGGGGCATCGACCGCGTTGGAGATGCCGAGGTGGACGAACTGGCCGGACTTGGCATCACTGTCATTGATCTCAGCGATATAGATGATTCCAGAACCGGGTCGCATTCCAAGTTTGCGGGCTCACCCGAAGTGGTGCAACTCGTAGGACGCACATTGCAGCAGCATGGATATTCGGAAAAGCGGACCGACACCATTGTGCTGGATGCGCTGCAACTTATCCCGAACACAGTGGAAAACTTAAGCAACTGAGAGGCTCAAGCGACAGACAGCGCTAATTGGCAAGTTTGATTGGCGCGGCGATGACCAATAACGCCTCTGAGCAACACGTATTTTTGGAGGAATAACAGTGAAACGAGTACTGGCCCTGCTGCTTATCATCACGTCCGGATGTGACATAACTTCTGATGATCTGACGGAGCCCGTCTATGTGATCGATGGTATCGCAGCAACTGTGCAACAATCCGATGATGAAGCTGTTGTGACGCTTGATACAGAAAACCCCTCTGATAGGGACGAGCAACAGAAAATGGTGCAGCGAGCACTGGAAGCAGCGGGTGTTTTGACCGGGTGTTATGCATCACCTAAACCGAACCGTGAACTGGACGCGTATATCGCAGGAGCGCAGCCCGTTCGCATTGCCGTCGATCTCCAGTGTTTTTGAACCTTGATGGCGCTTGATGAGATTCAATCTCTACTGTGCCGGTGCATCTTCGGGATCTAACGGCGCAACAAACACGTTTCGTATCACTTGCCGACTGGTCGCATAGTCTCCCGCACCCAGGTACTGAACCGGACCCAAACCAAGACGCTTCATGTCCTCCAAGCTATATGTCCAACCTGCTCGCCCACTTTGACGCCAAGCCTCAATATTGCCGGGGCGAAGGCCGTGCACAGTGAACTCGGCGTTAATGCCGAGAGTTGCGAAGAACTCCGCTTCGTCTTGTCGCGAGGCGTTTGCCAACTCGATTTGCTGATCTACTGCCTGCTCAATGTCCGCGTCAGAGGCATCTTCTGGCAAGACTGGGAGGAGTGCCGCTCGAAGCGACTCTCGTTCGAGAACCTCGCCACTCTTTCCGGGAATACTCAAAGCGGTAACCTCGTATTGCGTTTCAGAGCCATGCCAACCCACGAAAGAGTCGGCACGGATGCTGCGAGATGTCCCTGCCGGAAAAACGTAGTTGGCGCAGGAAGAAAAGCAGATCGCATCAACGACAACCTCCAGGCCTCGATCATAGATCCAGCGGCCAATGACACGACCAACGTGGGTATCGCCGCCAAGTGAGTTGATCACAAAACGCCTAAGACCTGACGTGTCTTCCGTCGCAACGAAATCCAAGAAAACGTCCTGTGAGTCGATTGAGATTGCACCCGAATAATGGATTGCATCTCCATCAATCCATATCTGCGCTGGGTCATCTTCTGCAAACTCGGGAACAGGTTCTTCGGCTGACGTGGCACTTGCGCAGATTGCAGCGACGATAGTCGCACAAACGCTGAATCGGAGTAGATGTGGAATCATGGAAGGGAATCCATGAGCTCAGCGATCCGTGAACGGGTCATCGCAACATGGCATGCGCCTTCAGCAATACCAGCCCCGGACCCACCACCGAACAATGCAGCACTATAGCTGCATTGTGCATCACGATAAGCTATCCAGGCTGTTTGTGCTGCTTCCAAAGCGGGCAGAGCAACATCGCGTTCAGTAACACGGTCCAGTTCGCTGGCTGCGTCTTGTGCAAAACCAATTGCCTGCTCCAGCGCTTGATTGAGAATGCGAACTTGCGCGTCGACGCAGGAGGCAATCTCAGCTTGGCTGGAGACTTGGACACCACACTCCATAGCTGTGTCCGCAAATGATTGCGCCATAGACGAAAACAATACAATTGAAGAAACCAGCGTAACTTTTTTCATTTAAGAATCCATTGCATCTGTGTGTGCTCAGTGGTGAAGATATCGTTGTCCACCCAGAAAACACCATTTTACCAAATGCTCAACAGCAGACACCGGAGAGCCGGATCACACTGTTAATGCGTCTTCTTCGCCTGCATTCGATGTGCACGATGCAGACGGCCGCTCTCTGCTTGGCGTAGGATTTCACACTCGTCTGCAACCGATTTCACCATGGACATCTCAAGAACGCCCTTCAGGAAAATCTGAAAGCGCGGAGCAAAAGTCTTGGCTCTCAGTGCCTTCAATAGCTGCTCTCAATTCCTTTGAAGCATAATGCTCAACAGATACGTCATGTCTGGTTTCTGCGCAGTTCTCAAGTTCTACAACCGTGACGCTGCTCGGCAGCGAATTGGAGCTTTCCCCGCAGAAGCAGACATTCGACCAAACTTGATGAACTACCGCTATGAGCCCCGAGCCGACATCGCCGCTCAGCTTAAGCGCTGCGGATGCATTCGGCGGCTTTCGGTCGGTTGCAGACCATGTACCTCAGGGTGATGAAAACGAACAATGCCGGACAAAGCGGGCTTTTCCAGGTAGGCTTTCTAAACGGAACGAAGTAAAATCACCTGACGACGACGGATCTACAACACCTACTGTCAGCACAGGAAAATCAAACCATGAATGAACCGCACGGTAACGCGATGCGAAAGCACGAGCTGCCGTCGATCGCTGAGCTTCGAGACAGATACGAATACGAGCCTGAAACTGGTGACATTAAGGGGACTTACGGAAAGGTCCTACGAGCTGAACTGCGTGGGTATTTGTGTGTAGATTTCCAAGGCGTAAAAATCTACCAGCATCGCCTGGCGTTCGCATTGATGATGGGCAGATGGCCTCACCTGATTGACCACAGGAATGGGAACAAGCTCGATAATCGATGGAATTACCTAAGAGAGACAACTCATTCAAAAAACATTACTGGTATACGCCGTCGGCCAAGAACAAAGTTCCCATATATTTCGAAAACTGAATTCGCTTACCGTTTCCGCTGCTGTGGTTTCAACGCGAAAACGAAACTATTTTGTAACGCCGTCAAGATCCGAAACGAATACGACCAATACGGACCAAAGGCTGCTAGAGACCTCGCGAACTTTCTCAAAGCTGCGAAGGGCGCGACGACTGCATAAGGCTCGAACCGACTGGCGGTCAGAGCCCTTATCGGCCGTTGATCACGCTTCAGTCTTTCGCCCATGCGTCAGGTCGCGAGTTTCAAAATCCGGACTTTCAGCACGTGGCGACAAATAGCAGGTGAGCGGACTTTCCCGTCGTTCGGTCTCGAGCGGTGAACTGGCGCTTTCTGCGCATTGCCGCCGTCGGACTGATTACTTTTTTCACACGCAATGTCGGTAGCGTGGTTTGTCCGACCCCAGAACGGACTTTGGACTAGTTTCTGTGAATTTCAGCAACAAGTCCAATGCAAGTTATCCAACCCATCCTTGCAATAAACAGAATAAGATGGCCACCAACATTTGTCATTGCGGCTGATTACTTGAATCCGGATTGCCAAATCGTAGAAATTAAGCCTCACAGTTTCGATGTTCTCATGACACTTGAAGGGAATGGGACAATGCTCGTTCCGATACTCAGGATATCTCTTGTCTTCGCCGCCAAGATTCAACTGTTGGCAAAATCATTGAGGTCTTTCACCTTGGATTTCAATTCATCAGCGGTTCCGACTATGGCGATAGATCCTGCTGCCACCTTCTCCGCCAGTGTTACTGATGCCTCGGCATACGCGATTGCAGCAGACGCGTCAGCCGCACCCCCTCCTGCGATTGCCGACAATTCCACGAGCGTCTTCGCCACCAAATTGGCCCGCTCCTGTGCCTTTGATATGTTTCCAATCCGTTTGAGCGTTGCATCAAGTGATTTGATTTTTTGCTCCACAGTGTGATAGCGACCTGATATCTTGGTTGCGCTTTTGAGAAGTTTGTCAAGCGGACGAGCAAACTCGTTCATGCATTGATCCAGGTCTTTGTACACTTTGGTATAGAAAAACTCCTTGTTTGGTGCCTTTGGAAACTTGGCGATTTTTTTCAAATCGTCAATCGCGTCCAACATGTCCATCACTTCATCAATCAGTTTCTGGGCTTGGAATCCACCGTGCCTCGTGTTCATTTTCAGGGTCTTCAGATCCGCTGTCGCCTTCTCCAACGTGGGGAATAAATCAACACCGATCAGGGCGTTAAAGGTAGTGCTGCCGGTCTCCGCTACACTACGTTTTGCTTTTTTGCGTTTCCGTTTCTCTGATACCCCTCCGCCTGCGGAGCCTACCTCGGATGCGGCAGAAGCCAGCGTCGTTAAGCCTTTCAACTCGGAAGATGCGACGGAGAAATTCCTTTGAAGCAATTTTAGTTTCTTTTCGAGCAAAGATGCTGCTTTGCTAATACTAAGATTATGCTCAACGATTTGCTGAGCCAAACCGGCTGCTGACCTGGCGCAGGCATAGATTGCAAGGGGTTGTGTCCCCGGCAAGGCAATTGCTGCTCCAGCTAACCCGGTCATCGCCGCTGACTTTGCTATCTGTTTTCGGCGCTTTTTCAGAGCTTTTTTGTACTCTGCCTCCATGGCCGCATTGAGACCAGCCTTCCGCAGAACGTTGGTTGGTGCCTTGTGGTGTTCTACTGCCAATGTCCCGGCATGGATGTTAATGATTTCGACCGCCTTCTCGCAAGTCGTGCCACGATGCTTGCCAACCCGTTCCTTGGCCATTTTCCGTATTTCGGTTGCCGCGACCTTGACCCGGCGTTCGAGAGGCTGAGAGTATTCTGCAAATAGCGCGTTCAGCAGGTTTTTTGTATCCAAATCTTGGACCATGGCTTCAAGCAGTTCGATTCTTACGTCATCTGACTTGAAAACCATTCCCGAAGCATATTTGTCCGATTTTAGGGCTGCCTCTACTCGGTTCCCGAAGTTAAACCGAAAAACTTCGCGAGTGGCTGTGCCAACCTTCTGTGTTCGTGCGATTTCAGCATCAACAAGCTTATCAAACTTGTCCAGATCCGTAGTTATGGCTTTCTCTCTGTTTTTTTCCTTCCGAAAAGACGATTTTGCATCCTTTCTCAACGCTTCTGTTTTCCGCTTTAGGTCCTCCAGCGCTGAGATTAAGTCATCCTTTGAAGACCCTCGAAGTGCCTTCTTGTAATCCTTTATTGAGAAAATCATAGGAGCGTAGTTGCCCGGCTGTTTGTCTCCTGGCCAAGCGCTCTTCCACCAACGTTCATTTAGCTCCGGTTTTGGCCGTTTTTTGACTTCTCTGTCCGTTAAGTCGCTACTCGACATGGTAATCTCCGCGTAGAAGTATGGGCCGGCATGATTTTAATATGATTTAACGTGGCAAAACAAACACGGATAATAGTTCGAATTTCCGATAATCGCAAATTCCTGCTTTGTCAGCTGTGTCGTCGTTAGAGCGACCCGTGCCGAATTTCCGGTTGGCGTCCGCCTTGCCCGTCGTAGGAAATGTTCCGAACGAATTGCTGCACGCGCAGCGAATGACTGCAAGATCGGCAAAGTGGCCGCCGGTGCTGCCCGCAGCATTCGGTAAAATGGGCTCGCTGCTGCCGTTCTCTGCGATGTGCTTCGAGTGGCGGTAAAGAGCCCATTGCCGACTTTGCCCTTGTTCAATGTGTTTGCAAACGCGGCATGATTGTCCGGCCCAATGCTGTCATCCAGATCATTTGCCAGCGCCGCAGTGCGACTTCCGAATTGCGGACATTGGCAGCGGCACATGGAACACCTACGATGTGCCCGGTATCGGCCTCCCCAGTAGGCCTGGCTGATGGACGCCTCTGGGTTTGTTGATCTGGCAAAAGCAAGGCAAAACTGATGGCCAAACAACGCAGTATTACCGATCAAGAAATCGCGCTCATCAAGGCGATGGCTG
Organism: Ruegeria sp. F5; assembly: GCF_056533845.1. Taxonomy (NCBI): domain Bacteria; kingdom Pseudomonadati; phylum Pseudomonadota; class Alphaproteobacteria; order Rhodobacterales; family Roseobacteraceae; genus Ruegeria; species Ruegeria sp. F5. Next base: position 314,761 of record NZ_JBQFOU010000005.1, on the reverse strand, counting down.
CGCGAGGCATGAAGAACAAGGACATTCAGTTCTTCTTCAACCGACCTGACCGCTCCGTAAATTCTGGCAGGATCACCGGCATCAAGAACGGCAGCTACAGCGATTCATCAAAGATTGGCGCGGCCAATGACAACACGCTTGATGCATTCCTGAAAGCATTCAAAGCGACCGGTGTTACCGCGTCGGTGGTGGTCCCAAGCGCGGGATCGCTGATGGTTCCTGAAAGCGGTCCGATGATTGAAGCCACCCTTGCCGCAATGTTCGAAAAGGATGACGGCGGTGTTTGGCGGTTCAAGTTTGGCGAAAGCGAAACTCACGAGTGCAAGCAGGACTTCGGTTTCAAGCACGCAGGGAAATGGCTTCGGGCTGTCGCGGCACTCGCCAATAACTCAGGTGGCTACATTGTCTTCGGAGTCAAAGACAAAAAGGTAACCGGCGGGAAAGTCGATCCCGAAAGTTACAAGGTGACCGGGCTCAAGGGGGCTGATTTCCCGAATGCCGATCCGGCAGATTTCACCAAGCGCATAAAATCAACGTTCGATCCTACGCCAAAAGTCGAGATCGGTGTTCTTGAAATTGACGGAATGACAGTGGGCATCATGTACGTTCATCAGCATGGCTCGCGCCCCGTGATTTCGCAAAAAGGCGACGGTGATCAAGTAAAGGAAGGAGACATCTTTTTTCGTTATCCGGGGCAGTCAGCCCGCATCAAGTACAGCGATCTGCGGTCAATTCTCGACGAACGTGATCGTCAGGCCAGAGAGCAGATACTTCCGATGGTGGAAAAGCTTCTCCAACTCGGCCCACGTGATGCTATGGTCGCGGACCTTGCAGATGGCAATTTAAGCGATGAAAAGCGATCCATCGTGATCGGAGAAGACCTCCTAGACAAGATCAAGTTCATCCGTGAGGGCGAATTCGATGAGAAGGAAGGCGAACCTACACTGAAACTGGTCGGAGAGGTTCAGGCTGTGGACGGGGCCGGTGGTGTTCTCCACAAAGGGTTTGCAACACCGACCGACCTGATACGCGATTTCCTCGACGGAACTTCGCCTTACGATCCCAAGGACTATGTGCGTTGTGCAGTCGAAGTGAGCAACGGGGCTTGGTTGCCAATGCAATTTTATGGCGAGAAGGCCGGGCTTGATCGCAAGGGTCTTGCAGATTTCATTCTCACGACCAAGGCGCCGGACAAACGTAGGCAAACCTACGCAGATCGTGCTCTCGGTAAAATCAGCCCATATCAAAAAGCTGGCGGATCCGCACTTGAGTACCTGGCCGAAATCAACAGCGGCAAAAAGCCAGAACCAAAGACACCGCAGACAGCGGCTGATGTCGCACGTGCGATTACTGGACTGGAAGACAAGCCGGAACTCTCTCTGGACGACCTGCTGTCAGTGCTGGATGTTTGCTGGAAAATCATTGAAACAAAGAAGCACAGTTGGCTTGGGATTGTCAGGAAGGCAATTGCACGGGTGGATGAGTTGTATTTTGCGAACGACGGAAACAAACAGCCCACAGGGAAATAGCACCGGGTGTTGAGAATCGAACGCGCAATCTGCCTGTTCTAAATCAGTTGATTGAATGTCCGCTCTCGCAAATGATGTCTTGGATTATTGCAACTGCGGCGAAAGTCCGGTTCCCGCCCTCCCGGCGGGTCGCTTTGCGTTTGCAGCGGGTTTTTCGCGCCTGCCGCGAACGTCGGCTGTGTGGCCAAATCGCGGCTCTGTTTACAGTGTTCTATGACACATTCGCATCGCCGCGGCATTGGAAGATTCAAAGGCGATTGCAATGAGTATTGATGCCTAACTATGGTGCCTGCGCACTTTCTGAATGCGGTATAGTTGCTGCAAAATTATCTTCTTGTCGTCGGTTAATCGGTTCGGTCTAAAATCTGCCTGGCAGCGGAAAGTATGGATTCTTCTGTTGATGACGGTCGCGGCTGGTGTCGCGCTTCATCTCCTGCTTGATACTTTCCCGTTCGGAGAAGAATGGCGGCTCCCAATCCTGCTTTCAAAGCGCCTGCGATATCGTTTTCGGCATCATCGCCGACCATTATGACCTTCGCAGGGTCTCGTTTTATGCTGTTGGCAGCGGCGTGGAAAAAGGCAGGTGCGGGTTTGCCGAACAGAAGTGCCTTTGTGCCGCTCGAATACTCGAGCGCCCGAACAAATGCGCCCGCATCCATGCTGAGTTCGCCATCTGCATCACGAAAGATCCTGTTGGACGCCAAAGCAAGAAAAGGCGCGCCATCTTTGATTAGACGAAAGGCAGCGTTCAGCCTTTCATAGGTGAAGTAGGGACCGGCATCTCCAACGATGACCGCGCAGGGATCTGACTTCCGGCAGGTTGCAAAGTCTTCCTCCAAATCTGGATGAATCAGCAGATGCGGCGCGTATCCGTTCTTTTCAAGCCAGGAACATGCAGCGGCCGCCGGTGTCAGGACTTCGTCAGAAGATGCGTCTATTCCAAAGCCGCGAAGCTTGTCCAATATCGTGCGCTTTGGCCGGCGGGTTGAGTTTGTTAGGAAACGGATCGGTAGCCCCGCGTTTCGAAGGCTCGAGACCGCTTCGGCAGCACCTGGCAGCGGTTGGTCACCCTGATACAAAACTCCAGCGATATCGAGCAAAACGCCGCGCGCCATACCAGCCTCGCACAATCCAGAACAGCTTTTTTGGGGCCAAATTGGCCCGCTGATAGTTCGCTCTTGACGCCCACTTGGCCATCACATAGGAAGGCGAAACCTTGAGCGGGTATAGCTTAATGGTAAAGCCCCTGCCTTCCAAGCAGGCTATGTCGGTTCGATTCCGTCTACCCGCTCCAAAAATAATCACCGACACATCGCCTGCAAAGTGTTTTGCTTTTTCACGTCAACTTATTAATAATATTGGCTAATTGGTGCTTTAAACGTTTGCCTTCCAAGCAGGCTATGTCGGTTCGATTCCGTCTACCCGCTCCACCTCAGCCCCCGAAAATCCTGCGTCAAATGGCCCTTGTCGGCCCTTGATTTGTGTCGTTCAGCTTGACCCGGCGAGTTGCTAAAGCCAAGAAGCATGCACCCGGATAGAAACTCAGCGCAAAGGCCAGACATGGCTAGAAATACAGCCGCCAGCCCAGCTACCGCACCAGCCCCCGGAGCGAGCGAAGAACGCGCGGGCTCGAAAAAGCTGGGCGTTCTGGCGTCGCTCTGGCCTTTCATGAAGCCGTACAAGCTGCTTATGGCGGGCGCGACGCTTGCGCTGATCCTGACGGCCAGCATGACACTGACCCTGCCGCTGGCTGTCCGCCGCGTGGTGGACAATTTCCGCATTCAGGACGGCGAACTGCTGGACTGGTACTTTCTGGCCGCGCTGGGCATTGCCGGGATTCTGGCGGTGGGCACTGGCATCCGCTACGCGCTTGTGACCCGGCTGGGCGAGCGTGTGGTGGCCGATATCCGCAAGGCGGTGTTCGACCGTGTCATCGGCATGAGCCCGGAATTTTACGAACGCATCATGACGGGCGAGGTGCTGAGCCGGATCACCACCGACACCACGCTGATCCAGTCGGTGATCGGGTCTTCGGTGTCCATCGCCCTGCGCAACATGCTGATGTTCATCGGTGGGCTGGTTCTGATGCTGCTGACCTCGGCCAAGCTGACGGCGATGGTGTTGCTGCTGATTCCGTTGGTCGTCGTGCCGATTCTGGTGCTGGGCAGACGCCTGCGCGCAATCAGCCGTGAAAATCAGGACTGGATCGCGGCCTCATCCGGCAACGCGGGCGAGGCGTTGGGCGCGGTACAGACCGTGCAGGCCTTTACCCACGAACAGGCCAGCCGCAGACAGTTCGGTGAGATGACGGAAACTTCGTACAAAGTTTCTCTGCGCCGCATCCAGACCCGGGCGGTGCTGACGGTCATCGTGATCTTTCTGGTCTTTTCCGGCATTGTCGGCGTTCTGTGGATGGGCGCGAACGATGTGCGCAACGGTGTCATGACCGAGGGCGTTCTGATCCAGTTCGTGATCTATTCCATCATCATGGCCGGATCGGTCGCTGCTCTGTCTGAAATATGGAGCGAACTTCAACGTGCCGCCGGGGCCACCGAACGTCTGGTCGAACTGCTGAATGCGCAGGACACCGTGACAGACCCGGCGCGTGCCGGGGTCTTGCCCGCCCCGGTGCGCGGCGAGATCCGGTTCGAGGATGTGACCTTCCGCTACCCCTCGCGCCCCGATGTCGTGGCGCTGGATCACATGTCGCTGCATGTCAGCCCCGGTGAAACTGTGGCCTTTGTCGGCCCCTCGGGCGCCGGTAAGACAACCGTGATCCAGATGATCCAACGGTTCTACGATCCCAATACGGGCCGTGTCACGCTGGACGGTCAGGACCTGCGCGATCTGGACCGTGCCGATTTCCGCACTCATATGGCGCTGGTGCCGCAGGACCCGGTGATCTTTGCCGCCTCGGCACGGGAAAACATCCGCTTTGGCCGTCTGGACGCCACAGATGCCGAGGTCGAGGCCGCCGCCCGCGCCGCCGCCGCGCATGAATTCATGGCGAAACTGCCCGAAGGCTATGACAGCTTTGTCGGCGAACGCGGCGTGATGCTGTCGGGTGGGCAGAAACAGCGCATCGCCATCGCGCGCGCGATCCTGCGCGACGCGCCGGTGCTGCTGCTGGACGAGGCGACCTCGGCGCTGGATGCGGAAAGCGAACGTGCGGTGCAGGGCGCGGTGGATCAGATGCGCGCCGGACGTACCACGCTGATCGTGGCGCATCGGCTGGCGACGGTCAAAAAGGCCGACCGGATCGTGGTGATGGAGGCCGGGCGGATCGTGGCCCAGGGCACCCATGCCGATCTGGTGGCGCAGGATGGTCTCTATGCGCGTCTGGCCCGCCTGCAATTCACCGACGGTGTCGCGGCGGAATAAGCTGACGTAGGGACAGCGCGCGTTTCGTCGCAGCGTCATTCTACTTTTTCCGCCAAACCCTCGCTAAACCCTTGCTTGCGCAACTTCAGATGTGGTCCCATCCCATTGGACAACAGGACCACGCCTTGCGCGTGGGAGAATAATAACGGGGAGGAGCCACATGGCCTTTGTGGGTCTTGAAGACAAAACACGGATCGAGCAGGAAATGCCCTGGGAGGATCGCGACCTGCCGGTCACGTTCCATCAATTGCTGTCCCGGACGGCTGGGAAATTTCCGAACCACGAGGCGATCAGTTTTCAGCTGCTGTCAGGGCCAAATGACAAGGCCGAGACGCTGACATGGTCCGATCTGCTGGGCAAGGTCAATCAGGCGGCGAACCTGTTCCGCTCACTGGGTGTTGGGGAAAAGGACGTGGTGGCCTATGTGCTGCCCAATTGTAACGAGACGCTGGTGACGATGATGGGCGGGGCTGTGGCGGGGATCGTGAACCCGATCAACCCGCTGCTTGAACCCGAACAGATTGCCGCCATCCTGCGGGAAACCGGCGCCAAGGTGGTGGTGACGCTGAAATCCTTCCCAAAAACGGATGTTGCGCAAAAGGTGGAAGAGGCGGTGCGCCACGCGCCCAAGGTCAACACCATTCTCGAGATCGACCTGAACCGGTATCTGACCCCTCCGAAATCCTGGCTGGTGCCGTTCCTGCGCCCAAAAATGGGTGACAAGGAAAAACTGGCCCACGCGGATTACAAGGATTTCAGTCAGGAGCTTGCCAAACAGCCGACCACGCTCAGTTTTGAGGACAGCACCGAAGATCGCGTCGCCTGTTACTTCCACACAGGCGGCACGACCGGCATGCCCAAGGTGGCGCAGCACAAATACTCGGGCCTGATCTACAATGGCTGGCTGGGCAACACACTGCTGTTTGACGAGAACGACGTGATCATGTGCCCGCTGCCCATGTTCCACGTCTTTGCCGTGCATGTGATCGTGATGGCCGCCGTATCCTCGGGCGCGCATGTGATCTTCCCGACACCTGCCGGGTATCGCGGTGATGGGGTGTTCGACAATTTCTGGAAGCTGATCGAACGCTGGAAGGTCAGCTTTATCATCACCGTGCCCACTGCGATTGCCGCCAAGATGCAACGCCCGGTCGATGCGGATATCTCCTCGGTGAAAACCGCGTTTTCGGGGTCCGCCCCGCTGCCGGTCGAGCTGTTCCGGCGGTTCGAGGAAGCCACCGGCGTGACCATCGTCGAAGGTTACGGCCTGACCGAGGCCACCTGTCTGGTATCCTGCAACCCGGTGGATGGCGAGAAAAAGATCGGCTCGATCGGGATTCCGTTCCCCTATACGGATGTCAAAATCCTTCAGGACGGGCCGGATGGGCCGGTGGAAGCGGCGGCGAATGAGATCGGCGAGATCTGTATCTCGAACCCCGGTGTCTATGCAGGCCAAACCTATACCGAGACGGATAAGAACACCAACCTCTACCACTACGACAAATACCTGCGCACCGGCGATCTGGGCCGGTTTGACGAAGACGGCTATCTGTGGATCACGGGCCGCGCCAAGGACCTGATCATCCGGGGCGGTCACAACATCGACCCCGCCGAGATCGAAGAGGCGCTGCTGGGTCACGACGCGGTTGCTTTTGCCGGCGCGATCGGTCAGCCCGACGCCTATTCGGGCGAGGTGCCCTGTGCCTTTGTCGAACTGGTCGACGGCGCATCGGTGACCGAAAAGGAACTGATGGACTACTGCCATGTCCACGTCCATGAACGCGCGGCGCAGCCCAAGCATATGACCATTCTGGACGAATTGCCCAAAACCGCTGTCGGCAAGGTGTTCAAGCCAGACCTGCGCAAACAGGCGATCACGCGCGTCTACAATGGCGCACTGGAAACGGCGGGGGTGGATGCGCGCGTTGTCTCGGTCATCGACGACAAGAAACGTGGCCTTGTCGCGCAGCTTGACGCGAACGGTTCCTCCGAGGACGATGTCAGCAAAGTGCTGGGCACATTTACCCGGCCGTGGGAGTGGGCTGCCTGACCGGGAGGGGCTATGGATTATGAACGTCTGATCGATGAAGACACCTGGGCGTTCATAAGGAGAACGGCTGAAAGCTATCCCGACGACGTGGTCGATCTGCCCATGGCGGAACAGCGCCGGGTCTACGAAAAGCTGTGTCAGGACTTTCGCCAGCCCCGCCCCAAAGGCGTGGAAACACAGGACCGGTCCGCCGATGGCGTGCCGGTCCGGGTCTATACCGCCGGAGACCCCACAAGAACCGTCGTCTATTTCCATGGCGGCGGTTTTGTTTTGGGCGGGTTGGACAGTCATGACGACATCTGCGCCGAAATCTGCGCCCAGACCGGGTATCGCGTTGTCTCGGTGGACTATCGCCTGTGTCCGGAACACATCCATCCCGCGCAGTTCGATGACAGTCTGGTGGCGGTAAACTGGGTGGCCAGCGAGTTCAGGGACCCTCTGGTTCTGGCCGGTGACAGCGCCGGGGGAAACCTTGCCGCCGCAGTCGCTCATGCGACCCGAGGCGACCTGAACCATGTTCTGGGTCAGGTCCTGATCTACCCGCTCCTAGGGGGCGATACCGACAAGGGCTCGTATCTGGATCACGCCCATGCGCCATCGCTGAGCCGCGAGGATGTTCTGTATTACGAAAAAATCCGATGCGGGGGAGAGGTGCCGGTGAACGATCCGACCTTCGCGCCGCTGCAGGATACCGATTTCACAGGCCTGCCGCCGACGGTCGCCGTAACCGCCGATTGCGACCCGCTGCGGGATGACGGCGCGAACTATTGCGCGAAGATCGTCGCCGCGGGCGGGCAGGCGCATTGGATCAACGAGCCGGGGCTCGTGCATGGCTACCTGCGCGCGCGAATGACGGTTGCACGTGCTGCTGCCAGCTTCGAAAGAATCTCGGTCGCCATTGAGGCGCTAGGGCAGGGCATCTGGTCCTACGACTAGACGCCCCGGGCGGGTTATTTCAGGAAAGGTTCGGCCTTCATCGTATCGGCAATAGGCGCGCCCATCCGCGTCAGGATCGTGGGCGCCAGTTGCAACTGGTCGATCACCGCGTCCGCGTCAGGCCCGGTCGCGTCACCGAAGTAGTACAGGGCGGTTTCCTGCTGCAACGGGCTGCGCCCGCCGTGATGGCCGCGTTCATCCTGACCGTGATCGGCGGTGACGATGACCTCGTACCCCAACTGTCGCCAGCGGGGGATGAACGGGGCCAGCATCTCATCGGCGACAAAGCAAGCGTGATCCATTTCTTCGCATTCGTGGAAGAAGCGATGGCCCATGCTGTCCAGCGTGCAGGCATGCACGATGCCGTAATCCAGCCCGAAGCGCAGGCACAGGTTGGTGAGTTGGGCGAACAGGTCCAGATCGCAAGGCGTCATCTGGTTGGCCTTGCTATAGCCGGTCATGGTGTGAAACCGGCCATGGTTGATGGTCTTGCTGTCCGGCTCGTCATATTCAATGTCGCGCACATAGTCGAAAGGGTGGCGGTTGAAGAATTGAGACCAGTAGCTGTGGGTAACGGCCCCGGTCACGCCTCCGCCCGCGCGCACCTGACTGAACACATCCTTGTGGCTTAGCCGAAAGACGTTGCCATTGCCGGTGCATCCATGTTCCTGCGGCGCGACGCCTGTGTGGATCGAGGCATAGCAACTGGCCGAGGTCGACGGCAGGACCGAGCGCAGTTTCCACACCCGCGCCTCGCCCGTATCGACCCACCCTTCAAGGTTGCCGAACAGGCGGCGGAAATTGCGCCACGGGACGCCGTCGAGGATAATCAGAAGCAGCTTGCGGTCCATGTCACGGCCCTTTGGTCAGAGGTCTTTGGGCCGACCATAGGCGGGGTCAATCCCGCGCGGTCGCCAGTTCGCGTCTGCATTTGTCCGTTTCCGACGCGATCCGATGCTTGGAAAACAGACAGTTTATTGACGTATCGCCACAACCAGATCCATGACGTTTGTACCGGTCGGACCGGTGACCAAAAGCGCGTTGGCCGTGTCCAGAAAACTGCCGCTGTCTGCCGCCTCCAACGCCCTTTCCGCACCGTCGCCCCAGGTCGATCCGTTGATGATCCCGCCGGCTGCGTTGGTCGGGCCATCGGTGCCATCAGTGCCGCCGACGATGACCGTAAGCCCCTCGGTCCCAGAGATTTCGCGGGCCAGCGCAAGGGCCAGCGCCTGATTGCGCCCGCCATTGCCGGGATTTTCCGGCAGAACTACGGTGGGTTCACCGCCAAACACCATCACACCTGCCTGCATTTCACGCACCTTAGGGCCAAGGCGCGCGGAGACCGCAAGATAGTCGTCATGCATCGCCTCTTCATCGGCCAGCACGGCCAACCCGTCCTCTTGCGCCGCTTCAGCGGCAGCCGCACGGGCATGGGCGTTCGACGCGATGATTTGCGTGGAGGCCTGAAAACCGTACGTTCCGGGCAAAGCGCCAATCCCCGATCCGATCACGCCAAGGTCATCGCCGGGCACGTCTGAAATGGCCAGAACGGTCGCCCGCGCACCTTTGAAATGCGACAGCAGCCCGCCGCCCTTGATCCGCGACAGCTTGCGGCGTTCGGCGTTCATGGCTTCGATATCCAGACCCTGCGATAGCAGCTGTTGGTTCAAAGCCTCCAGATCAGCCAGAGATTTGCCGTCGATCAGGTCCTCGGCCAGAGACGACGCGCCGCCCGAGACCAGCAGCAGCAGATGCGTGCCGGGGGCCATGTCCTCGACGGCGCGGCGCAGGGCGCGCCCACCGGCAAGGCTGCGGTCGTCCGGGACGGGGTGCGAGGCTTCGATGACCTCGATACCCTCGGGCAGATCGCGCCCGTGATCGTCCTTGGTCACAACCAGCGCAGGGACATCGCCAAAATGGTCCAGCGCGGCGCGCGCCATTGCGGCGGCAGGTTTGCCAACCGCCAGAATCCGGTCCGGTTCGGGCACGCCCGGCAAGGCCGCCTTGGTCGCCGTGTATCCGTCAACGGCAGCCACCCCGGCCCGCCAGAATTTGAGTGCTTGGTCCGCAAGTTTCATCACATTTCCATCCAGATCGTTACCGGCCCGTCATTGACCAATTCGACGGCCATATCGGCCCCGAATTGCCCCGTTTCGACCGCAATACCATGCGCGCCCAGAAGTTGGGCAAAAACTTCATACAGATGCTGGCCCTGATCGGGCGGTGCAGCCTCGGAAAACCCGGGCCGGTTGCCGCGGGATGTGTCCGCCGCCAGAGTGAACTGGCTGACCACAAGGGCCGAGCCGCCGATATCCAGAATCGACCGGTTCATCTTGCCCGCCTCATCCTTGAAGATGCGCAGTTTGGCAATCTTGGCGGCAAGTTTCGCAGCCTGTTCTTCCCCGTCGCCGCGCATGGCGCAGACGAGGATCATCAGGCCCGGACCCGATTGCCCGATCACCGCCCCATCGACCGAGACTTTGGCCCGTGAAATGCGTTGTAAGAGTGCGCGCAACGTGATCCTCCGAAAGTGCGTGTTGGTTCGGCGGCGGCTTATTCGCGCCAGTCCACGATCTCGGCAAGGGTGGCCCGATCCGTGCGAAAACTGTTGGCGGGGTGTTCCTTATCCGAATAGCCGAAGGAGATGGCGCACAACACCAGCCGGTCTTCGGGGATACGGAAATAGCGCCGCAAGAACGGGCTGTAGCTGGCAATAGCCGCCTGCGGAATGGTCGCAACGCCAAGGGCCTGCGCCGCCAGCGTGAAGGCGGTGACAAACCCGCCGCAATCCATCGCGCCGTAAGCGCCCAGTTCCGCCGGGCTTGAGACAATTGCGCAATGCGGCGCACCGAACAGCGAAAAGTTCTGCATCATCTGCCGGGCCGAGCCTTCGCGGTCGCCCCGTTCAACACCCACGGCTTCGTACAATGCCCACCCGCAGGCGCGGCGGCGGTCCTGATAGACGCCGGAATAAGAGGTCGGAAAAGGCAGGTCCGGTGCCGGAGCGCCCGTTTGCGCCTCATCCCGCATCGCCTGACGGAACCTGTCGGTTTCCTCGCCGCTGGTGACCACTACATGCCAGGGCTGCGCATTGCACCAGCTTGGAACGCGCGCGGCGCTGGTCAGGATTTGTTCGATCTGCGCCCGTGGCACGGGGTCGGACCTGAACGCGCGGCAGGAATGCCGGTCTTCAAGCAGCCCATTCAAAACGGAAATCGTCACGACGGTTTCGCCCCCAATCCTTCGCGGCGGAGGATGGCGGCTGGCCCGGGGATGTGCAAGGGGCCGATTGGCCCTATTGCTGTCCGGTCGCCATCAGATACCCGGCACCGGCGGCAACCAGAAGGCCCAGAACCACCGCGATGGTGATCTTGATCGCCGACCACGGCCGCTCTCCCTGCACGCGGCCGGTGCGGCCGTTTACCACGAACCGGAACGTTTTTCCGCGATATTTGTACGCGGCCATCCAGACCGGCAGCAGGATATGTTTGAACGTGACATTCCGGATATCGGTTTCGAGCATATGGATACGCTGCCGGTCCCCACCGATGTCGAACCGCACATCGCGCTCGATCACGCGGGCCATGTGATGCCGTGCCTCGGTGTAGCCGTCCTTCAGTTCGACCGTATAGGCCTCGGCCCGGAACCCGGCCAGGTATTCCGGCTGATACGGCTCGAGCGCGGGCAGGTCCCAGGGCTCCAAAGCATCGGTATAGGATTTGGGCAATGCGCGCGAGGCCAGTACCAGCACATCGTCAAACATCCGTGCGACCCGGCCCGACTTGGGCGTCCAGCGGACTTTGGGCACCATCTGCTGCACCTGTTTGCCATCGCGCATGATCGTGCGGGTTTCATGGTAAACGACGCCGCGCTCGCCGTGATAGCGCGATTTCGTGTCGGCGTCGAAGGTCCAGTAGGGGACATAGATCCCCTGCATCCTGCGCCCCTTTCGGGCGTAATCCTTCAATCTGTTGGGGGCAAACCACAGCCCGCCCAGCCAGTCGCTCATGGCGTTGTGGGCCTCGCGTTCGTCCAGAGCAAAAGGCAGCACGCCTTTGGGTTTGATATGCCGGTTCACGCCGGTATCCGTCACAACGGGCGTGGCGCAGAACGGGCATTCGGCGGCATGGGTGTTGGGATCGAACTCGACCTGAGCGGCACAGTTCGGGCAACTCAGAACGCGGGTTTCCTCGATCTCGCTATCAGGCAGGCGGTCGGCAATGGCGGCGTCGAAATCCAACTCGCGCAGGCTGGCACCGCCCCAGGGGCCCGCGTCAATCGGTTCGGAATGCCCGCAATGGTCGCAGGTCAGCGTGCCGTTCACAGGGTTGAACCGGTAGTCAGCGCCACATTGCTCGCAGGGGAAGCGGTGTTCTTCGGTCATATGCCCAACTTACGATTACCCATTCTTCACAGGCTTCTGCATCACGCCCCCGGCGGAGGCGGCGGCAGGATCGTGAACAACTGCGCCAGTTCCTGCACGTCGCCTGCCTTTTTCCAACCGTCCTGCCCGGCGGTCCAGACAAAGGTGTCGCGCGTCAACTGCCCCTCGGTGGCCATCCGTCCCATGCGGGCCTTGGAAAACGGGCCGCTGGTCTGACCATCCACCGCGATATGCCAGACATGCTCAACCGGCGGAGGGGGCGGCGGTGCCGCATGCGCTGCGGGTTGCGGGGCAGCGGGGGCGGGCGATCCCCAGGGGCCGCTCGGCTGACCTGCTGCCATGTTCGACATCTGTTGTGCCATCGCCATGCCCATTCCCATGCCAAGACCCGCGCCCATGCCGCCGCCCTGACCGGGGTTGTTGGCAGCTGCGGTCATCGCCTCGGCTGCGGAATACTGGGTGAACTTGCCCAGATCGCCCGCCAACCCCATCGAGGTCCGCTTGTCCAGCGCCGCCTCGACGGCGGGGGGGAGTGAGATGTTTTCGATGTAAAACTCAGGCATCTCCAGCCCATAGCTGTCAACGACCGGGGACACCTCGGCAGCAATCAGTTTGCCCAGATCGGCGGTATTAGCTGCCATGTCCAGCACCGGGATGCCAGAGCCCGCAATCACGCGGCTGAACTCCTGCACGATGATGTTGCGGATCTGAAAGCTGATCTCATCCATGGTGAATTCGCCATCGGTGCCGACGATCTCGATCAGGAACTTGGCCGGGTCTTTCACCCGCACGGTGTAGGTCCCATAGGCACGGATGCGGGTCGGGCCGAATTCCGGGTCACGCAGCATGATGGGGTTCTTGGTGCCCCATTTCAGGTCGTTGAACCGGGTCGTGTTGACGAAGTAGATCTCTGACTTGAAGGGTGACTGAAAACCGTGATCCCAATGCTGCAGGGTCGTCAGGATCGGCATGTTGTTGGTCTCGAGCATATAAAGACCCGGCGTGAACACATCCGCCAACTGCCCTTCGTGCACAAACACGGCGGCTTGCCCTTCGCGCACGGTCAGCTTGGCGCCATACTTGATCTCATGCCCTTCACGCTCGAACCGCCAGACCATCGTGTCGCGGGTGTCGTCGACCCAATGAATGACATCAATGAATTCTCCGGTCAGAAAATCGAAAATTCCCATAAGGACTCTCCTTGTCTTGGGGTCAGAGCTGCTGCCCCATCAATTCACGGGCAATGATCCGCACAACGGGCCGGGCCTGATCGACGGTCACGCCGGGCTCAAGCCGCTGATCATAGAGCATTGTCAGAAGTTTCTCGTCATGACTTGTCAGCAGGGCAAACTCGTCATCGTCGTTGAAGATCGAAGGCCTTGCCGCCGGGCTGTCATTTGGCAGGCCCAGACCTTGGGCGATTTCCTCGTGAATACAGCTGCGGCGCACCAGATCGGGCAGTTCCGAGCGGATCAGCGTCACCGCGCGCACGTAGCGATAGGGCGAGGCACTGGTGGCCGAGGCAAATACAAAACAGTCGAAATTGGCGCGCGGGTTGGCCACCAGTTCCAGCGAGGCCTGGCTGATATTCGGGATCAACTGTTTCAGCCGCGACACCACATAAGCACTGTCGTCCTTGCCCGCAAAAAAGACGTGGAAATTGGCCTTGCGGCTGACGACTGAAACGGGATGGCCGGTCAGCCGGGCCAGACGGTCGGCATAAGATTGCACCTGCGCCGCGTCCTGATCCCGTGTGGCAGGCAGGACCGAGGGCCCGAATTCGGTCTGGATGCGCACCGGTCCCGACCAGCGGCTGAGCTGCCCGTCGGTCTGGCGCGACCCGACCGAAACGGCGTGGTCGGGGTATTCGCTGTAAAAGGCGATGACCTCGAAATTGCGCGCCAGATCGTCGGCATCGTAAGGCGTGTCCGGCCCTCCACCATCGGTGCGCAGCAGGCCGCGGGTCAGCAGATCGCGTTCGACGCGCTGATAGAAGCGCGCCAGATCCTGACTGGCGGCAGAGGGCGGAACATAGGCATTGGCGGCCGCTGGGGGCGGGGCCACGGGGCGCGGTTCCGGTACCAGCGACGCCGTGAGGGTTTCGTCGCAATTGGCCAGCGCCAAAAACGCGAGACACCCAAAAGTCAGTCTAAGGTACCCAAACGGCCGCACGCTTTGCCCGCCTTAGCCCGGCACAGCCGTACCGGAATTGTCACCGATACCATCCTTGCGGGCCTTGGCCGCGGCCAGCGTGTCGCGCAGTTCGGTTTCCATCTTCTGCAGTTCGACCTCGGCGGCCGCGCGTTTGGCCTTGCCTTCATCGGCGATGGCGAGGCTTTCGTTGATGGTGCCGATCAGATCGGCATTGGCCTGTTTGACGGCTTCGATGTCGAACACGCCGCGCTCCATCTCTTCGCGGATCATCTTGTTCGACTCGCGCAGATTGGCCGCGTTCGAGGTCAAAAGCTCGTTGGTCAGATCGTTGGCCTCACGCACGGCAGCGGCGGCTTCGGCGCTGCGCTGGATGGTGACCGCCTGCGCCAGTTGCGTCTCCCACAGCGGCACGGTGTTCACCAGCGTCGAGTTGATCTTTGTCACCAGCGACTTGTCGTTTTCCTGCACCAACCGGATCGAGGGCAGCGATTGCATCGTCACCTGACGCGTCAGCTTCAAGTCGTGCACACGGCGTTCCAGATCGTCGCGCGCAGCCCGCATGTCGCGCAATTCCTGCGCCTTCATCACCTGTTCTTCTTCCGGTGCGGCCTGAACCTCGGCCTCTTTTTCCGGAATGTCGTGGCTGTCCAGTTCGGTCAGCTTTTCTTCGCCCGCCGCGATATACAGCGCCAGTTCATCGTAGAAGCCAAGCGTCTTTTCGTAGAGCAAATCCAGCGATTTGATATCTTTCAGCAGGGTATGTTCATGGCCCAGAAGGTCGTCGGTAATCCGGTCGATCTGGCCCTGCACCTGTTCGTACTGGGCGGTGAACTTGGCAAAGGGTGCGGCTTTGCCCATCAACCTTTCCCACCAGCTTTGCTTGCGCCGCACGTCCAGTTCGCTGACTGAAAAGCCCCGGATCGTGGTCACGATGTTGCGCAGGCTGTCCCCGGCCGGGCCCACATCCTTGTTGCGCACATCCGCCAGCATGGCCTGGCTGATTTCCTGCAACTCGGCCTGTGCCGATGACCCGAACGCAACGATCGAGTTGGTGTTGCCCATGTCGATCTCGTCCATCCGCTTGCGGATTTCGGCGCTGACGGGCTCGTCGGCCTCTTCCAGCGAGATAACCTCGGCCTGCGGTTCGGGCAGGGCAACAGCCGTGACTTCCTGCACAAGTGTTTCGGCCTCAACGGCTTTGTTCTTGATCTCATCGGACATGGGGATAATCCTCGCTCAAATTTTGGCCGGTCAGTCCAACCGGACGCCTTCGCGTTGCAGCCTTTCGCGCAACACGTCAATTTCAACCGTCAGATCGCTGCGGTCATCCAAAAGCATCTTGCGTGTGCGCGCGGCGAAATTCTGTTCCAGATCGTCCAGCAGCGCCGTGTAATCCGCCAGCGCCTGCGTATCCCGCGTGCGGGCATAGACATCGGCGAACTTGACCGTCGCGTCCCGTGCACCCTGCAGATAGACGGTCAGGTATTTTCGTGCCCCGGCCAGATCGCGGGGGTCTTCTTCGACCGTGCGGAACAGATCGCGGGCGGTGTCCTGAAACCGTTCCACGCGCGCCTCGACCCGGCGGTCGCCTGCGCGTTTGATGGCATCTGTCATCTCGGACAGGTGCTTTTCCGCATCTTCGACCACGCGCGCAACGCGGTCTTGCTGAAAGGTGTCGATGCCCTCCATGCCCTTATCCTTCATCGGGTCGAGGCCAAAGGACACCGAATGCAGAACCGTTGCCGCCGCACCAAACAGGACCGGGGCCAGCAGGCTGACCTGCGCCACGGTTTCGGCATTCAGGTATTCGGTCCGGTACGAGGCCAGCGCCGCACCCAGACCGGTCAGCACGCTTGCGAAGATCTTTCTTGGAAAAGCGGGGCGTCGCGCGGTGCGGCGCGCGTTATACTCTGCCTCGGCCCGCAACCCTTCGCGCAGCAAAAACGCCGCAGCCGTCAGCAGGCCCGCCGCGATCAGTCCGATGGTCATTCCTATCGCACCGTCATTCAGCGACAGGAACACCAGAGGGATCGCAGGCAGGAACAGGATATTGGCCCGCGCGCCAGCAGGTTCCACCCGCGCGCCATCAAACTGCCCGCATTGTGGCGGATCGTCCGGCGCAGCATCCCCTTGGGGGCTGTATTTTCCGCCATACCGCTTGGCCATGCCTTACAAGCCCCCCAAGATGCCAGTACAGACGCCCAGCAACAGCACCAGCAGGGCCACGTAGGCCAGTTTTTGCACTCCGGTCCCGGACATGACGCCCCCCAATAGCAGCACTCACGGAAAATTTAGGGGATGCGAGGGCTTGGCGCTAGGGGGAAGGTTGCGTAAGCCGCGTCACTTGCGAGGTTTCTTGCCGGATGATGCCCGTTTTCGTTGCGGTCGGGCGGGACGTTTGGACGGGTTGTCGGGTTTGACCTCGGCATCCAGCCCAAGCTGATCGCGCATGACGCGGCGGCGAATCTCTTCCACCTCGCCGGGTTTCAGGTTGCCAAGCTGGAACGGGCCGTAGGACACGCGCAGCAGGCGGTTCACGTTGAAACCGATATCCTCCATGGCGCGGCGAATTTCACGGTTCTTGCCTTCGCGCAGGCCGATTGTCAGCCAGGCATTGGCCCCCTGTTGGCGGTCCAGCGAGACCTCCATCGGCAGAAACCGCTCTCCTTCGATCACCAGCCCTTTGCGCAGGGGGGCAAAATCTTCGTCCTTGGGGCGTCCGTTGACCCGCACGCGGTATTTGCGCAGCCAGCCGGTCGAGGGCAATTCCAGCTTGCGCTTGATGCCGCCATCATTGGTCAACAGCAGCAGACCTTCGGAATTCAGGTCCAGCCGCCCGACGCTCATGACGCGGGGCATATCCTCGGGCAGATTGTCGAAGATCGTCGCACGGCCTTTTTCGTCGCGCGTTGTCGTTACCAGCCCCGACGGCTTGTGATACAGCCACAGGCGCGACGGTTCCGGCTCGGACACCGGTTTGCCATCAACCGCGATCTTGTCCTTGGCGGTGACATTCAGGGCCGGGCTGTCGATGATCTTGCCGTTCACCGCCACGCGGCCCGCTTCGATCATACGTTCAGCTTCACGGCGTGAGGCGACACCGGCGCGCGCCAGCACTTTGGCGATCCGGTCGCCGGGAGGAGGGGTTTTGCTCATCCGCAGCCCATAGCGCATCCCGTCGCCTTGCGAAAGACAGGTTTCTGATGCAGTCAGGGGCATGGTGTTCAGATCGCATATGGACAAGGCGCTGGAACAGGCGCGCGCGGCAGCGGATCGTGGTGAAGTCCCGGTAGGGGCCGTGATCGTGCTGGGCGACCGGGTGGTCGCTGCGGCGGGCAACCGGACGCGCGAGTTGAACGACCCCACGGCGCATGCCGAGATACTCGCGTTGCGCGCCGCCTGCGCCGAGGCCGGGTCGGAGCGGCTGCCGGATCATGACCTGTACGTCACGCTTGAACCTTGCGCGATGTGCGCCGCCGCCCTTGCCGCCGCACGCATCCGGCGGGTGTATTATGGCGCTGCCGACCCGAAATCGGGCGGCGTGGCCCATGGGGCGCGGGTGTTCACGCACCCGCAGACCCATCACAAGCCCGAGGTTTATGACGGAATTGCCGCCGAAGACTGTCAGGCATTGCTGCTTGAGTTTTTCGCCGAAAAGCGAGCGGCGAAGTGATCTGCGGCTAAGTCCAGTCCAGACGGTAAATCGTCTGCTGGCCTCCGAAGCCCTTCAACTGCACTGATTTCGGCGGGCTGAAATTCAGGTCGGGTACGGTTCCCAGCAGCAACCGAGTGACATCTGTTACGTGGATTTCGTTCGGCCCGCTTGCACCTGTCACCCTTGCAGCTTTGTTGACGACCGAGCCAAAGAAATCCTCGTCCCGTTGAATAACATCGCCGGTGTGAATTCCGATGCGAAGCCCCAAAGGCGCGTCCGGCCCCGAGGCCCGGTTTTCCCGTTGAAAATCCACGGCTGCATGAACCGCATCCTGAACCGACCGGAAAATCGACATGGTGCCATCGCCGAGCGATTTGACCAGTCGCCCGTGATGCCGGTCGATCACTCTCTCGGCCCTGTCGAAATGGTCCGAGATGACCTCGGTCCATTTCTGATCCCCCAGTTGCCGCGTCATCGCTGACGAATCCGCAATATCGGTGAACATGACCGAGGCGGTGCCTTCGCTTTGATCCTGCGTGAACCCGTCACGCGCGGCCTCGATCAGAGCGTTCAGGGCATCGTGGTCTACCCCCATCTTTTCAAAGTTTGAGGTCGGGTTCGAAACATGTAGTTGAACCAGTTTCCAGATGCCGTTTTCGAGATGCAGAACAAAGGTAAACCGGTGCCGCGACGAGTTGCCGTTGGACAGAAATGTCAGCGTGGCCTCGCAATGGGCCCAGCCCACGTCACCGCATTCAAAGGCTTCCGTGGCATGCTCTTGCCAGTCGAACTCGGGTATCTCTTTGGTGTGATCGGCAAAGCCTTGACGGATCACTTGCCCGGACCAGGATTCGTTGTCGTCAGACCCTTGATACCGCAGGTGCTCGGATGTTGAGAGCATGTTCACCAAAACAGCACGGTCCCTGTCACGAACCGCCTGATTCCACCGCCGAACAACAGCAACCAGTTCCGGGGACGGGGTGATTTTGCCGGACATCCCCGCGCTACAATGTGATCGGCTGCATGATTTCCGGCTCGATCACATCGACGCCCGGCAACCCGTCAATTAATTCTTGCGCCGATTGTTCCAGAATGGGGAAGGTCTTGTAGTGGCACGGAATGACGGTCCTGAAGTTGAAATACCGCTGCGCCGCATAGGCCGTCGCTTTCATGTCCATCGTGAAATGGCCGCCCGCAGACAGGATGCCGATATCGGGTTTGTAATAGTCCCCCATCCACTCCATATCCGCCATGATGTCGGTGTCGCCCGAGACGTACAGCATGTGCCCTTCGGCGGCGATCATGAACCCGACCTCGCTGCCGCCGGTGCGCAAACCGTCGGGGGTCGAGAAGGTCGAACTGTGCGATGCAGGCACCATCGTCACCTTGATGCCGTTCAGATCGACCGTGCCGCCCTTGTTGAAACCGACAGTCTCGACGTTTTCGGTTTCGCTCCAGAACCCCATCAGGTCGTACTGGCCTACAATCGGAACGTTCAGGGTTTTGGCCAGCGACAGCACATCGGCCACGTGGTCGAAATGCGTGTGGGTCAGCAGGATATGGGTCGCGCCCTGCAATGCGGCGTCATGCTGCGTGTCTGACAGAACCGGGTTGCCCGTCAGCCACGGATCGATCAGCAGCACCTGACCTTCGGTTTCGATGCGAAAGCTGCCATGGCCCAACCAAATGATGTTCATCAAAAATTCCTCCCGAACAGACTGTTGGCACCAGCCTAGCATCCGCTATGTAAATTTCCATGGACTGGATGCAGCAAATCGACGGCTATTGCGAACGTTTGTCGCCCGCCTATTGGGCCGAGCCGGTAAACGCGGTGACAAATGCGGCGTTTTTGATCTCGGCCTTTATCATGTGGCGGCGCGTGCGGGGGCAGGGCATGCCTTTGGCAATGGCGCTGGTGATTGTTCTGGCCTGTATCGGGATCGGCAGCTACCTGTTCCACACCCACGCGCAGGTTTGGGCGGCGCTGGCCGATACCACGCCCATTCTGTTGTACATTCTGATCTACATCTTCGCCGTGAACCGGGACATTCTGCGGATGTCCACCGGGCGGGCGTTGCTTGTGACAGCGCTGTTCTTTCCCTACGCCGCCGCGACGTTGCCTTTGTTCCGTCTGGTTCCGGGGCTAGGCGGCTCGGCAGCCTATGCGCCTGTACCTTTGCTGATCCTGATCTATGCGGCGTTTCTGCGCAACTCACAGCCGGAATTTGCGCGGGGGATGACGATCGGGGCGGGGATTCTGATCGCTTCTATCACGTTTCGCGCGCTGGACCTTCCGACCTGCGAACAGATTCCGCTGGGGACGCATTTCTTGTGGCATATCCTGAATGCAGTGATGCTGGGCTGGATGATCGAAGTTTACCGGGTCGCGATGGTGAAATCCCGCTTTGGCGCTAATCCGGCAGCTTACGCGCAACATAGAAGCCATAACTGAAATAGTTCGCGTAGGACTTGTACAAGGCAATCTCGGCCTCTTCCGCTGCGACGATGGCCTTGGCCTGATCCGAATAGTTGTTCCTTTGCAGAAACCCCTCGAACCTGTTTTGCATTGGGTCGTAGTAGTTCTGCAGCCAACAGGGTTTCGGCAGGGCAAAAAAGCCTAACGGAGCGAATCCGCAGGCCTCCAGTTGCGCGATTTTGGTCGAAGCGGTCGCCACCCCGGCATATTGCTGTTCCCAATGTCGGGTCAGATCCTTTGGGCGCTTGGCGGTCAGCCATGTCAGCTCTGACACCGCCAGAATGCCGCCGGGTTTCAGAAACCGCCGCCAGCTTTGGATGCCGGTCTCAAACCCGATATAGTAGATCGCCCCTTCCGACCAGATGGCGTCCAGAGAGCCATCGGAAAAAGGCAGCGCATCCATCGATGCCGCGACCGTGTGGATGCGATCTGACAGACCGGCATCTTCGGCGCGGGTGGTCAGCTTGTCCAGAAACGGCTTCAGCAAGTCCACTGCGGTGATCGTAGCGTCAAGGTCCTGCGCCAGAACCAAAGCGGCGGCGCCGGTCCCGCAGCCAATATCGGCGATCTGCAGGTCGCGGCCCGCACCGAGGCCGGACAGGCCGATTGCGATGCGCGTCTGTTGATCTCCGCCCGGTCCTTGCCGGTCGCCACCCTGATGCAGGTCCACCAGCAGTTGGATTTCGTCGCTCATCCCGCGTCAGTTTTCAAACGCGGCGGCGAGGTCCTGCGGCAAATCGAACTCCGCCAGCACCCGCGCCCGCCCGTCCGCCGACATCTTTCGGGCGGTTTTTTCAACGATGCTCTGGATCTTTTCGGCCGAGTGTTTCTCGGCAAAGGGTGCAAAGTACCATTTCAGATACACAAAGCAGATCACGTCTTCCAAAGCCTGCACATCGGGGTCCCGTTTGATCCCCTCCTTGCGCAGCATCCGGCCTGTCGCCTGAACATCGTCGTCGGAATACCCGGCATTGCCCATCATCCCCATCACCACCTCGGCATGATGCACGCCCTGCGCCCGCCGCCATGCCAGATAACCGGCGCGTCCTTCGGGGTATTCGCTGCGCGCCAGTTTCCAGCGTTCCACATGCTGTCCGCGCGCGGCGATCTGCAGCGGGTCCGACGCCTCGGGGAACAGGCGGTCCAACTCGGCACTCATGCGCTGACCGTAGAGCAGGTTGGCAGGCTGGCCGTCTTCGACCGAGGGGTCTTTTTGGTTGGCCGCATCAATCGCGTCCAGAACTGCTTGCTTTTGCGCGCTCATTGCTTAACTCCGTTGGCTTGCCGGACCTGCGGTGCGGTCCGGTTGAAATTCAAGAGCATCGTAGCGGGTGGCGGCGGCAAGTGCAGCACCGAATTGCCAGAAACCCCGGGGGCTGAACCCGGCAAAAGGGCCGCGGAACCAATCCGAATTCAACGCAGCGGCGGGGCCCATAGCATAGCGGTCTTGCGACCGGTGCGGCAGACGGGTAAACGCCCCCGTAAGCGTATATGAGGTTTTCCGATGTCGATTGACCAAAGCACCGCCGCCAAGGTGGCCAAACTGGCCCGGATCAAGGTCGAGGATGACGCGCTGCCCGCGCTGGCGTCCGAGTTCAACAATATCCTTGGGTTCATTGAGCAACTCAATGAGGTGGATGTGGATGGTGTCGAACCGATGGTCTCGGTCGAGCCGATGCGCCTGAAACGGCGTCAGGATGTGGTCACCGACGGCAACCAGCAGGACAAGGTTCTGGCCAACGCCCCCGACGCGCGCGAAGGGTTCTTCGCTGTTCCCAAAGTGGTGGAGTAAGACATGAGCGATCTTAACAAACTGGGCTTGGCCGAGGCCCGCGACGCGCTGCGCAAGGGTGATGTGACCTCGGTCGAGCTGACCGAATCCTGCCTGAAAGCGATTGATGAGGCCGACGCGCTGAACGCCTTTGTCCACAAAACACCCGAGATCGCGCTGGAACGCGCCAAGGCTGCGGACGAACGGATCAAGGCGGGCGACGCGCCGTCGATGTGCGGCCTGCCGATCGGCATCAAGGATCTGTTCTGCACCAAGGGCGTGCCCTCGCAGGCAGCATCAAAAATTCTGGAAGGCTTCAAGCCCGAATACGAATCCACCGTGTCGCAGCAACTGGCCGATGCCGGTGCGGTGATGCTGGGCAAGCTGAACATGGACGAATTCGCCATGGGGAGCAGCAACGAAACCTCGACTTACGGCAATGCCGTCAGCCCGTGGCGGCGCGGCAATGACGATGCGCAACTGACACCGGGCGGCTCGTCCGGCGGTTCGGCTTCGGCTGTATCTGCCGATCTGTGTCTGGCCGCAACCGGCACCGATACCGGCGGCTCGATCCGTCAGCCTGCCGCCTTTGTCGGCATCACCGGCATCAAGCCCACCTATGGCCGCTGCTCACGCTGGGGCATCGTCGCCTTCGCCTCGTCGCTGGATCAGGCCGGCCCGATGACCAAGAACGTCCGCGACGCGGCGATCATGCTGGAAACCATGTGCGGTCACGACCCCAAGGATTCTACCAGTGCCGAACTGGCCGTCCCGAATTTCGAAGCGATGCTGACCGGTGACATCAGGGGAAAGAAGATCGGTATCCCCAAGGAATACCGCATGGACGGCATGCCCGCCGAGATCGAAAAGCTGTGGGCCGACGGGGCCGAAATGCTGAAAGCGGCGGGCGCCGAGATCGTCGACATCTCGTTGCCGCACACCAAATACGCGCTGCCTGCGTACTACGTGATCGCACCGGCCGAGGCGTCCTCGAACCTCGCCCGCTATGACGGTGTCCGCTATGGCCGCCGCGCGCAGCTGGCGCAGGGCGACGGCATCACCGAGATGTACGAGAAAACCCGTGCCGAAGGCTTCGGACACGAAGTCCAGCGCCGCGTGATGATCGGCACCTATGTGCTTTCGGCGGGCTTCTACGACGCCTACTA
Source organism: Ruegeria sp. F5 (assembly GCF_056533845.1). Lineage (NCBI taxonomy): Bacteria > Pseudomonadati > Pseudomonadota > Alphaproteobacteria > Rhodobacterales > Roseobacteraceae > Ruegeria > Ruegeria sp. F5. The sequence continues at coordinate 291,259 of NZ_JBQFOU010000005.1, read as the reverse complement.
TAACCGCGCCCGTAAGGTCCGCACCCTGATCAAGAAAGACTTCGAAGATGTCTTCGCCGCAGGCGTCGACGCCATCCTGACCCCGGCCACGCCCTCGGCGTCCTTCGGACTGGGTGAAATGACCGAGGCCGATCCGGTGCAGATGTACCTGAACGACGTCTTCACAGTGACTGTCAACCTGGCGGGTCTGCCCGGTATTTCGGTACCCGCAGGGCTGGACAAGCAGGGCCTGCCGCTGGGCCTGCAACTGATCGGACGGCCCTGGGACGAAGGCGATCTGCTCAACACCGCCTATGCGCTGGAAAGCGCGGCCGGGTTTGTGGCCAAGCCCGGGAAATGGTGGTAAGCCTCGGGCAACGCACAGAACTGAAACGGAGCCGATGAATGCGGTTTAAGCATCTGGTCCCAGCCGTCGCCCTTGTCGCTGCCTGCAATACGGTCGCGCCGGTCAGCAATCCCGGGTTCAACACGCCGGAATACCGGGCTCAGCGCGAGGCACAATTGGCCGGGCAGGGGGTCGGAGGCAATCCTCTGCTGTCGCCCGTGGCCGTGTCGCAGGAACCTCTGGGCGCACCGGGCTCAGTCTCGACCCTGCCGCCCGCAACGGGTGAGAATGCGGATCTGGCAAACCAGACCGCCGCCGCTCTGGCCAGCACATCCGGGCAGGCGACGGTGCCGGTGGCTGCCCCCACCAACACCGCAATTTCCGACGAACAGGACTTTGCAGCCGTATCCGAACGCCGCAGCATCGAATCCGATGCCGCCCGGATCGAGCAGAACCGCCAGACCTACGAGGTTGTTGCGCCCACCGCCGTGCCGGAACGCGGGTCCGACGGGCAACCCAACATCGTGCAATACGCGCTGAACACGTCAAACCCGGTGGGCACCCAGCTTTACAGCCGCGCCGGTTTCAATCTGCAGGCCAAGGCCCAACGGAACTGCGCCCGCTTCCCCTCGCCGGACCAAGCCCAGATCGAGTTCCTGTCGAGTGGCGGCCCGCAGCGCGACCGCAAAGGTCTTGATCCGGATGGCGATGGTTATGCCTGCGGCTGGGATCCGAGCCCGTTCCGCAGTGCCATCAGCAACTGACCCGCATTCGCCGATCTGGCACCCGTCACCCAATTTCGGTCCGCGTCGGGATGGGCTGAGGCCCTCACTTGTGGTAATCCACTACACCGCGATGAACAGCGCGCAGGCCGCGCTGGACCGTTTGTGTGATCCGAGGGCCGAGGTTTCGGCCCACTACCTGATCGGCGCAGACGGCACCCTGTGGCAGATGGTGCGCGAAAAAGACCGGGCCTGGCACGCCGGGGCCGGGGAATGGCACGGCCAGACCGACATCAATTCCCGCTCCATCGGGATCGAGTTGGATAACCGCGGCGATCACCCGTTTTCACAGCCGCAGATGGCACGGTTGGAACACCTGCTGTTCTCCATCATGACACGCTGGTCCATCGCGCCCTCAGGCGTGATCGGCCATTCCGATATGGCTCCGGGCCGCAAATTCGACCCCGGCCCCCGGTTCGACTGGCAGCGGCTGGAACATCAGGGCCTCGCCGCCCCGCGCGGAGACAGCGAAACCTCGCAGGCCCCGTCGATGGACCAATTCCGCGCACTGGCCCGCGACGCAGGTTTCACTGCCGACACCGACGATGACACTCTGCTCGCGACGGTCCGGCTTAGGTATCGCCCTTGGGGCAAAGGCCCGCTGGACCCCTCTGATTTCGCCCCGCTCACTGCCAAAACCTGATCCGCTCTTCATCTGTCCGAAAATATCCCGGGGTTGAATTGGCCGCAGGCCAAGAAGGGGCTGGCCCCTTCTGCGTGCTATCCACCCTTGACGCCGCCGGGCCCAAAGCCTACCCAACGCCTGCGCGGAGGGCCGGATGGCCGCTTGGGCCTTGGCCCGAGAGGAAAGTCCGGACTCCACAAGACAACGGTGCCGGGTAACGCCCGGGCGGGGCAACCCGACGGAAAGCGCCACAGAAATCAGACCGCCACACGTGTGTGGTAAGGGTGAAACGGTGGGGTAAGAGCCCACCGCGCCGCTGGCAACAGCGGCGGCACGGCAAGCCCCACCGGGAGCAATGCCAAATAGGGTCCCCGCGCGGGCCGGTCGGTGCAAGCCGATACCGCCGCTAAGCCTGTCTTGGCCCAGAGGGACCGGGTTGGCAGCTTGAGCCGCGCAGCAATGCACGGCCCAGAGGAATGGTCATCGAAGGGGCAAGCCCCCGGAACAGGATCCGGCTTACAGGCTCTCCGCGCGTATCAGCAGTTCACTGGCCCGGCGGTGTATATGCGCCGGTCAGTTTCGCGGCCTTCTTGGTGATGGCAACAAAGTCCTTCGCCTTCCACGCACGCACCGTCTGCACATTCGATACAGCCCCCGAGGCCGCAACGGCCATGCCAATCGCCACTGCATCGGTCCCGTCCGGTGCCTCGCTAATGACAACAACGTCGTTGTCTCCGGTGGTCATGTAAAACGCCAAAAGCTTGCCGCCGACCTTCTTTAGCAACGCCCTGACGGGTCCGGTCCGGTCCTTGGGCTTTTTCAGCATGCCCCGGACACCTTCCTGAGAATAGGACGCATAAGTGATGAAAATGGGCATAGATACCTCCTGTTACGCAATTTGACAGAGGACCTGTAATTCGGCCGGTCCCTTGGCCTTTACGGGTGCCGAAACGCGCCGTATCTCAATCGTCCGCGACCTGAACCATGCCACAGATCAGCAATTCCCAATCCCCACGGTATGGGCAAACAACATTACGATCTTGCCGGTTTTTTCGTTGACCAAAACGCCCCCCTTTAAAACGCCATGCGCAAAAACTCTGCCGACAGAGGGTGATGCCTGTTTCCGGTGCCTCGAAGATCGAGCCCGTCTGGCCCAATGGAATAACGCGCAGACATATCACGAAACCGTGATCTGTTCAATTGAACCCACCAATTTGCAAGCCAAGGGTGATCTGGGGCCTGGGCAGCAAATCCCTCTGGTGGTGTGGTTCCCAGCCCGGATCAGCGCGTGGTTTCTCAGAATTCATTCAGGTGTTACCTTTTCAGGCAACTGACACAGAATTCATTGGGAGGACAAAATGAGTTTCATGAAAGCACTGGCCTCGGTCGCCGTAGGATTTGCCGCCGCAAAGGGGCTGGAAAAATACAAGCAGATGGGCGGTATGGCCGGCCTGCAGGACATGATGCAGGGGGGCGGTGGCGGCTTTGGCATGGATCAGCTTGGCAAGATGGCCGAGCAGTTCGGCATGCCCGGCGGTGCCGCTGGCCTGCAAGAGATGATGGGAAAGTTCGGCATGGCCAACCCGGCCGGGGCCGCCGGGCTGGGCGGGCTGATGAATGCCATGCAGGGCGCGGCCAAGACCGGCAGCCGGCAGACACTGGACATGATGGAGACGGTATTCGGCGGAACCCCCGGCGGTGCCGTGATGGAGGAACAGGCCAAACTGATGCTGCGCGCCATGATTCAGGCGGCCAAGGCCGATGGGGAACTGGACCAGCATGAAAAGGAAACCATCCTCGGTGAGCTGGGCGACGATATCAGCGATGAAAAACGCGCCTTCGTTCAGGAACAGCTGGATGCGCCGATTGATGTGATGGGTTTGGCGGCGGATGCCGGGTCCCCTCTGAAAACCCAGATCTACGCAACCTCGTTGGCAGCGATTCGTCTGGATAACGCGCGTGAGGCCGCTTATCTGAAGCAACTGGCCACCGCTTTGGGCCTGTCAGATGCCGAGCGGGACAAAATCCATACCTATATGGGGGCTCCAACCCTGTCTGGCTGAGGCCAGTTTCGCGCCCGCCGGTTTCGCGGGCACGATTGCCCTTGACATGGGCGGTGCAGCGCGTAAAAGCGCACGCTCATAGGAATTCAACCGAAAGGCCCCTGCCTTTTCGGACGCAGGAGATAACCATGGCGAAGCCGACGACAATCAAGATCCGTCTGAACTCGACCGCGGGCACGGGCCACTTCTACGTGACCAAGAAAAACGCACGCACCATGACCGAGAAAATGACCGTTCGTAAATACGATCCGGTTGCTCGGAAGCATGTCGAGTACAAAGAAGGCAAGATCAAGTAATCTGCCTTATCCATCGAATATTGAAAAAGGGTTCTGCCTTGGCAGAGCCCTTTTTCGTTGCGCCATTGCCGGTCGCGCTACGGCTGTTCGCCGGCTCAGGCGTGCATCTGTCCGTTGCATGGGCGCATCAGCGCCGGGCGCAATCGGTCCGCGGGTGGCTTGCTTTTTGCAACTCGCTGCCAGTACGGTTCAGCAACCCGCCACAAAATGTTGACCGCCATGAAAAAAATCTTGTTATCCACAGTTGTCGTTCTGAGCCTTGCAGCCTGTGAGGACCCGTTCAACCGGGAAGGCGTCGGATTTACCGGAATTGATGGCGAACCGCGCACCATTTCCGATGTGCAAGGCGCTGTGGCCTTTGTCCCGCCCGAGGTGAACATCCCCGCGGAACTGGCCTTGCTGCCCACCATCAACGTTCTGTCGGACGAGGTTGATCCGGCGAAACTGGCAAGCGTGGCCATCGACAATGGCGGACGCACGGATTCCAGCGCGGTTCCGCTGTCCGGCAGCGACACCACCCTGTTTCTGAGCACGGTCAGCGTCAACGGCTCGCTGTACGGGGTGCTGCGCACGCTGAACAACAGCACCCGGGTCGACAATTCCATCGGCGCGATTTTTGGCGAAGAGACCGAGCGATTCACCGGCTGTCTGGCTGCAGGCGACGTGTTCCGCAAAGGCGGTTCCGATCGCAGCTCGGGCTTTGCGGTGCCGCTGAATTGTAGCTGACACGAACTGAAGTTTTCTGAAAACGCCCTCGCCGATATCGGCGGGGGCTTTTTCTTTTTGATAGTTCCTTGGTCCACGATGCCCAAAAGAAAAGGGCGGGTCACGCCTGACCCGCCCTTTGGCAGCTTTATGAATGTCCCGCGTTACTCGCGGTTGCCCAGCAGTTGCAGCAGGAACATGAACATGTTGATGAAGTCCAGGTACAGGTTCAGCGCGCCCATGATGGCGGCTTTGCCCAGCCATTCCTGATCGCCGGCATGTGCCATCTGCAGATAGGTGGTCTTGATCTTCTGCGTGTCATAGGCGGTCAAACCGGCAAAGATCAGCACGCCCAGAATGGACACGGCGAACATGATCGCAGGCGACTGCAGGAACAGGTTGATGATCATCGCCACAATCAGACCGATCACGCCCATCATCAGGAACGTGCCCATGCCCGACAGGTCTTTCTTGGTCACGTAACCGTAAAGCGACAGACCCGCAAAAGCGATCGAGGTCACCAGAAAGACCTGAGCGATCGAGATGCCGGTGAAGGCCACGAAAATCCAGCTCAGCGACAGGCCCATGACCGCAGCGAAGACGTAGAAGAACAGCTGCGCGCCAGCCGCGCTCAGGCGGTTGATCGCGGCACCGAAGCCAAACACCATGGCCAGCGGGGCAAACATGATGATCCAGCCCAGAATGTTCGGGCTTAGCGTGACCGGGTCACGGAATACCGACAGCAATTGCGGGCTGGAGCCAACGGCCCAGGCCACGGCAAATGTGATCAGCATGCCCACGGACATTGTACCGTAGACTTTGTTCATATGGGCGCGCAGGCCCTCATCAATCTCGGCGGCGCGCGCGCCGGATGCCGTCCGGATCGTGTCGAATTGTGCCATCAAAGGGTCTCCCTTCACATATTTTTAGTACGCCTCGGCGACGCCGGGCGCTTTCCCTGCAAATATCGGCAACTGCAGGCGGTGTTTCAAGAGTTTCCGGGCCAAAACCGACTAAAATACGCAACAAAAATGGCGACCTGTGTCCACAGGCCGCCATTTCTGCGCTACGGGTCTGATTTTCCGCTATTTCTGCCAGAATTGAGGGGCATCCCAAACCGGCCGCCGAAGCTCGGCCTCGACCTCTGCGCGGGTTACGCCGATGTCTTTCAGCGCGCGGTCGTCCAGCCGGGCCAGGTGGCGGCGCTGCCGCAGAACCGAAAACGCGTGCTTGATCAGGTTCAGACCGGACCGTTTCGCCGGTTTGCCGGGGCGATGGATTGCAATTTGTGTCATAGCAATTGTCCTTTCTGCGTTTGAGATGGTTTTTCTGAATGCCATCAAGTTCCTTGATATATATGAGGCGCTATGACATATTTTAAAAACGAATATTTTTGATGACATGCATAAGGAATCGTGAAGATGCGAAATCTGGACATCACCACCTTGCGCTCTTTCGTGGCTGTGGCGGATCAGGGCGGCGTCACGCGGGCGGCGGGTTTTTTGCACCTGACGCAGTCGGCGGTTTCGATGCAGCTCAAACGGCTCGAGGAACTGCTGGATCTGGAATTGCTGGATCGCAGTGGCCGGACCATCGCGCTGACCGCCTCGGGCGAGCAGTTGCTGGCCTACGCGCGGCGCATGATTGCGCTGAATGATGAGGTGATTTCGAAACTTACCGATCAGGCCTTCGAGGGCGAGGTGGTGCTGGGCGTGCCGCATGACATCGTGTACCCGGCGGTTCCGCGGGTGTTGCAGCGCTTCAACGCGGATTTCCCGCGGGTGCGGGTGCATCTTATTTCGTCCTACTCGCTGCAACTGAAGGACATGTACAAGCGCGGCGAATGCGACTTGATCCTGACCACCGAAGCCACGGCGAATGATGAAGCAGAGACGATAGCGAAACTGCCCCTGCGCTGGATCGGCGCTCCGGGCGGGTCGGCATGGCGCAAACGGCCGATACCGATTGCCTTGGGGCGGCGTTGCATGTTCCGCCCGCAGGTGATCGCGGCGCTGGATGAGGCCGGGGTTCCGTGGGAGTTGTCGGTCGAAACAGAAAACGACCGGACCATCGAAGCCACGGTCAGCGCCGATCTGGCCGTCTATGCGGCGCTCGACGGCACCGAGGCCGCGCATCTGGAACAGATCGACTCGGGCGGCGTTCTGCCCGAATTGCCGGGGCATGTGATCAATCTTTACGGTGGAAAACCCGGCCGCGACGCGGTGGTCGAGGCTTTGGCCGCGCTGGTGCGGCAGAACTTCCGTTTGTTGGGTGGCGGGCAGCTTCGGGCCGTCGGGTGATCGTCGTCAGGGCGTAATCACGATTTTTCCGGTCGATTTCCGCTCTTTCAACAGCTGCATGCCCTGTTCGACTTCGCGCAGGGGCAGCACGTGGCTGATATGGGGGGTGATTCTGCCCTCGGCGTGCCAGCGAAACAGGGTCTGGAAACTCTCCTGCACGATCTGGGGACGGAAATTCAGATAGCCGCCGATGTAAAAGCCGATCACTGTCAGGTTTTTGACCAGCAGGTGATTGGCGGGTATCTGCGGCACGTCCCCGCCCGCGAACCCGATGGGCAGCAGACGCCCTTCGGGGTTGGTGGCGCGAAAGGCGGCCTTGAACACGTCGCCGCCGATGGCGTCATAGACGACATCCGCGCCGCCCAAGGCTTTGACCCGCGCGCGCAGGTCATCCGAGTTGTCGATCAGGTGATCCGCACCGGCGGTCTTGGCAACCGCCAGCTTGTCTTCACCGCGCGCCTGCGCAATCACGGTGGCCCCCATCAGCTTGCCGATCTCAACCGCCGTCAATCCCACGCCGCCCGCCGCGCCGGTGACCAGAAGCGTTTCACCCGGTTGCAGCCGGGCCCGGTGATCCAGCGCGATATGGCTGGTGCCATAGGCAATCTGAATGGCGGCGGCGTCTTCGAAACTGGTCGAATCGGGCAGGGGGATCACCCGGCTGGCGTCGAAGACACCATATTCCGCCAGCCCGCCCTGTCCGCAATAGACCGCAACCCGGTCGCCTTGGGTCAGATGGGTGACATCGGGGCCAACCGCGTCGACGATACCCGCGACCTCCATGCCTTGGGTAAAGGGGGCGGGCGGGGCGTCCTGATACGTGCCTTTCTGCATCAGCAGGTCTGCGAAGTTCAGCCCGCAGGCCCGAATTGCAATCCGCACCTGCCCCCGATCAGGCATGGGGACCCCAATGTCACATAGCTCTGGACCCGCTTCCGGGGAGTTTATGCGATAAGCCAGCATCTGGGCGCTCCGTTCTTTTTTGGGGCATGGGGACGTGGCGGGGCAACATTGTCAACACATAAGCCGCGGCCCGTTCCGGACAGAGGCTCTGTCAGCGCCAACTCCCACGCGCGTGCACGCAAACGGGATGGTGTTTCAATGCGACACAACCCTAAACCTCAGTTCATTGGAAGCGATTCAACCAGCTTGAAAAAAAATCAAAAAGAGGCATTATACGTCCTTAGTGCTGTTTCGGGGGGCGGTACGGTCCGGATTAGTGAGTGGTTAACGGCATCTCGCTAAGGTTGCGATCACGGACGTCGCGCATTCCCGTACAGATGTTTAGGTAGTAAAGGAGAATACCAATGACCCATCACGTCGATGTCCATGTGGGCAAGCGCGTCCGGCATCGCCGCTGGCTGATTGGCATGACCCAGCAGCAGTTGGCGCAGCAAGTTGGTATCAAGTTTCAACAAATCCAGAAATACGAAACAGGTGCCAACCGGATCAGCGCATCGCGCCTGTGGGACATTGCCGAGGCATTGGACGTTCCGGTCAGCTTTTTCTTCGAGGGGCTGGAAGAATCGTCAAAAAGCGATTCGGACAAAAAGTCGGTGCCAGCCGACCTGATGGGGGATAAAGAGGCGCTGGATCTGGTTCGGTCGTACTACGCGATCCCGGAAAATCAGCGCCGCCGCCTGTTTGAGCTGGCGCGGGTTCTCAGCGACGTCGCGTGACAGTAACTCCTTGACACTGCAGGGCGCAGGCCGCACGGGTGGCGTATGCAACAGAGCCCATTAAGTGATCTGGAAATAGCCGAGGAAATGGCCGACGCAGCGCGCGCGGCCATTCTTCCGTATTTCCGGCAGAGCAATCTTGAAACCTCCAACAAACTGGCCGACGGGTTCGATCCCGTCACCGTGGCTGATCGCAGCGCGGAACAGGCCATGCGCGCGGTCTTGGCCCGCCATCGCCCGGATGACGGCATCTTTGGCGAAGAGTTTGGCCATAGTCAGGGCAGCAGCGGGCGTACCTGGGTACTGGACCCGATTGACGGAACCCGCGCCTTTATCAGCGGGACTGCCAGTTGGGGCGTACTTATTGCGCTTTCCGAACAGGATGGCCCGGTCATGGGGGTGATCGATCAGCCCTATATCGGTGAGCGGTTTGTGGGCACGCCGGATGTGGCACAGGTCACCGGCCCGCTAGGCACGAGCCAACTGAAAACGCGCGCCACAAGGACGCTGGATCAGGCCATCCTGTTCACCACTTTCCCCGAGGTCGGCACGCCCGAAGAAGGCGCAGGCTTCCGGGCTGTTTCCGAACAGGTGAAACTGACGCGTTATGGCTTGGATTGTTACGCCTATGCACTGCTGGCCGCGGGCCAGATCGATCTGGTGATCGAGGCCGGGCTGAACGCCTATGACATTCAGGCCCCCATCGCTGTCATTCAGGCGGCAGGCGGTGTTGTTACCGATTGGCAGGGCGGTCCCGCCCATAACGGCGGACGCGCCCTGGCCGCAGCCAACCCGGAGATCCACGCCGCCGCGCTGGAGATTCTGCGCCGCTTCTGAAATCTGTTGCCGAAACGGGGCCGGGCGGGTAGAAATTACCCGGTCGGTTCTTGAGCCCGTTTTCCGCCGGCCTGCGCACTCCTTGCATGAGACGGGCAGATGCAGGAGGGCACACATGTCTGAAATTCTGATCAAAAACGCCGATTACGTCCTGACGATGGATGACGCGCGGCGCGAACTGTCCGGTGCGGATGTCCTGATCCGCGATGAGCAGATCGCGCAGATCGGCGCTGGTTTGACGACCACGGGGGAAACCCATGATGCGTCGGGCTGCGTGGTGACACCGGGGCTGGTGAACACCCATCATCACCTCTACCAAACGCTGACGCGCGCGGTTCCGGGCGGGCAGGACGCGCTGCTGTTCGGCTGGTTGCAGACGCTCTATCCGATCTGGGCGCGGTTCGGGCCGGATGAGATGTTCACCTCAGCCCAGATCGGATTGGCGGAATTGGCCCTGTCCGGCTGTAGCCTGAGTTCCGACCACCTCTACCTCTATCCCAACGGTGCGCGGCTCGAGGATACGATCAACGCTGCGGGGGAACTGGGGCTGCGGTTTCATCCCACCCGTGGCGCGATGAGCATCGGTGAAAGCGCCGGAGGCCTGCCGCCGGACAGTCTGGTCGAGGCGGAAGAGGATATTCTGAACGATATGATCCGCGTGGTGGATGCCTTTCACGATCCCGCCGAAGGGTCGATGTGCCGGGTGGGTCTGGCCCCCTGTTCCCCATTTTCGGTCAGCCGCGAGCTGATGCGGGACGCGGCGCTGCTGGCGCGCGACAAGGGGGTGATGCTGCACACGCATCTGGCCGAAAACGATGAGGATATTGCCTATTCCGAGGCGCAGTTCGGCTGCCGCCCCGGCCAGTATGCCGAGGATCTGGGCTGGACCGGCCCCGATGTTTGGCACGCCCATTGCGTCAAGCTGGACGGGGTCGAGATCGACCTGTTCGCCGACACCAGAACTGGCGTGGCGCATTGCCCCTGTTCGAACTGCCGTCTGGGGTCCGGCATTGCGCCGGTGCGGGCCATGCGGGACAGCGGCGTGAAGGTTGGGTTGGGGGCCGATGGGTCGGCCAGCAACGACAACGGCAACCTGATGCTGGAGGCGCGGCAGGCGATGCTGCTGCAGCGGGTCTCAAACGGGGCCGACGCAATGTCAGCCCGCGAAGCGTTGGAGATTGCGACCCGTGGCGGTGCCGATGTGCTGGGCCGGCCGGATTGCGGACGGCTGGCGCCGGGAAAACGCGCCGACATCGCGGTCTGGGATACGCGCAGCATCGAAAGTGCGGGCAGTTGGGATCCTGCCGCGCTGCTTCTGGCGGGGCCGATGAAGGTGAAACACCTGTTTGTCGAAGGGCGGCAGATCGTGCGGGACGGTCAGATCACGACGATCGACCTGCCCCGAGCGGTAGAGCGGCAAAACGCGCTGGCGCGGGCCTTGCAGGCTTAAGCCGCCTGCTGGCCGTTGATCCAGACCTGCGAGATTGCGCGATCATCGCCCATCATGATGGTCGGGAACACCGCCTCCCACAGGGTCTCGGCATGGGCTTCGCGCTGGGCGATGTCGGGGGTCGAGGCAAGGTCGAGGACCACCAGATCAGCCTCCATCCCCGGGGCGATATTGCCGATGCTATCCTCCATCCGCAGGGTGCGGGCAGAACCGACAGTGCCCAGCCACAGCAATTGCGCCGGGTGCAGCGGACGGCCGCGTAGCTGCCCGATCTCATAGGCGGCGGCCATCGTGCGCAGCATCGAAAAGCTGGACCCGCCGCCGGTATCGGTGGCCAGACCGACGCGGTGGCCGTCATGGATCAGGCCGTTCATGTCGAACAGGCCTGAGCCGATGAAGGTGTTCGACGTGGGGCAATGGATCAGCGCCGCATCCACCTCGCGCAGACGATCCCGCTCACGGTCTTCAAGATGGATCACGTGGCCATAAAGGCCGTTTTGACCCAACAGGCCGAATTTCTCATAGGTGTCCAGATAGTCGCGGGCGTCCGGGAACAGGGACCGGACCCATTCGATCTCATCCGTTTGCTCGCTCAGGTGCGTTTGCATCAGGCAATGGGGATGCTCGGCCCAAAGTGCGCCCATCGCCTCAAGCTGTTCCGGCGTAGAGGTGGGCGAAAACCTAGGCGTGATGGCGTAGGACAGCCGGTCGACGCGGTGCCATTTTTCCAGCAGGGTCCCGGATTGGTCATAGGCGGTCTGGGCGGTGTCGCGCAGGCCCTCGGGCGCGTTGCGGTCCATGCAGGTTTTGCCCGCCACAACACGCTGGCCGCGCTGTTGCGCCACCGTAAAAAACGCATCGACGCTTTCGGGATGGATCGTGCAGAAGCTGCACATGGTCGTGGTGCCATGTGACGCGGTCAGATCCAGATACCGGTTGGCGATTTCCGTGGCGTAGTCGATATTGCCGAACTTCATCTCTTCGGGGAAGGTGTAGCTGTTCAGCCAGTCGATCAGGCGCTTGCCCCAGCTGGCGATCATGGCGGTCTGGGGGTAGTGCACATGCGGATCGACAAACCCGGCCATGATCAGCCGGTTGCCGCAATCCTGCACCTGCGCCCCGGGATGCGCGCGGGTCAGAGCGTCGGCAGAGCCCACATCCGCGATGCGTCCGCCGTCGATCAGGACTGCCTCGTTTGTCCGGGCGGCATCGGTGGGTTCGCCGTCGAACGGCGATCCGTCAAAACTCAGTACGCGCCCTTTCAAAAGCGTCTTTTGCGCCATGTGCCCTGTTCTCCGACTGTTTGGAACCGCTTGGCAGCATAGGCGGGCGAAAGATGTGGGTAAATCGGCGCATTGTCATTGTTTTTCGGTAGCTGCTTCTTCTAATTAGGGGCCAATGGCAAGGAAAACGGGAGCAGCACATGACAACCGGCATTGATGATCCCGTAACTGACCCGGCCAGTGAAGAAGACGTCTATGCGCTGGACCGGCGGACCGTGGCGGCGATCCTGTACGCGGTAGATGTCGAGGACCGCGACAAGCTTATAGAGCTGATGGAGCCGCTGCACGCGGCCGACATCGCCGACCTTCTGGAACAGATCAACCCCTATGACCGGGGCCGTCTGATCCGCCTGTATGACAAGGAATTCGACGGCGATATCCTGTCGGAACTGGACGAGGCCGTCCGGGAAGAGGTCATCGGCATTCTGAAACCGGACGTTCTGGCCGAAGCCGTGCGTGACATGGAAAGCGACGACGTCGTTGACCTGCTGGAAGATCTGGAAGAGCCGCAGCAGGAAACCATTCTGGACGCGCTCGAGGATTCCGAGCGGATCGCGGCGGAACAGGCGCTGTCTTACCCCGAAAACTCTGCCGGGCGTCTCATGCAGCGCGAGGTCGTCATGTCGCCCGAGCACTGGACCGTCGGGCAGGCCATTGATTTCATGCGCGCCAATGACGATCTGCCCGAGCAGTTCTATCATGTCGTTCTGGTCGACCCGCGCCTGAAACCCGTCGCGCAGATCCCGCTGGGCAAGCTGATGGCAACCCGGCGCGACGTGCCGCTGCACGAAATCGCGGAAGAGGAATTCCATGTCATTCCCGTTGATCAGGACGAAGAGGATGTGGCCTATGCCTTCAACCAGTACCACCTGATTTCGGCCCCGGTGGTCGATGCGGATGGCCGTCTGGTCGGTGTGATCACTATCGATGACGCGATGGTCGTGCTGGATGAAGAGCACGAGGAAGACATCCTGCGTCTGGCGGGGGTCAGCGACGAAAGCTCGATCTCGGACAGTGTGGCTGCAACCAGTCGGCGGCGTTTGCCGTGGCTGGCGGTGAACCTGTGCACGGCGATTTGCGCCTCGTTGGTGATTTCGCAGTTCGAGGCGTCGATTGATCAGCTGGTGGCGCTGGCCATCCTGATGCCGATCGTGGCGTCGATGGGGGGTAATGCCGGCACGCAATCGCTGACCGTGGCGGTGCGGGCTTTGGCAACGCGCGACCTGACGCCTGCCAACGTGATGCGTGTGATCCGGCGGGAATTGCTGGTCGGGCTGCTGAATGGCCTGTGTTTTGCCATCGTGCTGGGAACGGTGGGGATGCTCTGGTTTGATTCACCGCTGCTTGGGGTCGTGATCGGGGCGGCACTGGTCGTAAACATGATCATCGCGGGCTTCGTAGGAACGGTAGTACCTGTGGTACTGGATCGTCTGGGCGCTGACCCGGCGCTTGCGTCCGGTACCTTTGTGACGACGACGACCGACGTCATGGGGTTCTTCCTGTTTCTGGGGCTTGCAACTGTGGTGCTTCTTTGACCGATCTCACCGAAATCAAGGCCGCTGCGCGCAAAACTGCCTTCGCCCGCCGCAAAGCCGCGTTCGATGCACGCCTGCCCGGTGGGGCCGGGCGTTTGTCCGAAGTGCTGGCGGGCTATCGCGGCGTACCCCTGTCCGGCTACATGCCGATCCGGACCGAGATAGACCCGCTGCCCGCAATGGCCGAGGCCTCGGCCTATGGTCCGGTCGGGGTTCCCGTGATTCAGGCAGCCGGTCAGCCGCTGCGGTTTTCCCGCTGGACCCCGGACGGTGCGCTGAAAGACGGCCCCTTCGGCGCCCGCGTGCCACAGGTCGATGACTATTTCGATCCGGAAATCCTGATCGTGCCGCTGGTGGCTTTTGACCCGCGCGGCGGCAGGCTGGGCTATGGCGGCGGGTTCTATGACCGCACGCTCGAGGGGCTGCGCGCCAAACGCTCGACGCTGGCCATCGGTTTCGCCTTTGACGCGCAAGAGGCAGACGATCTGCCGCTGGAGCCGACAGATCAGCCGTTGGACATGGTCATCACGGAAAGCCGGGTGCTGACGTTCTAGTTCTCAAAATGGCTGCGCAGATAGTTCCAGGCGTCGACCTCGGACCCGTCCTGCAGGATGCAGACGCCGTATTCGCTGCCATCGTCGTTCTTACGGATCTGGTATTCTCCGCCGTTTTCAAGGCAGAAGGTGGCCGCCGGATTTGCCATCGTGGTTTTGGTCGCTTTCTCTGCCGAAACGGCTGAGCCTGCCAGAATGGCGATTGCGGTTGCTGCGATGGTTTTCATGCAAATACTCCTGACCGGAATGCTCTTGTTCAGATTGGCATTTCTGCATGTGATTGCAAGCGACTTACGCGGCGTAGAAATTGCACGGTTCCGCCTTGTTATTGCCGTGCGCACCCCATAGGACCGCGATTATGAGGATTTTGTTTCTTGGCGACGTCATGGGCCGGGCAGGGCGCGCGGCTGTGCAGCAACATTTGCCGCGTCTGCGCGACGAATGGCGGCTGGATTTTGTTGTGGTCAATGGCGAAAACGCCTCGAACGGCATGGGGCTGACGGGGGACCACGCCAAGCTGCTGCTGGAGTCCGGGGCCGATTGTCTGACGCTGGGCGATCACGCGTTCGACCAGAAGGACATGCTGCAATTCATCGAGAAAGAACCGCGCATCGTGCGCCCGGTGAATTTCGCCAAGGGCGCGCCGGGGCGGGGGCACCGCCTGTACACCGCGCCGGGCGGACGCAAGGTTCTGGTGGTTCAGGTGCTGGGTCAGGTGTTCATGAAACGGCCCTTTGACGACCCGTTCTCCTCCATCGAGCCGATCCTGAAATCCCACCCGCGCAGCGGGCAGGCCGATGCGATCATTGTGGATATGCATTGCGAGGCGACGTCCGAGAAGATGGCGATGGGCCATTATTGCGACAAGCGCGCCAGCCTTGTGGTCGGCACGCATACCCATGTGCCAACGGCGGATGCTCAGATTTTGCCGGGCGGTACGGCCTATCTGACCGATGCGGGGATGTGCGGCGACTATGACTCGGTCATCGGCATGGACAAGGTCGAGCCGATGCGCCGTTTCATCACCGGCATGCCCAAGGCGCGGTTTACCCCGGCAAATGGCGAGGCAACGCTGAGCGGCGTGTTCGTCGAGACCAACGATCAGGACGGCAGCGCAAAATCCGTGCACATGGTGCGCGTTGGCGGGCGGTTGGAACAGGCGGGGCCGTAAAGGCTTGCTCTGCCCCGCGCAATGCGGGAAACTGTCCGTCAGGCGCTTGGGCCCGGGTTCGGACAGAATACCACGAATGCAACTCCTTCCACTGACAGACACAGGCGGCGCAATTCTCGCGCTTATGATCGTCGCGGGCATGTTCATCATGTTCCTGCGCGAGGTCTACCCGACCGAGGTGGTGGCCATTGGTGGCGTGTCCCTGATGCTGGTCACGGGTATCCTGCCCTATCAAAGCGCCCTTGCGGTGCTGTCCAACCCCGCGCCCTGGACCATCGCCGCGATGTTCATCATCATGGGGGCGCTTGTGCGCACCGGGGCTTTGGATGCCTTTACGTCCACGGCACAGAAACAGGCGCAGGTGAACCCGCGCATCGCCATCGGCTTACTGATGGCTTTTGTCGTGGTTGCGTCGGCGGTGGTGTCGAACACGCCGGTTGTGGTGGTCATGATCCCGGTCTTTGTGCAGATCGCGCGGACGCTGAATGTCCCGGCCTCGAAACTGCTGATCCCGCTGAGCTACGCAGCCATTCTTGGTGGGACCCTGACCCTGATCGGAACCTCCACGAACCTGCTTGTGGACGGTGTGGCCCGCGCGCAGGGGATGCAAGCCTTTACGATCTTCGAGGTCACGCCGTTGGGCATCGCTCTGGTCATCTACGGGATGGTCTACCTGCGCTTCATCGCGCCGCGTTTGCTGCCGGACCGGGACAGCATGGCCTCGCTGCTCAGCGACCGGTCCAGGATGAAATTCTTTACCGAGGCCGTGATCCCGCCCGAAAGCAACCTGATCGGGCGCGAAGTGACCGGCGTGCAACTGTTCAAACGCCCCGGCGTGCGTTTGATCGACGTGATCCGGGGCGATGAGTCGTTGCGGCGGAACCTGAAGGGCGTGACGTTGAAACTCGGCGACCGTGTGGTTCTGCGCACCGAAATGACCGAGCTGCTGAGCCTCCAGACCAACAAGGAACTGAAACGCGTCGATCAGGTCTCGGCCGTTGAGACCAAGACGGTCGAGGTGCTGATCACCCCCGGTTGCCGTATGGTCGGGCGCACGCTGGGCGCGCTGCGTCTGCGCAGGCGGTACGGTGTTTATGTTCTGGCGGTTCACCGGCGGAACCAGAATATCGGTCGTCAGCTGGACGCTCTGGTGGTCCGGGTGGGCGACACGCTGCTGTTGGAGGGCGCGCCGGCAGATATCCAGAAACTGGCCGCCGACATGGATATGGTCGATGTGACCCAACCCTCGGCCCGTGCATTCCGCCGCAGCCATGCGCCGATTGCGATTGGCGCGCTTGTGGGCATTGTCGCCCTCGCGGCGCTGGGCGTGGCACCCATCCTGTTGCTGTCGATTCTGGCCGTGGCTGTGGTTCTGCTGACCCGCTGCATCGACGCGGATGAGGCGTTTTCCTTTGTCGAAGGGCGTCTGCTGGCACTGATCTTCGCGATGCTGGCAATTGGCGCGGCGCTGGACAGTTCCGGCGCGGTGATGCTGATTGTCGAGGCGGTTGCACCCGGTCTGAGCATGCTGCCGCCGTTCCTGATTATCTGGGCGGTCTATCTGCTGACATCGGTGCTGACCGAGCTGGTTTCGAACAATGCGGTTGCCGTTGTGGTGACGCCGATTGCCATCGGGCTGGCGCAGGCGGTGGGGATTGATCCGCGCCCGCTGGTCGTTGCGGTGATGGTTGCGGCCTCGGCCTCGTTCGCGACGCCCATCGGCTATCAGACCAACATGATGGTGTACGGTCCGGGCGGGTACAGGTTCACCGATTTCATGAAGGTCGGTATCCCGCTGAACCTGACCGTCGGGCTGCTGGCCTCGTTGCTGATCCCGTTCATCTGGCCGCTGTAACATCGGCGCGGATTTGCCGGTTGTCCGGCGTCAGCCTTGTAAATGGCGATTCTGCCCCAATCTTTTCTTCAAATGTCTGAAGTGAAAGGACAGGATCATGCCTTTTCCAAAGATCGGTCAGGCCATTGTTGCAGGGGCCGTTGTGTTGGCCCTGTTGGGCAGTCACAGCATGGCGCAGAGCGACAGCGACCCGGCACAGACGCCGGATGCCGCTGTGTTGGAGAACACCAAATGGTCCGCCATCGGCATTGATGGCGGTGTGGTGAGTGGCGAAAAACTCCCGCAGCTTGCCTTTGAAACCGGCGGTGCCTTTGGCGGCAGTGGAGGGTGCAACCGCTTTACCGGCCAGGTCGAGATGTCGGGTCACCAGATCAGCTTCCCCGAGAACATCGCCGCGACCCTGATGGCCTGCCCGCCCGAGATCGAGCAGGTGGAACGGCAATTCTTTGATGCATTGCAGCGGGCGCAGACCTATGCCGTTGCAGGCGACAGTCTGGTCATGCTGGATCAGGGCGGAGAGCCGATCCTGAAGTTCGTCCGGCTGCCATAAAACGGGGCGGTTACGCCACAGCCCGCGACCGCCCCGCATTGCGACCCGAAAAGATGCAACCGCCCAGAAACGTGCCTTCGAGCGCGTTGTAGCCGTGATAGCCGCCGCCGCCGAAGCCTGCGACCTCGCCAGCGGCGAACAGGCCGGGGACGACCTTGCCGTCTTCGCCGATCATCTGGCTGTCGAGGTTGGTCTGCAACCCGCCCAGCGTCTTGCGCGTCAGCACATGCAGTTTGACCGCGATCAGAGGGCCGTTGGACGGATCGAGGAACCGATGCGGTTTGGCGGTCCGTATCAGCTTGTCGCCCCGGTAGTTGCGCGCGGCCAGAATCGCCATCATCTGCGCGTCTTTCGAGAACGGATTGTCGACCTGCGAATCCCGCGCCTCGATCTGGGCGCGCAGATGCGCCTCGTCAATCAGGCCGCCGCCCAGATGGTTCATGCCGTTCACAAGCTCGGTCAGCGTGTTGGCGACGACGAAATCCTCACCCTTTTCCTTGAACGCCTCGACCGGGCCCGTCGCTTTGGACCCTGAAAGGACGCGTTGGCGGATCACCTCTGTCCAGCTGCCGGATGTGAAATCTGGGTTCTGTTCGGACCCCGACAGGGCGAATTCCTTTTTGATCACCTTCTGGGTCAGCACGAACCAGCTGTATTCATAGCCGGTTTTCAAAATCTCGCGC
Source organism: Ruegeria sp. F5 (assembly GCF_056533845.1). NCBI lineage: Bacteria > Pseudomonadati > Pseudomonadota > Alphaproteobacteria > Rhodobacterales > Roseobacteraceae > Ruegeria > Ruegeria sp. F5. The sequence goes on along the minus strand of NZ_JBQFOU010000005.1, from coordinate 272,566 downwards.
AGTGTGCCCAGCGTGTCGAACCCCGGCAGGCAGGGCGGGGTAAGACGGTTGCCGCGCGCATCGAACCACATCGAACTGGGGCCGGGCAGGATGCGAATGCCATGCGCGGGCCAGATCGGATTCCAGTTCCGCACGCCCTCGGTATAGTGCCACATGCGGTCGCCGTTGATCACATGCCCGCCGGCCTTTTCACTGATGGGGATCATGCGGCCATCGACGTGGAACGGCACCCCGGCCACCATGTCCTTTGGCGGCTCACCCAGCCGTTCGCGTGGCCAGTTTTTCCGCACCATCTCGAAATTGCCGCCGATCCCACCGGAAGTGACGATGACCGAAGGCGCATAGACTTCGAATTCGCCGACCTCGTCCCGGTTGGTCTTGCCGCCGCGCTGGGCGGTGTCGTCGGCCAGCACCTCGCCCGACACTCCCTTGGCTGCGCCGTTCTGCATGATGATATGGCTGACCTGATGGCGGAACTTCAGCTGGATCAGTCCGGCGCTGACATGTTCCTGCACGCGGCGGATGAAATGTTCCAGCACGCCCGGCCCGGTGCCCCAGGTGATGTGAAACCGCGGGACCGAGTTGCCATGCCCGTCGGCAAATGACCCGCCGCGCTCGGCCCAGCCCACGACCGGGAACCAGCGCAAACCCATCTCATGCAGCCACGGACGCATCTCGCCAGCTGCGAATTCGACATAGGCCTGCGCCCATTTGCGGGGCCAGGTGTCTTCGTCCCGGTCGAACTGTGCGCTGCCCATCCAGTCGCGCAGGGCCAGATCATGGCTGTCGCGGATGCCCATGCGGCGCTGTTCAGGGGTGTCGACCATGAACAACCCGCCGAGGCTCCAAAAGGCCTGCCCGCCCAGAAAATGCTCGGGTTCCTGATCCACGACGATCACGCGCTTGCCGCGATCCCCCAGTTCCGCTGCGGCCGCCAGACCGGCAAGGCCGCCGCCGACCACAATTGCGTCTGCTGTGTTATCGGTCATCGGATTTCCTTTCAGCGGCTGCGGAACCAGAGGATGAAGGGGGTTACGACCACATACATGGTGATGCCGTAGACGGCGGCAGGCACGGCCAGAGGGCTGAAGCCGGTCGTGGTGCCGGTGATCAGTGCTGCAAGTGTGATGCCGAGGGCCGAGTTCTGGATGCCGGTTTCAATCGACACCGTCTTGGCCTCATCCCATGACAGATTGGCGATGCGCGCCAGCCCTAGTCCGATCAGCAGAAGGGCGACGTTCAGGGTGATCAGGGCCGCGCCGATGGAACTCAGGTTTTCGATGAAGAACTGCCAGTTCCCGGCCAGGGCGACGGCAACGATCAATACGAACAAAAGCGCCGCAAGCCGGGACAAGGGGGCGTCGATCCGCAACGCAAGGGTGCGCGCAAAGTGGCGCAGGCTGACGCCGATGGCGACGGGCAGGGTGGTGATCAGGAACAACGCCGTGGCCAGCGACCCGATCGAGACCTCGGGCGCGGCTTCACCCATGAAATGCCCGATGGACCAAGCGGCCAGCACCGGAACCGTCACCATCGACAACAGGCTGATCACCGCGGTCAAGCTGACCGACAAAGCCACGTCGCCTTTGGCGAATTTCGACAGGATGTTGCTGGTCACGCCGCCGGGGCAAAAGCTCAGCAGCATGACGCCGACTGCGATTTCGGGCGGCAGGCCGAACAGCTTGGCGGTGGCAAACGCGGCCAGAGGCAGCAGCAGAACCTGACTGATTGCGCCGATGGCGAAGGGATAGCCACGTGTCAGCACCCGGCGGAAATCGGCGGCCTCAAGCCCGATACCCAGCGAGAACATGATAATCGCCAGCGACAGCGGCAGGCCGACATTGATAAGAAGATCCAAGAACAACCCCTCCCAAAGTTGTTTGGGATCAACCTATGCGAGGGGCAAAGCGACAGGCAACCGCGCCGTTAGGTCATTTGTACCGTTCGGCAAACCGCCGCAGGATTTCGCCCGGTTGGGTGACGTCTGCGGCATGGCACATCTGGATCAAACCTTGCGCGTCTTCGGGCGGGAAATAGCCGTGGTCCTTGTAGATATGGATGCGCTGTTCAAAGTCTTTCGCATCGGCTTCGGGGTGGAACTGGGTGGCATAGACGTTCCGGCCCCAGCGGATCATCTGAAACGGGCAGGGGTCCGAGGCGATCAGGTGCACGCAGCCTTCGGGCAGGGCCTGCACAGCCTCTTTATGGCCAACGAACGCTTCGAATTCCGGGTGCAGGCCAGCAGTCAGAGGGTCCCGCGCGCCGTCTTCGGTCAGCCAGCAGTCTGACGGTCCGACGGGCTCGCCGTATTGCCGTTTGCTGACATCGCCGCCCAGATGCGCGGCGAGAATGCCCAAGCCATAGCAGCAGCCCATGAACGGGTGATCCTGCGCGGTGATCTGCGGCATCAGCCCCATGATCGCGCCTTCGATCTTTGCGTCCAGCGCGGATTTCGTCGCCGGATCGTCGCTGACGCAACCCGGCCCGCCGCCGACAATGACGCCTGCATAGTCGGTCACGTCCAGACCATCGGGCAGGTCTTCGCAATCCAATCGGATACGATGGGTCTGCGCAGGGATTAGCCCGGTCTTGTCGAGAATCGAGGCATATTCGGCATCCGAGGCATCGGTCTCGGGGCGCAATTGCAGGATCAGAAAGCGTGTCATGCGCTGCCTTTACCCGTCAAAGCGGCCAGAACACAAGGATGGCCGGAACCGATACCGCGACGATCAGAATCTCCAGCGGCAGGCCCATGCGCCAGTAGTCACCGAACCGATAGCCTCCGGGGCCCAGAACAAGCGTGTTGTTCTTGTGTCCGATGGGTGTAAGGAAAGCGGCCGAGGCCGCCACGGCGACGGTCATCAGGAACGGATCGGGCGACACGCCCAGCGTCTGCGCCATCTGTATCCCGACCGGGGCCGCGACAATGGCCGTGGCGGTGTTGTTCAGAACATCCGACAGCGTCATGGTGACAACCATCAGCACGGTCAGAATGGCCCAGGCGGGCAGCCCGTCCGTCAGCTGCACCAGCGCGTTGGCAATCAACTCGGTCCCGCCCGAGGTTTCCAGCGCGCTGCCCAAGGGGATCATCGAGCCCAGCAACACAACCACCGGCCATTCGATGTGATTGTAGATGTCGGCGATGGGCATGATCTTGGTCAGCACATAGGCAATCACCACAAGGCCCAGCGCAACGGGCAGGTAAATCAACCCGACACTGGCCGCCAGAACAGCCGCCGCGAACAGCCCGATGGCCAGCCATGCCTTATCGTTCGCCGTCACATTCAACCCGCGCTGCGCTAGCGGCAGGCAGCCCAGCCACTCGGTCACATCCGCGCCCCGGTCGCGGGGGCAGAGGAGCAGCAGGATATCGCCCGGTTCGACCTCGGTCTTGCGGACTTGTTCAGTGATCCGGCGGCCTTGCCGGGAAATGCCCATCAGAACGGTGCTTTGCCGCCACGCAAGCCCCAGCCCCTGCGCGGTGCGGCCCGTGATGCGGGCGCTTTCGGGCGCCACAACCTCGATCACTTCCAGCCCCTCGCCCTCAGCCGTCAGCAATTCCTGCCGGCGCGTGTCCGAGAAATCGAGGTTCAGGGCGGCGCGGAATTCATCCAGCGCCTCGGGCCGGGCTTCCAGAACCAGCGCGTCGCCCTCTTTCAACGTGGCGTGGGCGGACCGCCCATAGCGGCGCTTGCCATCGCGGATCAGGCCGATGATTGCGACATCTGACTTTTCGGCGGCCTCGTAAAGTTCACTGACGCGCTTGCCGATATGGGGGGACTCCGGCGGCAGGGTCAGTTCCGCGATGTATTCCGCCAGCGCCTCGGAGGTTTCGTCCTGCGGCCCCCGGTTGGGGATCAGGCGCCAGCCGATCAGCGAGACAAAGGCCAGCCCTGCGATGGCGGCCAGACCGCCAACCGGCGCAAAGTCGAACATGCGGAACGGCTCGCCCAGGGTTTCGGCCCGGATCGAGGCAATGATGATATTGGGCGGTGTGCCGATCAGCGTCGCCATGCCGCCCAGAATAGTGGCAAAGCTCAGCGGCATCAGGGTCAGGCCCACCGACCGACCCGCCTTGCGTGCGGTCTGAATGTCGACCGGCATCAGCAACGCCAGCGCAGCGACGTTGTTCATAAAGGCCGACAGCACCGCGCCGATCCCGCCCATCAGCGCGATATGCGCGCCCAAACCGCGCGAGGCATCGACCAGCGTTCGGGTGATCAGAAACACCGCGCCGGATCGCACCAGACCGGCTGAGACCACCAGCACAAGTGCCACAATGATCGTCGCGGGATGGCCGAACCCGGCAAAGGCGTTATCGACATGCACGACTCCGGTGACCACGCCCACCATCAGCGCCGCAAAAGCCACAAGATCATAGCGGAACCGGCCCCAAAGGAGCAGCCCAAACACGGTGATGAAAAGCGCAAAAAGAATGATCTGATCTGTCGTCATGCGGTCACCATACCTTCCGGGGGAGTCTGAGCAAGCCGCTCTCTTGATCCCGCACCCCGCAAACGTCTATATGAGCGCCGAATACGCAATCACTATCACGAGGACGCACCATGGCAGGCCATTCCAAATGGGCCAACATCCAGCACCGCAAGGGACGTCAGGACGCCGCGCGGTCCAAGCTGTTTTCCAAACTGTCGAAAGAGATCACCGTCGCCGCCAAGATGGGCGATCCCGATCCCGACAAGAACCCGCGCCTGCGTCTGGCCGTCAAGGAAGCCAAGTCGAACTCGGTTCCCAAGGACGTGATCGACCGCGCGATCAAGAAATCGGTTGCGGGCGAAGGCGACGATTACGAAGAAATCCGGTACGAAGGCTACGGCCCGAACGGCGTGGCCGTGATCGTCGAGACGATGACCGACAACCGCAACCGCACCGCCTCCACCGTGCGCTCGACCTTTTCCAAGAACGGCGGCAATCTGGGCGAAACCGGCTCGGTCGGGTTCATGTTCGAGCGCAAGGGCGAAGTGGTCTATCCGGCGGAGGCAGGCGATGCGGACACGATTTTCGAAGCCGCCATCGAAGCCGGTGCCGAGGATGTCGAAAGCTCGGAAGACGGTCACATCATCTGGTGCGCCGATACCGATCTGAATGAGGTGTCGAACGTGCTGGAGGGTGCGCTGGGCGAATCCGAATCTACCAAGCTGGTCTGGAAGCCCACCACCACGACCGAACTGGGTCTGGACGATATGCAAAAGCTGATGAAACTGGTCGATGCGCTGGAAGACGATGACGACGTGCAGCGCGTCACAACCAATTTCGAAGCCACGGATGAGGTCATGGCGCAGCTTTAACGCACCATGTCCACCCTTTCCGAAAGCCCGGCCCAAACGGCCGGGCTTTTGCGTTTGGCCGGATATGTCTTGGCCGCCTGCGCCGAACTCATTAAGTTTGAAACCGAAGACGCGGCGACACACAAACACCGGAAATTGCGCGCAGATTGCAGGCTGATGGCGACGAATACACCTGATACGGCGAAACGGAACGTCCCGGTTCTGACCGGGCAGAGCATCCTGTCCCAGGTTGCCTGGACGCTGGGCAGCCCATCCGTGGTGTTGCCGTTTCTGGCGGTGTCGTTTGAGCTGCCGATCTTCATCGCCGGGGCGCTGGTCTCGGTGCGGATGGTGGGCAGCATGATCGCCGATGTGTTTCTGGCCCAGCCCATCGCGGCGCAGCCGCAAAAAAAGCGCGGTATCGCCGTGACCGAGGTGGCAATCGGGGCCTGTCTGGTTCTGGCCATCCTGATTGCGGCAACGGGTGTGGTGCCCCTGATCGCAGTGGCCTTTATTGCCGTGTTCTTCCTGATCGGCCTGATCGACGAGATTCAGAACCTGATGTTCATGGATCTGCTTGGCGATCACGTGCAGTCGAAATCAAGAATGGTGATGCATTATATGCAGCTAGGGGCCGGAGGGCTGGGGGCCATTGGCCTTGCGCTGCTGCTCCACAAACTCACGGCGGAACACCCGCCTTTTGCGCGCCACTCCACCGTGATCGCCGTGTCTGTCGCGTTCTTTGTCCTGTCCGGCCTGACGATCATGGCGATGTCCGAACCAACCGGGCGGGCAGAGAAGGCAGAGGGCAAAAAGGCACAGAAGCTTTCAGTTTCCGCCAGTTTCAAAGCGATCAGGAACATGTTCGAACACGCGTGGTTCCGGCGCTACTTGCTCATGCGCATGCCGCTGGTCGTTGTGGCCCTGTCGGTGCCCTTCTTCGCGCTGATCGCGGCAGAGTCGCATCACAGTTCGGCCAAAGGCCTGACCGCCGTGATCGTGTCTTCGGCGTCGGGCTATCTGGTGTCGGCGCCTCTTTGGCATCTGGTCAACATGAAATCCCACCGCGCGGTTATGGTTACCGGAACCCTGATGGTGGCGGTCACCGGGATCGTGCTGCTGACATACCACTATCTGGGCTTTGATCACGACGTCCACCTGCACGCGATTGCCCTGTTTGTGGTCACGGTCGCGGTGACGGGGATCAGCGGAGCGCGGAAACTCTATTTCCTTGACGTCGCGCCCAAGGATCAGCGCATACAGGCCGCAGCGGCGATCAAAAGCCTGGCGCGGATAAGCGCGGTGATCGTCTCGGCGGCTCTGGCGGGGGTCGCCCATTTGAACGAGGTCGCTTTGGCCGTTGCATTTATTGTCGTGGCAAGTCTGGTGGCCAGTTTCGCCTGCTACCGTATCGTCCTGCCGAGGGCCGGAAAGACGGTTCAGCCGTAATTGGCTTGCAGTGTCGGCGGAACCAGCGCGCGCGCGGCGGCGTCGCGCACCGCCAGCGTCAACGGAGCCAGCGCCGGAGCCAGAACGCGACCGACCTGCCATGTAAGGTCGATATCCATCTGACCATCGGGTACGATGGGGCGCAATTGGTCCTCTTCGATCGCTTCACGGGCCAGTTCCTGGGGGTTCATCCCCCATCCCATCCCGGCAATTGCGGCCTCGACGAAGCCACGTGACGAGGGCAGGTAGTGCGAAGGAGGCGAGATGCGACTGCCCGTCCACGACTCCATCCAAGCCTTTTGCAGGCTGTCTTTGCGGCTGAAGACAAGACAGGGCGCGCGCGCAAGGGTCTTGGCGGTCACGCCTTCGCTGAACCAGCGGTCGATGAAATCGGGGCTGGCGGTCGGAAGGTAGCGCAGCGCGCCCAAAGGAATGGCGTCACATCCGGTCACGGACTGGCCGCCAACGGTCACGGCGGCGCTGACCTCTCCACGCCGCAGCCATTCCGCCGAATGGTCCTGATCGTCGATCACCAGATCGAACAGCATGTCCGACACCTGCGCCATCGCCTTGATGAACCATGTGGCCAGACCGTCTGCGGGCACCGCAATCCGTACGCGCGTTGGTCCCAGCCCCCGCTGTAGCGTCAGTTCGCGGGCCAGCTGAGCCTCGAGCAGGCCGATGTCTTCGGCGTGCTGCGCGATGCGCAAACCGGCTTGGGTTCCGGTGCAGGGTGGGCCACGGTGGATCAGCGAAGTGCCAACCCGATCCTCCAGCGCCTTGATCCGCTGAGAAATGGCAGAGGGTGTGACAGACAGTTCAGCCGCTGCCGCATCAAAGCTGCCATGCCTCAGAATGGCTGACAGCGCTCCTAAATGATGCGGGTCCAATAGCATTAGTACAACTTAATTCAGATTAACAACTTTAATTTGATAGAACGACTTCAGGGCTTTAGTCAATCTTTCTGAACGCAGGAGGTTGCATGTCCACGTCCCTAATTGCCGGTTTCGTAATGAGTTTTAGCCTGATTCTGGCCATCGGCGCGCAGAATGCCTTTGTCCTGCGGCAGGGTCTGCGGCGCGAGCATGTCTTTGTCCTTTGCCTGACCTGTGCCGTGTCCGACGCCATCCTGATCGCCGCCGGCGTTGCCGGGTTCGGAACGCTGGCGCAGGCCGCGCCATGGTTCGAAACGGCGATGCGTTACGGCGGTGCCCTGTTTCTGACGTGGTACGGCCTGCGCAGCCTCTGGTCGGCCTGGCGGGGTGGCGCGGCGATGGAGATCGGCGAAGGCCGCCGCACCAGCCTGCGCGCGGCCTTGCTGACGGTGCTGGCCTTTACCTGGCTGAACCCGCATGTCTATCTGGATACGGTTGTTCTGATCGGCTCGATCTCGGCGCAATATGACGACCGGCTGAGTTTTGCGATTGGCGCGATGCTGTCCAGCTTTGTCTTTTTCTTCTCGCTCGGATACGGGGCCAGAATTCTGTCGCCCGTCTTCACGCGCCCGCGCGCGTGGCAGGGTCTGGATGTGGGCATCGGGGTTGTCATGCTGAGTATTGCCGTCAAACTTGTTATCATGTGACGGGTTGTCCCTGCCGGGATTTCGGTGTTGAACCAATGCCATGACAACCTTTGCCGCCTCAGCCCGCCCGATTGCCGGTATGTTCTGGATGTTCACCGCCGGGCTGTCCTTTGTCGGGATGACGGCGATGGTCAAGTCGCTGGGCAATTCGATGGATCCGACTCAGGCGGCGTTCATCAGATATGCGCTGGGGCTGGTCTTTCTGCTTCCCATTCTGCGGACGATCATGAATACCCATCTGACACGCCGACACCTTGCCCTGTTCGGGATGCGCGGGATCGTCCATGCGCTGGCGGTGATGCTGTGGTTCTTCTCGATGACCCAAATCCCCTTGGCCGAGGTCACAGCGATGAACTACATGACCCCGGTTTACGTGACCCTGGGTGCGGCGCTGTTCTTGGGTGAAAAGCTGGCCTTCCGCAGAATAGCGGCGATTCTGGCAGCGTTGATCGGCGTGTTGATCATCCTCAGGCCCGGATTTCGCGAGGTTTCGGCAGGGCATATCGCCATGCTTGGAGCGGCCCTGATGCTGGGTGGGTCCTACTTGCTTGCGAAGCTTCTGGTGCGGGACATTCCGCCCTCGGTGGTGGTGGCGCATCTGTCGATCTGGGTCACGATCGCGCTGATCCCCTTTGCCGTGGCCGTGTGGGAAACACCCAGCCTGCATGATCTGGGGGTGCTGTTTCTGGTGGCCTGTTTCGCCACCGCTGGCCACTATTTCATGACACTTGCGCTTCAGGCGGCCCCAGTTGCGGTGACGCAGCCGGTCACGTTCCTGCAGTTGATCTGGGCGACCGTGATGGGCGCGGTGGTCTTCCACGAAAAGGTCGACATCTGGGTCGTCGCGGGCGGGACGTTGATTCTGGCCGCCGTCAGCTTCATCTCGTGGCGCGAGGCAGTGTTGAACCGCCGCGATCTGACGCCGCCCAGCATCGCGACCAAACTATAGGCGGCAGTCCCTGCGATACGTTATTGATTGACGAGTCAATAAAGATTCCCTAGCCTGTCTTTCCGTAAAGTCTGGTCAGGGGAGAGCGATGCCTAAAGTCGGAATGGAGCCGATCCGCCGCGAAGCAATCGTTCGGGCGACGATCGCAGAATTGGGCGTGCAGAAATCGCTGGATGTCACCGTCAGCCAGATTGCCAAACGCGCGGGCATGTCCAGCGCGCTGGCCCATCACTATTTCGGCGGCAAGGATCAGATTTTTCTGGCCGCGATGCGCCAGATCCTGTCCGATTTCGGCGATGAGGCCAGAAGCGAGCTAAAAGCCGCCGCGCCAAATGAACGGGCGCAGGCGATCATCCGCGCCTGTTTTGCGCCCTCGTGCTTTACCCCGGATGTGATCGCAGCATGGATGACCTTTTATGTGCTGGCGCAAACCAATGATGACGCGCTGCGCCTGTGGCAGATTTATCAGTCGCGCATTCGCTCGAACCTGATCTGCGCCCTGCGCCCCATGATCGCCGATCCGGTCGAGGCGGCGGAAAACATGATCGCGATGATCGACGGGCTCTATATCCGCGCCGCGCTCAGCGCCCCGGAAGAGCCGCAACTGGCCGTGAACCACGCGATGCGTGTCCTAAACACTCTGCTCGAGGCTGGAAAATGACAAAACCGAACATTCTGATCCTGATGGTGGATCAGCTTAACGGAACCCTCTTTCCCGACGGTCCCGCAGACTGGCTTCATGCGCCGAACCTGAAGAAACTGGCGGAAAGGTCGACCCGATTTGCCAACGCGTATACCGCCTCGCCGCTGTGCGCGCCGGGCCGGGCCAGCTTCATGTCGGGCCAGTTGCCCTCGCGCACCGGGGTCTACGACAACGCCGCCGAGTTCCGCAGTGACATTCCCACCTATGCCCACCACTTGCGCCGCGCAGGGTATTACACTTGTCTGTCCGGCAAGATGCATTTCGTCGGCCCCGATCAGTTGCACGGGTTCGAGGATCGCCTGACCACAGATATCTATCCCGCCGATTTCGGCTGGACGCCGGACTATCGCAAACCGGGTGAGCGGATCGACTGGTGGTATCACAACATGGGTTCGGTGACGGGCGCGGGCGTGGCCGAAATCTCGAACCAGATGGAATATGATGACGAGGTCGCCTACAACGCCAAGGCCAGGCTCTACGATCTGGCCCGCGGCAAGGACGATCGCCCATGGTGCGTGACCGTCAGCTTCACCCACCCGCACGACCCTTACGTGGCGCGCCGGAAATACTGGGACCTCTACGAGGATTGCGAACACCTGCTGCCCGAGGTCGGGGACCTCGGCTACGACAATCAGGACCCGCATTCGAAGCGGATTTTCGACGCCAATGACTGGCGCAGCTTTGACATCACCGAAGAGGACATCCGCAAATCCCGCCGCGCCTATTTCGCCAATATCTCGTATCTCGACGACAAGATCGGCGAGATTCTCGAGGTGCTGGAAACCACCCGGCAAGAGGCGATCATCCTCTTCGTCTCGGACCACGGCGATATGCTGGGCGAGCGCGGGCTGTGGTTCAAGATGACCTTCTTCGAAGGCTCCTCGCGCGTGCCGCTGATGATCTCGGCGCCGGAGATGCCCGCCGGTCGCATCGACACGCCGGTCTCGACAATCGACGTGACCCCGACACTGGGCGCGCTGGCGGGCGTAGACATGGCCGAGATCGCACCCTGGACCGACGGCGAAGACCTTGTGCCGCTGGCGCAGGGCATTGAACGCGCCGCGCCGGTCGCGATGGAATACGCGGCCGAGGCGTCATACGCGCCGCTGGTGTCGCTGCGCTATGGCAAGTGGAAATACAACCGCTGCGCGCTGGACCCAGATCAACTGTTCGACCTGCAGGCCGACCCGCACGAACTGACCAACCTTGCGGACAAGCCCGAACATGCCGGAACCCTGCAAACCCTGCGCACCAAGTCCGAGGCGCGCTGGGACCTCGACCGGTTCGATGCCGATATCCGCGCCAGTCAGGCCCGGCGCTGGGTCGTGTACGAGGCGTTGCGGCAGGGCGGTTACTACCCATGGGACTACCAGCCGCTGCAGAAAGCCTCGGAACGCTACATGCGCAATCACATGGATCTGAATGTCGTCGAGGAAAACGCCCGTTTCCCGCGCGGCGAATAACTTCTTCATCTTTTCAAAAATTACTCCCGCCGGAGGCGATGAGATTTTTTCACCTAAAATCTCGGCCCGCGGGTTAAGGAGACCCGAGAATGGAAGCAGATTTCGTCATTGTTGGTGCCGGATCCGCCGGTTGCGCGATGGCCTATCGCCTCAGCGAAGCCGGTGCGTCGGTGCTGGTGATCGAACATGGCGGCTCGGATGCCGGCCCGTTCATCCAGATGCCCGCAGCGCTAAGCTATCCGATGAACATGTCGATGTATGACTGGGGATACCGGTCCGAGCCCGAACCGCATCTGAACCACCGCGAACTGGCCTGCCCGCGCGGCAAGGTGATTGGCGGATCCTCTTCGATCAACGGGATGGTCTATGTTCGCGGCCATGCCCGTGATTTCGACACCTGGGCCGAGATGGGGGCCGATGGCTGGTCCTATGCGGATGTGCTGCCCTACTACAAGCGGATGGAGACCTGGCACCATGGCGGTCACGGGGGCGACGCGGCGTGGCGGGGCACGGATGGCCCCTTGCACGTCTCACGCGGCCCGCGCGAGAACCCGCTGTTTCAGGCCTTTGTCGATGCGGGCCAGCAGGCAGGTTATGAGATCACCGGCGACTATAACGGCGAAAAGCAGGAAGGCTTTGGCCCGATGGAGCAGACCGTCTGGAAAGGACGGCGCTGGTCGGCGGCGAATGCGTATCTGAAACCCGCGCTGAAGCGCGAGAACTGCGATATCGTCCGTGGTCTGGCCGCGCGCGTCGTGATCGAGAACGGGCGCGCGACCGGGGTGGAACTGATGCGGGGGGGCAAAAAAGAAGTCATCCGCGCCCGGCGCGAGGTGGTTCTGGCGGCCTCGTCGATCAACTCACCCAAGCTGCTGATGCTGTCGGGCATCGGCCCGGCGGCGCATCTGGCTGAGCATGGGATCGACGTGGTTGCCGACCGTCCCGGCGTTGGCGCGAACCTTCAAGACCATCTCGAGCTTTATATCCAGCAGGCCTCGCTGCAGCCGATCACGTTGTACAAGCACTGGAACCTGCTCAGTAAAGGTCTGATCGGGGCACAGTGGCTGTTCACCAAAACCGGTCTTGGCGCCTCGAACCAGTTCGAAAGCGCGGCTTTTGTGCGGTCGAAGCCGGGGGTGGAATACCCTGATGTTCAGTATCACTTCCTGCCCATGGCCGTGCGCTATGACGGACAGGCGGCGGCTGAAGGGCACGGGTTTCAAGCCCATGTCGGACCGATGCGATCGCCTTCACGCGGGGCGGTCACGTTGCGTTCGGCCAGGGCCGAGGACGCGCCGGTGATCCGGTTCAACTACATGAGCCACGAACAGGATTGGGAGGATTTCCGCACCTGCATCCGCCTGACGCGCGAAATCTTTGGTCAGGACGCTTTCAAGCCTTTTGCGGGCAAAGAGATTCAGCCGGGGGCAGAGGTTCAGACCGATGAGGAACTGAACAGCTTTATCGCCGAACATGCCGAAAGCGCGTATCACCCCTGCGGCACCTGCCGGATGGGCCGGGCCGATGACCGGAACGCGGTGGTCGATCCCGAAGGGCGGGTGATTGGCGTGGAAGGGCTGCGCGTCGCGGACAGTTCTGTCTTCCCGCAGATCACCAACGGCAACCTGAATGCGCCGTCGATCATGGTGGGCGAGAAAGTGTCGGATCATCTGTTGGGCCGGGACGCCCTGCCCAAAGCCAATGACCGCCCGTGGATTCACCCGGCCTGGGCCACCGCCCAGCGTTAACCTTTCTTAACAAGTCCCGTTGAATGCGCCCGCCTTCGGGCGCATATCGGGGGTATGTTAAGATTTTGTTTGGTTTTTGTTCTGGCTTTTCCCGCTGTTGGCTTTGCCGCTGACGTGCTGGACGGTCCAGTAGATGTCATCGACGCGGATACATGGGACGTCGGCGGCATCCGGGTCCGCTTGCATGGCATAGATGCGCCGGAACTGGATCAGACCTGCCGGGATGAAAATGGCGCTGTCTGGCCGTGTGGCGCTTGGGCGACCTCGGTCGTGCAAGAGCGGTTTCAGGGCAAAACGGCCCGTTGCACACCGCTGGATCGAGACCGCTACGGCCGTGTCGTCGCGCGGTGTCAGATTGGTGGCGTGGATGCGGGCAGGCATTTGGTTCTGGACGGTCTGGCCTTTGCGTATCGCAAATACTCGGATGATTACGTGGCCGCTGAAAACGCTGCCATGTCCCGATCAGCCGGATTGCATGCCTCGCAGGTTCGGTTGCCGTGGGTGCATCGGGCGTCCGGTCAGACGGTATCTCAGCCCTGCCGGATCAAGGGCAATATCTCGTCCAAGGGCGAGAAAATCTATCACGTGCGGGGGCAGCGCTATTATTCGAAAACCAAGATCGACGCTCGCAAGGGCGAGCGCTGGTTCTGTTCCGGGGCTCAGGCTCGCGCCGCCGGATGGCGGGCGGCCAAGCGCTGAATTCCCCTGATTTCGCAGGTCATTTGATGCGGGTCAAAGTGACATTCCGGAAATGCCATTACCATTGATTTGCAACGATAAATGAAGGAGCGAACAGGAATGTCCCACACCCCGCATGAACTGGCCGAAGAATTCCCCGACAAGGTCGAACTGATGAGCCAGCTCAAGCAGTCGGACGCGCATTTTGCCCGTCTGGCCGACGAATATCACGAAGTCAATCGGGTCGTGCACAAGGCCGAAACCAATATCGAGCCGATGGAAGAACTGGCCGAGGTTGAACTGCGCAAGAAGCGGGCGGTTCTCAAGGATCAGATCTGGGCGATCTTGTCCAAGGCCTGAACACAGGGCGGGGGCTCTGCCCCCGTCGCGGCAGGCCGCGACTCCCCCGGGATATTTTCAGACAGGTGAAGATCAGGTGACTTCGTAAGGCAGGGTGCCGCGCGTATGGGTGTCGATTGTCAGGCGTCGTTCCAGCGGCGGAACCGAGCGCTGGTGGCAGGTTTGCCGTTCGCAGATGCGGCACGAAATGCCGATGGGCTCGTAGGCGCTGGCGTTATTGATGTCGAGGTTATCCGCATAAACCAAAGCAGGCGCGTGGCGGACCTCGCACCCCAGCGCAATCGCGTAGCGCCGGACAGGTGCGCCGAACGACCCGCCCGATTTCGACACATCCCGCGCCAGTGAGATATAGCGCACCCCGTCCGGTGTCTCGGCAAGTTGCCGCAGGAAGTGACCCGGGGTTTCAAAGGCGCGGTGCACGTTCCACAGCGGGCAGGCCCCGCCGAAGCGGGCGAATTGCAGGCGTGTGGCCGAGTGGCGTTTGGTGATCGTGCCCGCTTGATCGACACGCACGAAGAAAAACGGAATGCCCTTTGCGCCGGGTCTTTGCAGCGTGGACAGCCGATGGGCGACCTGTTCGATCGAGGCACCGAACCGGTTGCTGAGCAGTTCCAGATCATGCCGGTCTTCCTGCGCGGCGGCCAGAAAGGTGGCATAGGGCATCAGCGATGCCCCCGCAAAATAGTTGGCCAGACCGATTTTGGCGATGGATCGCGCCTCGTCGCTTTGGAATTTTGCGAAGTCCAGTGTTGCCTCAAGCAGCTGGTCCTGACGGATCAGCGCTACCTGCAGCAGCAGTTGGAACACCTGTGTCTGTGGCGCGGCGCGCGAGGACAGGCGTAGGATTTTGCCCTCGGCATCATAGCTGCGCAGGGCGTCCATATCCGAGAACATGACCTGAATGCCGCGCTCGGACAGGCCGTTCAGCGCGGCCTCACGGATACCGCCCGAGCCGTCAGCACGTCTGGCGAACAGTTCGGCGGCGCGATCGACCGCATCGATGTAGTTGTCGCAATAGTGGAAGAAATCGCGCACCTCCTCCCACGGGCTGGCCTGAATGCGGGCGTCTTCGCGGCCCAAAGCCTCGTCCAGTGAGGCGAGGCGTTCATGGGTCTGGCGGTAGGTCCGGTGCAGTTCGATGAAGGCGCGCGCTAGGGCGGGGGCGTTCGAGGCGGTCAGGCGCAGGTCGGCAAGCGGCGGGATGGCATCGGCAAAGACCGGATCGGCCAGCGCCTCGCGCATGTCCGACACCAGACGTTCGCTGTCGCCGGTGCTGAGCTCGGTGACATCCATGCCGAACTCTTGCGCCAAAGCCAGGACCACCGTGGTCGAGATCGGACGGTTGTTGTTCTCCATCTGGTTCAGGTAGGGCAGCGAAACGCCCAGCTTGGCCGCGAATTCCTTTTGGGTCAGCGTCAGACGGGTGCGCATCTCGCGCAGCTTCGCCCCGGCATAGAGTTTTTGGGTGGCCATCGGGTGCCTTTGCAACTTTACCTTGGGCGCAGGCTAACTTTGCAAAGCCCCGAGGGCAAGCGCTGTCAAAGCCCCAGTTGACGCTCGCGCCAGACAACAACGGCAATCGCGCAAATGGCAAGGACGGCAGTTGCAAGCATGAGCCACAGCAGCGGCATGGCGCCGGTGTCTTTGGTCAGCAATGCGCCGGCCAATGCGCTCAGCCCTGCGCCGCCGCCCAGCATAATCGCCCCGCTCAGCCCGGATGCCGTTGCCGCCAGATGCGGGCGCACCGACAGCGCGCCCGAGGTGGCGTTTGGAATGGTCAAACCGTTGCCGATGCCCACAAAGGTCATGAGGCCGAAGAAGCTGAGCGCGCTGCCCATCCCGGCCAGAAACAAAACGGTCGAGATCGCTACGCCCGCAGCGTTCAGCCAACATCCCCAATACACCATCCGGTTTACGCCAAAGCGAACCGAATACCGTCCGCTGACGAAGTTGCCGAAAAAGTAACCGACGGCCGGTGCGCCGAAATAGATGCCGATTTCGACGGCGCTGAGGCCGAACATCTCGGTGCCGATAAACGGCGCGCCGCCGAGATAGGCAAAGAACGCGCCGGACGAAAACGCCGATGACAGCGAATAGCCCCAGAACCGCGGAGAGGTCAGCAACTCGGGGTATTCCCGAAACTGCTGCAAAAGGGTCTTGCCGCTTTTGGCCGAGGTTTCTCCGAAATCGGTGAAGGTCAGAAAAAGCGCCAGCGCGCCAACCGCGAAGGGCAGCCAGAAATTGGCTTTCCAGCCGAAGGCTTCCTCGAGCACGCCACCGATGGCCGGGCCGATCATCGGGACCACCGCCATGCCCATCGTCACATACCCGATCATCGAGGCGGCCTGGTCCTGATCATACAGGTCGCGCACTGCGGCGCGGCTGAGCACAATGCCGACCACGACAACGGCCTGACACATTCGGAAGGCCAGAAAAACCTCGGCATTCGGGGCGTAGATGCAGCCCAGGGTCGCCAGCAGAAACAGCGACAGCCCCCACAACAGAACGGGTCTACGCCCGGCCTTGTCCGCAATCGGGCCGATCAGGATCTGCAGGGCGGCGTTCACCAGCAGATAAAGGGCGATCGACAACTGCATGACCTTGTAGTCGGTGTTGAAATGCAGGGCCATGTTGGGCAGGCTTGGCAGGAACAGGTTCATGCTCAGGGCGGACAGCCCCGACAGTAATACAAGTGTGGTGATTGTGGGCGGTGTACGGTGAACCGAGGACAAGCTGAACTGCATGGTTCACATGTATAGCCAGCGCGTTTGTGAAAGCCAGTCACCTCGGTCGTATCAATTCGAAACTTAGCAAGTTTACACTTTTCCTTAGCCGTCTTGCTAAAGGTTTGCAAATTTGCGGAAAACTGCTTTGGGGTCCAGGGCGGAACGGGTAGGGTCCGCTCAAATTTCAAAGGGGATTATCGCCATGAAAGACATCCTTTCCGAGCTTGAAGACCGCCGCAACGACGCCCGGCTGGGTGGCGGGCAAAGGCGGATCGACGCGCAGCATTCGCGTGGAAAGCTGACTGCGCGCGAGCGGGTCGAACTGCTGCTGGATGAGGGCAGCTTTGAAGAGTTCGACATGTTCGTCAGCCACCGCTGCACCGAATTCGGAATGGAAAAACAACAGCATGCCGGGGATGGTGTCGTCACAGGCTGGGGCACGATCAATGGCCGTATGGTCTATGTGTTCAGTCAGGACTTCACCGTTTTTGGCGGTTCGCTGTCTGAAACCCACGCGCAGAAGATTTGCAAGATCATGGATATGGCGGTGCAGAACGGTGCGCCGATCATCGGCATCAACGACTCGGGCGGGGCGCGAATCCAGGAAGGTGTCGCCTCGCTGGCCGGATATGCCGAGGTGTTTCAGCGCAACATTACCGCCTCGGGCGTGGTGCCGCAGATCAGTGTGATCATGGGTCCCTGTGCGGGCGGCGCGGTGTACAGCCCGGCGATGACCGACTTCATCTTCATGGTCAAAGACTCTTCCTACATGTTCGTGACTGGCCCGGACGTGGTGAAAACCGTCACCAACGAGGTCGTGACGGCTGAGGAGTTGGGCGGGGCGTCGACCCACACCAAGAAATCCTCGGTCGCTGATGGCGCGTTTGAAAACGATGTCGAGGCGCTGGCCGAGGTGCGGCGTCTGGTGGATTTCCTGCCGCTCAACAATCGCGAGAAACCTCCGGTGCGTCCGTTCTTTGATGAACCGGACCGGGTGGAAACGTCGCTGGACACTCTGGTGCCGGACAACCCGAACACGCCTTACGATATGAAAGAACTCATCACCAAAGTGGCGGATGAGGGCGACTTTTATGAAATTCAGGAAGACTTCGCCAAGAACATCATCACCGGCTTCATCCGGCTGGAAGGCCAGACAGTCGGTGTTGTCGCCAACCAGCCGATGGTGCTGGCCGGGTGTCTGGATATCGACAGCTCGCGCAAGGCCGCGCGGTTCGTGCGCTTCTGCGACTGTTTCGAGATTCCGATCCTGACATTCGTGGATGTTCCGGGCTTTCTGCCGGGGACGCAGCAGGAATATAGCGGCGTGATCAAGCACGGTGCCAAGCTGCTTTATGCCTATGGCGAGGCGACGGTGCCAAAAGTCACCGTGATCACCCGCAAGGCGTATGGCGGTGCCTATGTGGTTATGGCGTCCAAGCATCTGCGCGGCGATTTCAATTATGCCTGGCCGACCGCCGAGATTGCGGTGATGGGTGCCAAGGGCGCGACCGAGATCATTCACCGCGCGGATCTGGCGGATGCAGAGAAAACGGCGCAGCACGTCGCGGATTACGAGGATCGTTTTGCGAATCCCTTCGTTGCCGCCGAACGCGGCTTTGTTGACGAGGTGATCATGCCGCAGTCGACCCGCCGCCGCGTATCCCGAGCGTTTGCGAGCCTGAGGGGCAAGCAGTTGAAGAACCCGTGGAAAAAGCACGACAATATTCCGCTGTAATCCCGTTTGGGGTGGCGCGTGCCGCCCCGATTCAATCCCGGAAAGGTCAAGTGGGCTGTTAAGAAAAAACCTCGGACTGAGGCATATTTGACAACGGCCGCCAAATAGTTGAATGATCCGTCCCGACAGACATAGAACTGCGCAGGCCAACAGCACTGCGCGCGCGACCCCGGAAGGAGGAGCCCGCCATTGGTGGGTCCGGGGTTGCGCCACATGTCTGGTGCTTTCGGTTCTCGGTTCCACTGCGTCGGCTCAGGCTCTGCTGCCTGTCCCTTCGGGGCAGCCGGTCGAACTGACCGACGTTCTGCTGGACAACAACCCCGGAGAGCTTTGGCTGCGGTTCCGCTTTGTCGCGCCGAAGATCGGCGCATCGGTCGGGCGGATCGGCTATGACGTGGCCTCGAACGACATGGAGCATTTGTGCCAGACGCTGGCGGTTGCCTATGTCGCCGAGCACAAGCTCGAGCCTGCGCTTGTCGTGATCTCGCTGTCCGACCGTCCGGTGGAATTTGGCGATGCCGCGCCGGATGCGACACAGTTTTTCGAAGCCTACCGGTTGGATCAATCCGGATGTATCTGGGAGGGGCTCTGACCGTGAACAACAGTTTTCATGCTGTCAGGGCATCTCGGACCAGCGATGCGGCTTTGGAGGTACGCGCTATGCCCTCATCCCCAAACGGATGCGACTTTATTGTTCCCATGAATGTGTCGGCGACAGGGGGGGCGGTATGCTGAAGCATCGCGGATTCCCCGGACGTTTGCCCGGCACGGATTATCAGTTCACCATTCGCCGCGCCAATCCCAAGGGCGTCACGCCACTGACCCGCCGCGAACGGTTTCGCGACCGCAAACCGGCGGACCGGCGCGCGGATGTGGCGTTCTTTGAGGCGCTGTGGGAGCATTTCGGCGACCAGCCGTTCGAGCGGGGCAATCTGGATGCCGGCCGGCTGAGCTGGCTGTTCGGGCGCGAGGTTGTACCGGCCGAAGACCCCTTTGATCCGGCCAGTTACGACGCGCTGCTGGTGATTGACCCCGATGCGGCGCGGCAATCCTTCCCCGATATCTTCGACAGGATGGGCTGAGCGTGAACGCGGCTGCCGCATATCATCGCGCGGGGACTGCCCTGGCGAAGACCCCGCCCCACAGGGGGCAGGGTCGCGTTATGCGTTCAGAAGTTCAGCTGCGCCGCAACCTGAACCCGGCTGCCGTCGAAATTCTGACCCGAGATCGTGTCGTTCCTTTCGCCATAGATGTACTCGGCGCTCAGCGTCAGAGTCTCGGTGGCCTGATAGAAGGCGTTGACGTGGATCGTCTCAAGCTCGGTGAAGGACAGCGTACCAGTCGAGGTCGGAAGATCGTAATCTTCGTAGCCGTAAGAGATGCCGACGTTCCATTTCTCGCTCACCTGCTGACGGAACTCGACGGTGAAACCATCGACATCATTGGCCTGACCGCCGACAACCGCGTCGCCGAGGCCGATCAGGTAGGGGCCCAGCGCCTCACCGGTCACGTAGTTGACCTGAAACAGGCCACCTTCCCACGGGCGGATCGAGCCCGACAGGGTCAGACCGGTCTGATCAACCTCGACACCGCCGCCTTCGGCTTTGCCATACAGGATGGCGCCGCGGGCGATATAGGTTCCGTCATTGTATTCAGCCGAGGCCGTGAGCACCGGGTCGTCCGAGTTCGAGCCGCCGACATTTTCCTCGATCGAGAGCGCGAACTCGGCATTGCTGCCGATTGTGTTGGTGTAACGTACCTGCGGAACACGGGCGAAGGCGATACCCACCGGACCGTTGAATTCTACCGAGGTCGGATAGGTGTCCAGCGGCTGGAAGTTGGTCCAGAACTGGCCGATCAGCCATTCGTCGCCGATGCGGATATTGGCGTGGCGCAGGCGCAACTCGGCAGCACCGCCGCCTGCAAACAGGTCAAGCTCCAACTGGCCGCCAATGTCACCGATGGCGCTGGGCGTGGTGGTCAGCAAACCGATCCGCGACTGGCGGACGGTGGCACCAAAGGTACCGCTTGTGGCAGCCGAGGGCTCTCCGATCACGTTCACGAACGCAGTGTCGCCCTGGTCGAAGTCGAAATCATAGAAGAAGTCGGCTTTGACGTAGCCATACACTTCAAGCGAGGTGTTTCCGATCCTGAAATCACCGGGGGTCGAGCCCGGTCCGACGGATTCCAGCGCCTCGATGCGAAGGCGCAACTCCTCCAGTTCGGCCTGAGTTCCCGCGTCTTGGGCAAAAGCGAGCGTGCTGGTCACACTAAACGCCGAGGCGGCAAGCAGAGTTGCCTTTTTTCTCTTTATAATCATGTGGATGTTTCCTTGTGTGCGAGTGTGCACAGGCAAAATTTCACGCAAATGTCAGCAGGGGAAATCACGAGAACGGGACAAAAACGGGCTGTTTTTTCAAGGAAAATTGCATTGGAATCGCCGGTCCATCACCGCTGGGTGAACAGATCGGTTAACCTTATGCATGGCAATGGAACTTTCACGGCAGGGCAGACCGGGTATCGTGATGCTGCATGTGCGAAAGATGGTGCCGCGGGCGACGTTTGTAACAGGAAAGTGACAGATCAGACTGTCTGCATGCGCTTCGACCCCAAAACCGTTGTCGGCGCGAAGTTGCGCGGAATTCAGCCGAATGGGCGGTTTCCAGCCGGAAAATCCCGTGGAAACAATACAGTGTTTGCGGCTTCGATTGTGCTGTGCATTCTGTCTAAGCCGTGCGGCTCTACTTTGCCTGCGTCGCACATGCACCTACTATTCCGTACCCCTTCCTTCCGCGGGCAGGCTTGTGTTCCCCACAATGTCCTGTCCGCGTTTTTCTTTGCGTGCACCTTGCGCCCGGACTGGCGTAATCCTGCGCAAATCCCGTTCTTTCGGCCCGTGTTATTGAATAACAAGGGCCTGTTCCTGCAAGTGCCTGTCAGTGAATCAAGAAACCTGAAGGGGCAGACAACATGCAATTCTCACGACTCATCCTTGCCGTTGCGACCTGCGCGGGCCTTGCCGCCTGTGGCGACACCACGGGCGAGCAGGCGATTCTGGGCGGCGGCGCAGGCGCGGTTGGGGCAGCGGTCCTCAACGCCGACCCGCTGTTCGGCGCGGTCGTCGGGGCTGCGGGCAACGTGCTCTACTGCAAGACGCAGAACAGCTGTAACTAATCCGAAGTTTTCCGGGGCGCGCGCCGTCCCGTCCGTCATCGCGAACAACGCCGTCGTGGGGTCATGCCCTGCGGCGGCGTTTCGCGTTTCCAGAACACCAAGCCAAAGGACGTTTCATGTTCAATAAGATCCTGATCGCCAACCGGGGCGAGATCGCCTGCCGGGTCATCAAGACCGCCCGCAAGATGGGAATCGGCACCGTTGCCATTTACTCGGACGCGGACAAGAACGCTCTGCACGTGTCGATGGCGGATGAGTCCGTGCATATCGGGCCGCCGCCCGCGAACCAGTCCTACATCGTGATCGACAAGGTGATGGATGCGATCCGCCAAAGCGGCGCGCAGGCGGTGCATCCGGGCTATGGCTTTCTGTCCGAAAACGCGAAATTCGCCGAGGCGCTAGAGGCCGAGGGCGTCGCCTTTGTCGGCCCCCCGAAAGGCGCGATTGAGGCGATGGGTGACAAGATCACCTCGAAGAAAATCGCGCAGGAGGCGGGCGTTTCGACGGTTCCCGGCTATATGGGGCTGATCGAGGACGCCGATGAGGCGGTCAAGATTTCGAACGAAATCGGTTATCCGGTGATGATCAAGGCCAGCGCCGGTGGCGGCGGCAAAGGCATGCGCATCGCATGGACCGATGAAGAGGCGCGCGAGGGCTTCCAGTCGTCCAAGAACGAGGCTGCGAATTCATTCGGCGACGACCGGATTTTCATCGAGAAATTCGTCACTCAGCCGCGCCATATCGAGATTCAGGTGCTCTGCGACAGCCACGGCAATGGCATCTATCTGGGCGAGCGCGAATGCTCGATCCAGCGCCGGAACCAGAAAGTGGTGGAAGAGGCGCCGTCGCCCTTCCTCGACCCCGAAACCCGCAAGGCGATGGGCGAGCAGGCCGTGGCACTGGCCAAGGCGGTTGGCTATGCCAGCGCCGGGACGGTGGAATTCATCGTGGACGGGGAAAAGAATTTCTACTTCCTTGAGATGAACACCCGCCTGCAAGTGGAACACCCGGTCACCGAGTTGATTACCGGCGTCGATCTGGTCGAACAGATGATCCGCGTGGCCGCAGGTGAGCCGCTGTCGATCACGCAGGATGACGTGACCCTGACCGGCTGGGCCATCGAAAACCGTCTGTATGCCGAAGATCCCTATCGCGGCTTTCTGCCCTCGATCGGTCGTCTGACCCGCTATCGCCCGCCGCAGGAAACCGCGGCCGGTCCGATGCTGGTCAACGGCAAATGGCAGGGGGACGCGCCCGAAGGCGAGGCCGCCGTGCGCAACGATACCGGCGTCTATGAGGGCGGCGAGATCAGCATGTATTACGACCCGATGATCGCCAAGCTCTGCACCTGGGCCCCAACCCGAGAACAGGCGATTGAGGCGATGCGCGTGGCGCTCGACAGTTTCGAGGTTGAGGGGATCGGCCACAACCTGCCGTTCCTGTCGGCGGTGATGGATCATCCGAAATTCATCAGCGGCGACATGACCACCGCCTTCATTGCCGAGGAATACCCGGAAGGCTTCGAAGGTGTTGAACTGCCCGAGCCTGACCTGCGCCGTATCGCGGCGTCCTGTGCCGCGATGCACCGCGTGGCCGAGATTCGCCGCACCCGTGTTTCGGGCCGGATGGATAACCACGAGCGTAAGGTGGGTAAGCGCTGGGTCGTGTCACTGGAAGGTCATGAATTCGCTGTTCAGGTCAACGCCGACAAAGAAGGCGCAACCGTCAAGTTTGAGGATGGTGTGACCCTCCGCGTGGCGTCGGACTGGACACCGGGCGATCAACTGGCCGTTTTGGACGTTGATGGCAGCCCGCTGGTTCTGAAGGTTGGCAAGGTTGCAGGCGGCTTCCGCATCCGCAACCGGGGAGCCGACCTCAAGGTGCTGGTACGCCGCCCGCGTCAGGCAGAACTGGCCAAGCTGATGCCCGAGAAGCTGCCGCCCGATACCTCGAAAATGCTGCTTTGCCCGATGCCCGGCCTGATCGTGAAAGTCGATGTCGAAGTGGGGCAGGAGGTGCAGGAAGGTCAGGCGCTCTGCACCATCGAGGCGATGAAGATGGAAAACATCCTGCGCGCCGAGAAGAAGGGCAAGGTTGCCAAGATCAATGCGGGCCCCGGCGATAGCCTCGCCGTGGACGATGTGATCATCGAGTTCGAATGATCATGACTGCGCTTTTGTCATATCGCTTTGCGGCTCCGGCGTTCTGCGCCGGGGGTCTGCGGCGTGGCGAAAGCGTTCAACCGCCCTCGCGCCGGTCGCGAATTTCGCGTTCGCGCAGGGGGGTTTTGTCGATGGACCTGCCGATTTCGCGCACGCTCCACGGGCTGGGCTTGCGCAGTTTGACCACGCCGTCCTTGTCGACGAACACCATCTGGAACCCGCGCGGGCGCAGCTGGGACCGGATCGCAGACCGGGCCGACGGATCGGTATCGGTCAGCACCACCACATCCCGGTCCCGCATTGCGGCTTCGCCCTCGAGCAGCATATCGATCTGCTGCTGGAATCTGGGATCAGCCGGGGTATCCGCAAAGACCACAATGGGGCGATGGGTCCACAGAAACTCGCTGAGCTCACTGTCGCCGACCGGACGGACAAAGGTGTCCTCGGCAGGCGCAGCCCCGTCGGCGGCCAGAGCGGCCAGCGGAATTAGTGCCGAGAAAACAAAGGCAAGCATTCGGGTCATGGGGCCTCCTGTCCCGTTGAATATAGCCCCTGCGCGCGCGAATGCGACCGGCGAATTGCGCAATGCGCTCAAAAATTCGCGCGGTGGCCTGCGAGGCGGGACCCGGATCACATCCACGCGCAGGCCTTGCCCTGCCGCGAACCGAATTGACAAGAGGAAGACTCTATGACCGACACAAGTGACTGGCGCGCGCTGGCTGAGAAAGAACTGCGCGGACGGCCATTGGATGATCTGACTAAAGAAACGCTCGAAGGGATCGACGTTAAGCCGCTTTATACGCAAGCGGACACGGCTGATCTGCCCCATATGGGCTCGCTGCCCGGGTTCGGGCCGTTTACGCGGGGCGTGAAGGCCACGATGTATGCGGGGCGACCGTGGACGATCCGCCAATATGCGGGCTTTTCGACGGCCGAGGAATCGAACGCCTTTTATCGCCGCAATCTGGCGGCTGGTCAGCAGGGCGTCTCGGTCGCCTTCGATCTGGCAACGCACCGCGGCTACGACAGTGACCACCCGCGCGTGGTCGGCGATGTGGGTAAGGCCGGTGTGGCGATTGACAGCGTCGAGGACATGAAGATCCTGTTCGACGGCATCCCGCTGGACAAGGTTTCGGTCTCGATGACCATGAACGGCGCGGTAATTCCGATTTTGGCAAGTTTCATCGTGGCGGGTGAGGAGCAGGGGCACGACAAGTCGGTCCTGTCGGGCACCATTCAGAATGACATTCTGAAAGAGTTCATGGTGCGCAACACCTATATCTACCCGCCGGACCCGTCGATGAAGATCATCTCGGACATCATCGAATACACCTCGAACGAGATGCCCAAGTTCAACTCGATCTCGATTTCCGGCTATCACATGCAAGAGGCTGGCGCGAACCTGGTGCAGGAACTGGCCTATACGCTGGCCGACGGGCGCGAATATGTGCGGGCCGCGACGCAGGCGGGGATGGACGTGGACAAATTCGCCGGGCGGCTGTCCTTCTTCTTTGCCATCGGCATGAATTTCTTCATGGAGATCGCCAAGCTGCGTGCCGCACGTACGCTCTGGCATCGGGTGATGACAGATTTCGGAGCAAAGTCCGAGCGGTCGAAAATGCTGCGGACCCATTGCCAGACTTCGGGCGTGTCTCTGCAGGAACAGGACCCCTATAACAACGTGATCCGCACCGCTTATGAGGCGATGAGCGCCGTTCTGGGCGGCACGCAAAGTTTGCACACCAACGCGCTGGACGAGGCGATTGCCCTGCCCACCGATTTCTCGGCCCGCATCGCGCGGAACACCCAACTGGTGCTGCAGGAGGAAACCGGCGTGACCGATGTGGTCGATCCGCTGGCCGGGTCCTATTACATCGAAAGCCTGACCAATGAGCTGGTCGAAAAGGCCTGGGCCCTGATGGAAGAGGTCGAAGAGATGGGCGGCATGACCAAGGCCGTCGCCAGCGGCATGCCCAAGCTGCGGATCGAGGAAAGCGCGGCGCGGCGTCAGGCGATGATCGACCGGGGCGACGAGGTGATCGTCGGAGTCAACAAGTATCGCAAGGAACAGGAAGACCTGATCGACATTCTGGACGTCGACAATGTCGCCGTGCGCGAGGCGCAGGTCGCGCGTTTGGAACGTATCCGCGCCACGCGGGACGAGGGCGCATGCCAACAGGCACTGGACGCCCTGACCACCACCGCCCGCGAGGGTGGCAACCTGCTGGCCGCCGCCGTCGAGGCCGCCCGTGCCCGCGCATCCGTAGGAGAGATCAGCATGGCAATGGAAAAGGAATTCGGCCGCCACCGCGCCGAAGTGAAAACGCTGGCCGGTGTCTATGGCGCGGCCTACGAAGGCGACGAAGGCTTTGCCGCGATCCAGAAATCCATCGAAGATTTCGCCGAGGCCGAAGGCCGCCGCCCCCGTCTGCTGGTCGTGAAAATGGGGCAGGACGGGCATGACCGGGGGGCCAAGGTCATCGCAACGGCCTTTGCCGATATCGGCTTCGACGTGGATGTGGGCCCCCTGTTCCAGACCCCTGCCGAAGCGGCGCAGGATGCGGTGGACAACGATGTGCATGTGGTCGGGATTTCCTCGCAGGCGGCAGGGCACAAGACCCTTGCACCGCAACTGGTCGAGGAACTCAAGAAGGCCGGGGCCGAGGATATCATCGTGATCTGCGGCGGGGTCATTCCGCAGCAGGATTACCAGTTCCTGTATGATCACGGCGTCAAGGCGATCTTTGGGCCGGGCACAAATATTCCCGAGGCGGCACAGGATATTCTGCGTCTGATCGGCGAGGCGCAGGCGTAAAGCGGGGCGGGGGCCTTTTCGCCCCTTTCTTCGCCTTGCGGTACATTCTCTCCCGAAGGCATTTCCAAACAGAAGAAGGGCGCGGCTGAGGCTTGCGCCCTTTTGCCTTGCGGGTAGGGTTGCTGGGATGGAGGGCCGAATGGAACTGGATCATATCGCGGTGGCTGGGACTACTCTGGAAGAGGCAGCGGCGCATGTGGAAGCGGCGCTTGGGGTCAGGTTGCAGGCGGGTGGAAAGCACGAGAAATTCGGAACCCATAACCAGTTACTCGGCCTGAAGGACGGGCTGTATCTTGAGGCTATCGCCATTGACCCCGATGCCCCCAACCCCAAGCGGACAAGATGGCTCGATCTGGACCGGTTTCAGGGCCTGCCCCGCCTGACCAACTGGATTTGCCGGGTCAGCGACATTGAGGCCTCGCTATCGATGTTTCCCGATGGCACCGGGCAGCCCATTGATCTGAGCCGGGGTGCGTTGCGGTGGCGGATGGCCGTGCCTCCGAATGGCCGGTTGCCGTTCGACAACCTGTTTCCTGCTTTGATTCAGTGGCAGGGCGACCTGCATCCCGCGCAAATGCTGCCGGACAGCCTGTGCCGGTTGCGCCGCTTGGTGGTGTATCACCCCGATGCCCTGACACTGGCGCGGCAATTGGGTGAACTGGACTATGTGGTGTTCGACACCGGCCCCGCCGCCTTGCGGGCGGAATTCGAGACACCGCATGGCTTACGCGTGTTGGAATGAGCATTCGTCAGGCGCAGGTTGGGGATGCGACCGCCATCGCGCAGATCACGAACGCGATCATTCGCGATACGCTGGTGACATTCACGACGCAGGAACGCAGCGAAGACAGCATCGCAGATGATATCCGGTCGCGTGGCCCCGGCTATCTCGTTGCTGAGTTGGACGGGCAGGTGGCGGGCTTCGCCACATACGGCCCGTTCCGCGCCGGTCCGGGCTATGCCCAGTGCCGCGAACATACGATCCAACTGGCCCCCGACGCGCGTGGTCGTGGTTTGGGACGGGCTTTGATGGCGGCGCTGGAGGCTTCGGCCCGTGCAGAGGACGTACATGTTTTTATCGCCGGGATTTCGTCAGCCAACCCCGATGCCATAAGGTTTCACGCGGCGCTTGGCTTTGCCGAAGTGGGCCGGATGCCCGAGGTCGGGTGCAAATGGGGTCAGCGCCTGGATCTTGTGCTGATGCAGAAAATTATTGTGCCCAGGTGATCTGTCGCACCTGACAGTCCCGGATTGGAACGCTAGGGTACGCCCATGTCGATCTGGACCCGCATATCCGATGCGCTGAGCGCGCTGGCCCAAGGCGAAAGCCTTACCGCCGTTTTCGAAAAGCTGCGCTCGCCGCCCGAACGGTCGGTGGCGTTTACCATCGCGGTGATCGCGCTGGGTGCGAAAATGGCCAAGGCCGACGGGCAGGTGACGCGGGATGAGGTCACGGCTTTTCGCGACGTTTTCCAGATCGCCCGCGAGGACGAAGAGGGCGCAGCGCGCGTTTTCAACATGGCCCGGACCGACGTTGCCGGGTATCAGGACTATGCCCGCAAGATCGCCCGGATGTTCAACGAGGACAGCACCACGCTCTGCGATCTGATGGAAGGTCTGTTCCACATTGCGATGGCCGACGGCTTTTACCACCCCAACGAAAACCAGTTTCTGGAGGATGTCAGCCGGATTTTCGGTCAAACAGACGCTCAGTTTCAGGCGTTGCGGGCCCGGTTTGTACCGGACGCGCCAAAGGACCCCTATACCGTTCTCGGTGTGCCGCATGACATGCCGCTGCCCGACATCCGCAAGGTCTGGCGGCAACTGGTTCGTGACACCCATCCCGACGCCATGATGGCGCGGGGCGTGCCCGAGGAAGCCATTCGGTTGGCCGAGAAAAAGATGATCGATATCAACCGCGCCTGGGACGAGATCAACGGCGCGCGGGCCTGATCGGATGCGGCTGGCGACCTACAATATCGAATGGTTCGCCAACCTGTTCGACCGGGATGACAGGCTGATCGTGGATGACAGCTGGTCCGGTCGGCACGATGTGACAAAGGCACAGCAGGTCGAAGCGATTGCCAAGGTTCTGACCGCGATTGACGCGGATGCGGTTCTGATCGTCGAGGCCCCGAACACCGGAAAACGTCAGAATACCGTCAGGGCGTTGCAGGCGTTTGCCGAGGCGTTTGGTCTGCGCACCTCGAACGCGATCATGGGTTTTCCCAATGACACGCATCAGGAACTGGCGCTGCTATATGATCCAAACGTTCTGACCGCGCGCCATGACCCGCAGCAGGATCAGAATGCGCCCCGGTTCGACGGCGAATTCCGGATCGATCTGGATGTGGACGCGACCGAGGATGTGGTGCGGTTCTCTAAACCTCCGATGGAACTGGCGGTGGAAACGCGGGCGGGGTTCGCGTTCCGCCTGATCGGTGCGCATCTGAAGTCCAAAGCGCCGCACGGGGCTGAAAGCCGCGACGAAGCGATCCGTATCTCGATCGCCAACCGGCGCAAGCAACTGGCGCAGGCGATCTGGCTGGCCCGCCGGGTCGCGGCGCATGTGGCGGCGGATGAGCCCGTGGTCCTGTTGGGCGATCTGAACGACGGGCCCGGTCTGGATGAGTTCGAACATCTGTTCGGGCGCTCCTCGGTCGAGATTGTGCTGCAGGCCGGGCTGTTTGACCCCCACGCGGTCACGGCGCACGGCCCGCGTCCGGGGTCTGTGCCGTCGACGGCGCGGTTTGCGAGGCCGAAAGAGGGCAAATATCTCGAGGCGCTTCTGGATTACATAATGGTCACCCAAAACCTGCGCGCGCGCCGCCCGGCCTGGCGCATCTGGCATCCGTTTCGTGACACGGACTGCTGGTCCCGGCCCGAATTGCGGGATGCGTTGCTGACCGCCTCGGACCATTTTCCCGTGACGCTGGATATCGATCTGTGATCTTTCAAGCGCGCCCCGGCTGGCCTATATTTTCAGCATGAGACATGTCCTGATGATCGGCGCGGTTTCCGCCGCCCTTGCCACGCCCGCCTTCGCCGAGGAAGACAGCGGCAAATCCCTGATGGAGCAGGGGGCCGAACTGTTCTTCGAAGGCCTGCGGGAAGAGATGTCGCCCACTCTGGAGGAACTGCTTGGGCTGGCGCAGAAATTCGGTCCGGCCATGCAGTCATTCTTTGAAGAAATGGGGCCCGCACTGGCAGAGCTTGCCGGTGAGATCGAAGACTGGAGCGTCTACGAGGCACCCGAAATTCTGCCCAACGGTGATATCATCATTCGCAAAAAGCCACCCCAGGAACCATTGGACGAACCAGATCAGGCCGAAGAGGCCCCCGATGACGGTCTGACCGACATTTAAGCCGGTTCAGCCTTTGATGAT
This sequence comes from Ruegeria sp. F5, assembly GCF_056533845.1. Taxonomy (NCBI): domain Bacteria; kingdom Pseudomonadati; phylum Pseudomonadota; class Alphaproteobacteria; order Rhodobacterales; family Roseobacteraceae; genus Ruegeria; species Ruegeria sp. F5. The sequence continues at coordinate 242,351 of NZ_JBQFOU010000005.1, read as the reverse complement.
CACCCGGGTTTCGGATTTCAGGGTGCTGGCAAGGGAATTCAACCGCGCTTCGGCAACCTCGTTGAACAAGGGGCCAGCGGCTTTGGGCAGGAACAGATCAAGCTGTCGTCTTTTTGGATAGAACCGCATCCGCCCCATATTGGCGTCGTTGTGCATCCACAGCATCGCCCCGAACCGCATCGCCTTGCCCAGAACCTCGGCCTGTTTCTGCCCGTGCTCATCCAGCAGATCATACAGTTCGGTGAACCGGTTGCTCTCGCGTTTGTTGCGGTAGCGGTGTTGCAGGGCCAGACCGATAAAAATCCGCTCAGCGTGTTTCAGCCCGCCCAGATTGGCGCGCGTCACGTTGTCAAAGCAGACCTCGGCCCGGTAATCGGGATGGGCGCGCCAACTGACGTCGTGCAACAGGCAGGCCGCCTTGATCAGTCGAACCCGCGCCGGAGGGGCGGATTTGAACAGGGGCATCACAAACTCGAACAGGTGGCGGCCAAACCCCGGCAGACGGGCGTCTTTGGATTCGGAGAACCGGCTTGCCTCAATCAGCGGGTCGCGGTCGCGCAGCTCGGGCGACATCTGTTCGTATAACAGACCCTCGCGGATACCGTAGCTTGAGATTGCGATATCCTTGGGTTTGAACGTCCGGATCAGACGGGCCAGAACATCCATCGCATAGGGGATCAGCGCCATGCGCGAGCTCGAGACACCGGCGTTGCTGCGCAGCTTGTCGTGGTCGTTGGCTTCGATGAATTTGATGGTTTGGTGCACCTGCTTGGTGGTCATGCGGTATTCGTGCAGCACGTTCAGCGGATATCCCCGGCGCAGCATGTCCAACCGCGCAAAGGCGCGCCAACTGCCGCCGACAAGGAACAGACGGTCCCGCTGCTTTCCCATATTGTCGCGCAGCTCTTCCATCGTGGATTTGATATGCGCCTTGCGGGCCCGCCGCCCGCCCTTGATGTCGCGCAGCTTGAGCGGACCAAGGGGCGAGGTCATGCGCCGGCCCACCTCTCCATCTGCGATTTCGGCCAGTTCCATTGACGACCCGCCGATATCGCAGATCAGGCCATAGGCTCCGGGCCAGCCCAGCAGAACGCCCTGAGCGGACAGCCGGGCCTCTTCCTGACCATCGATGACTTGTACCTGAAGGCCGGTTTCGGCCTCGACCTGCTTGCAGAATTCGGGGCCGTCCTTTGCTTCGCGCACAGCCGCAGTGGCCACCACATGCAGACCGGGCAGGTCCAGATCGCTGGCAAGTCGCTGGAACCGCCGCAAGGCCGCCAATGCGCGGTCCCGCCCCGTAGGGTTCAGGCGCCCGGTTTCCGACAGGCCCGCGCCCAGTTCGCACATGACTTTTTCGTTGTAGAAATAGGCGGGCGAGCGGGCTGCGCCGTCAAAGATCACCATCCGGACCGAGTTCGACCCCACATCGACAACCCCAACGCGCGACAGCGCCCTGACCCCCGGGTCATCAAACAGAGGTTTTCCGAAAGGCCCCCAATCGGGAATGTCGGCTTTGACGGTCTGTTCCATGTCGTTCCCAGATGATCCGGCCACAGGATGCGAAATCGCAGGTTGCGGGTCAATCATTCGTATTATCCTTATTGGGATCGGCATTCAGAACCCGGACCGCCAGCGCACGGGTGATGTCGCGTTTTTCCGACAGCGCCAGATGATCCAGCTGCGCGACCACATTGGCAGCGGTTTCGAAGCGGCGATCCATATGTTTGACCAGATAGGCGATAACCTCGGGGCCGGGATTGAGCTGCCGGTCCAGAAACAGCTTCGCCAGCACCGCCCCCAACAGCGCGTCGTCGGGCGGATCAAGCGCAACATGATGCGCGCCTTCGACCCGGCTTTGCAGATCGGCCAGCGGCAGTTGCCAGAATTTCGGAACCAAGCGCCCGGTCATCAGCAGGGCATGCCCCTCGGCCAGAATCAGATTGTGCAGGTGGAACAGGGTTTTCTGCTGTTCCATGTCATCGGCAATTGCAGGCACGTCCTCGACCGCGATTGGCGTGCGGCACAGGTCGGGCACATCCTCGTGGCGCAGGTCGGCGGCATTGATGATCCGGCCGCCGGTTTCAGCCGCCCAGACATGGGCCAGATGGGTTTTGCCTGCGCCCGCCGGGCCGGTCAGCACCAGCTTGTTGCCGGGCCACGAGGTCGCCGAAATCATCGCCACCGCCAGCGCGTTGGCGGGCGAGACGAAAAAATCCTCTCGGCCCAGCGCGGTCTTGGCTGGCAGATCAAAGCTAAGCTGTCGGGCCATTTACGCGTCTTCCTGATCCTGGTCTTCCAGACCGGTATAGAGACGGCTGTCCAGATACAGCGAGGTCGCGAACCGCGCCAGAACGCCTAGTGCGGCGGCCACCGGTACGGCGACCAGCATGCCGACAAAGCCAAACAGCGCGCCAAACACCGACAGCGCCAGCAGCAGCCAGACCGGGTGCAGACCGACGGAACTGCCGACCAGCTTGGGTGTCAGGAAGTTGCCCTCGGTCACCTGACCCAAGGCGAAGATACCGGCCACCAGCCCCACATGGGCCCAATCGCCCCAGAACTGGAACAGCGCCAGCCCGATGGCCAGCGTGCCGCCGATCAATGCGCCGAGATAGGGGATGAAGGTCACCAGCCCGGCGATGAACCCGACGATCAGGCCAAATTGCAGGCCCACCAGCATCAGCGCCACGGCATAGTAGGTCCCGAGGATCAGGCAGACCGTCCCCATGCCGCGCACGAACGAGGCCAGAACACCGTCAATCTCACCCGCCAGCCGTTTGATGGTGGGGGCGTGATCGCGCGGCAGAAGCTCTCCGATCCGGGCGATCATGCGGTCCCAGTCCAGCAGTAGGTAGACTGCAACGACCGGAACGATGACCAGCAGGACAACTACGTTGATGGCCGACCCCAGCGAGGTGACAACCGATTGCAGCACATCGCCGGTTTTGGATTTCAGCGTGTTGCCCAGCGACACCAGAAATTGGTGAGAGCTGGATTCGCGGTCCAGAATGGAGGGGAACTGTTTTTCTATAAAGGCGCGCAGCTCTTTGAACAGGCTGGGCATCACATCGATCAGGTCGATCAGCTGCGTGATCAAAGCGGGCACGACCGCCAGGATGCCAACCACAAAGCCCAGCACGCCGACAACGGTGATGATGCCGGTCGCCGCCATGCGCGACAGGCCCAGATTTTCCAGCCGATCCGCGACCGGGTCCAGGAAATAGGCAATTGCGCCACCGATCACAAAGGGCAGCAGGACATCGCCAAGTGCCCACAGGATCAGCACAAAGATCGCCGTAGCGATGCCCCAATATCTGAGCTGATCCTTTACAGGCAAAGCCATGTCCGTCCCCTTGTTCAGGCGCTTTCAGATGTTCTTGGCCCAAGGGGCGGACCGATGCAAGCGGTTCATGAGGTTGATTTCCGTAGTGGTGGATTTGCGGCGCGGCGGCTCCGAATGGCCGCATCTGAAATCCGTCTTGGGCAGGTCAATTGCCAAACCAATCGGTCGGAGACCGCAAAAACGCCAATGCCCGATTGCCCCCGGCGGGGGTTTGGCATAATCACCTGAATGTTGAAGTTCCACCTAAAAGGTTACGAAATGCGCCTCAGCCGTTACTTTCTGCCCGTTCTCAAGGAAAACCCGTCCGAGGCCCAGATCGTCAGCCACCGGCTGATGCTGCGCGCCGGGATGATCAAGCAGGCCGCTGCTGGGATATACTCGTGGCTGCCGCTTGGCTTCAAAGTGCTGCGCAAGCTGGAAAACATCGTGCACGAGGAACAGGCGCGGGCAGGGCATATCGCCATCCAGATGCCGATCCTGCAATCGGCGGACCTGTGGCGCGAATCCGGGCGCTATGACGGCTACGGTCAGGAAATGCTGCGGATGAAGGACAGGCATGACCGGGATATGCTTTTTACACCGACCGCCGAAGAACTGGTGACCGACATCTTCCGCGGCCACGTGAACAGCTACAAAGACCTGCCGCTGACGCTCTATCAGATTCAGTGGAAATTCCGCGACGAAATCCGTCCGCGTTTCGGCGTGATGCGGGGCCGCGAGTTCTACATGAAGGACGGTTACAATTTCGACCTGACCAAGGAAGACGCGCTGCACGCGTATAACCGCCATCTGGTCAGCTACCTGCGCACCTACGAACGCATGGGCCTGCAGGCGATCCCGATGCGCGCCGATTCCGGCCCCATCGGCGGCGACTATACGCATGAATTCCTTGTTCTGGCCGACACCGGTGAATCCGAGGTGTTCTATGACAGCGCCGTTACCGATCTGACCTTTGGCGACCGCGAGATCGACTATGACAGCCGCGCGCAATGTCAGGCGATCATGGATGAGTTCACCTCGAAATACGCCCGCACCGATGAGACGCATGACGAAGCCCTGTTCAATCAGATCCCCGAAGACCGCCGCCGCGTGGCGCGCGGGATCGAGGTTGGTCAGATTTTCTATTTCGGCACAAATTACTCCGAGGCGATGGGCGCAACCGTACAAGTCCCCGACGGCAAGCCGGTTCCGGTCCATATGGGCAGCCACGGCATCGGCGTCAGCCGCCTGATCGGTGCGATCATCGAGGCCAGCCATGACGACAAAGGCATCATCTGGCCTGAAGGGGTGACGCCGTTCCACTGCGGGATCGTGAACCTGAAACAGGGTGATGAAGAGGCGGATGCGGCCTGCGAAAACCTCTACAAGGCGTTGACCGCGCTGGGCCTTGAGCCGTTGTACGACGACCGCAACGAACGCGCGGGCGGCAAATTCGCGACGATGGACCTGATCGGCCTGCCCTGGCGCATCACGGTCGGGCCGCGCGGGTTGAAGAACGGCGTTGTCGAACTGACCAGCCGCCGCACCGGCGAGAGCGAGGAACTGAGCCCCGAGGCCGCCGTCACCAGAATCGCCGAGATTTATGAGCAGATCGCCTGATCCAGGCGACGCGCCGCTGATCTCGGTCGTCACCGCGACCTACAAACTGCTGTCGCAAGGGCGACAGGACAGTTTTCGCCGCGTCATCGATTGCATGGCGCGGCAGAATTGTGCGCAGGCGGAACATGTGATTCAGGATGGCGCCTCGTCGGACGGAACCGTCGCGTTCATTCAGGACCTGACCGCCGCCGCGCCGCGCACCCGGTTCATTACCGAACCCGATGCCGGGCTGTATGACGCGATGAACAAGGGCGCGCAGGCGGCGCGTGGTGCGTATCTGCTGTTTCTCAATTCCGATGACTCTCTGGTGTCGGATGGCATTCTGAACATTGCGGCAGACAGGCTGCGGGCGACCCGGCCCGATTTTCTGTACGGCTCGACCGTGCAGCGGTTCGAAGATGGTTCGGAAAAACCCTTTCACCGGATGTCGCTGAAAGCGATCCTGCAGCGCATGCCGTTTTGCCACAACTCGGTGTTCATCAAACGGAATGTATTCATGGCCCTGGGCGGGCATGACACGCAATATCGCATTGCGGCGGATTACGACCTGATGCTGCGGATGATCGGGGCTGGTTATCGGGGTGAGCGGATGGAGGATGCGATTTCCCTGTTCTGGGACAGGGGGGCGACCAGCGACGATACCACAACCGGTCAGGATTACGCGCGGGTCTGGGTAAATTACTACGCGGGGTTCCAAACCGCGCGGGGCTTGACTGAGCAGGATTTTCAAAGGTTCTACCAGCGCGGCCACATGCCCGCAAAACTGATGGCTGAACTGTTGCGCCGATCCGATACTCCTGACGCCATCCGGGCGGCGGCCCGTCACAGTCTGTCAAAATCCCTGCGCCGGTCGGTTCAGGTCTGGCGCAGGTTTTAGCCGTGGCCGTTTGTCGGCCGGGTGATCAGCACCTCGCCATCCGCGCCGTTGCCACGCGCTACGACGATGGGGCGTCCCATGCGTCTGACCAGATCCCGAAGTTCGAAGCCCAGAAAACGTATCCCGCAAACCCGTGCGCCGGTGGCGCGGTCGGTGATACACAGCCGCCCTTCGCGGAAGGCCAGACGGTATCCCTTGTCCCTCAGGACATCCGCCAAATTCGCCCAGCTTGCCGCCGTGGCAAATACCGGGCGGATGGCTGCGCGCAGCAGGGCCGCGCTTTCACAATCCAGTTCTGATGATGCTTTTTGGGCCAAAATCGGGCCCGACCCTTGTGTACTCGTATCCATAAACATGAGCGACCCCCGCTCGTTAAATGTGTTCCCCCACAATAAGGGTGACAAAGTTTCGCTAAATAAGCAAAAGACGAAATAAAATTGCTTACAAATATGTTGCAGTTTGAATTCAGTCGCTCACGCGACAGCTACATTGACTTCATAGCTGAAACAATACCGCCCTGTCTGTGAACGGCATCACAACCAGCGGTATAATCGCCGCTCTCAAATCTCTTTTTACCAGAACTGCCATCCAGCGCTCGAAAACTGATTCGCACCGGGTTTTTGCGCTGAATGCCGCGTCCTGCGCGGTGCCTGACGCGCCTTGAACCCACTACCGGCTTGACCATCCGGCGAAATGCCGAAAGGGTCCCCGCACACAACAACCGCCGGAGCAGGCATGGCCAAGACCCCCCCGCCTTTTGCCCCTTTCGAATGGAAGATCGCATGGCGCTATCTGCGCGCCCGCCGCGCCGAGGGTGGCGTCAGCGTGATGACATGGATTTCGCTGATCGGGATCACGCTGGCTGTCTTCGCCCTGATCGCGACGCTGGCGGTCCGGTCCGGGTTCCGGTCCGAGTTCGTGGGCACCATTCTGGGGGCGAACGCCCATGTCACCGTCTATTCCTCGGGTCAGATCGACGCGCAGGGGCGCGTGGACCGCACCATGCCCGACTATGAGCAGCAGGCCGAGCGCATTGCGCAGGTTCCGGGCGTTCAGCGCACCGCGCCGCTGGTCAAGGGGCAGGTCCTGATCACCAACCGCGACCGTAGCAGCGGGGTCGAGGTGTTTGGCATCCGCCCCGACGATCTGCGCGATTTGCCCGGCGTGGCCCAAAGCGAGCAGGCCGTGGGCGACCTGTCACAGTTTCAGAGCGGCGAGGATGTGATCGCCATCGGATCAGGCGTGGCGCGCAGCGTCGGGGCAACGGTGGGGGATACGGTCAAGCTGACCTCGCCCAACGGGGTCAAAACCGCCTTTGGCACCTCGCCGCGCGTGAATGCCTATCGCGTGGTTTATGTCTTTTCGGCAGGCCGCTACGACATCGACCGCACCCGCGTTTACATGCCGTTTTCTCAGGCGCAGGGCTTTTTCAACCGCGAAGGCGTGGCGGACGAGATCGAGGTGATGGTCGAACGCCCCGAGGACCTGACTCCGATCCTGATCCCGATCATCGAGGCCGCAGGCGAGCGCAGCCAGATCTGGACCTGGCAGGACGCCTCGGGCGGGTTCCTGCGCGCGTTGGAGGTCGAGGACAACGTGATGTTCATCATCCTGTCGATCCTCGTGTTGATTGCGGCGATGAACATTGTCTCGGGCCTGATCATGCTGGTGAAAAACAAGGGCCGCGATATCGGCATTCTGCGCACAATCGGCCTGAGCGAAGGCTCGGTCCTGCGGGTCTTTTTCATCTGCGGCGCGTTTACCGGCATCATCGGTACGGCGATGGGAGTGATCCTTGGCTGCCTGTTTGCGATCTATATCGACCCGATATTCTCGTTCGTGAATTACGTGATGGGCGGCGGCGTCTGGGACCCGTCCATTCGCGGCATCTACGCGTTGCCCGCCGAGTTGCATCTGAGCGATGTGCTCAAGGCCATCGGACTGTCGCTGGGCCTGTCCTTCTTTGTTACCTATTTCCCCGCCCGCCGCGCGGCGCGGCTGAACCCGGTCGAGGCGCTGCGCTATGAGTGAGGTGACACTGCGGCTGAGCGGCCTGACCAAGACTTACCTGAAAGGCACACCGGGCGAGGTTCAGGTGTTACGCGGCGTCGATCTGGACCTGCGCGCGGGCGAGGCGGTTGCGCTGGTCGCCCCTTCGGGGGCGGGCAAATCCACGCTTTTGCACATCGCCGGGTTGCTGGACACGCCGGATGACGGCGCGGTCCAGATCGTGGGCCAAAGCGCGACCGGCAAGGGCGACCGGACCCGCACCGCGCTGCGGCGGCAGGATGTGGGCTTTGTCTATCAGTTTCACCATTTGCTGCCGGAATTCACCGCGCTGGAAAATATCACGCTGCCGCAACTGGCCAACGGTGTGTCCGAAAAGGCGGCGCAGCAGCGGGCGATGGCCTTGCTGGATCGTGTAGGCGTCGCGCCACGCGCGGGGCATCGGCCCGCCGCCCTGTCCGGTGGCGAACAGCAGCGCGTTGCCTTTTGCCGTGCGCTGGCGAATGCGCCGCGTGTCCTGCTGGCGGATGAACCCACCGGCAATCTGGACCCCGAGACCTCGGATCAGGTGTTCGACGCGCTGATGTCGCTGGTCCGGGACGAAGGGCTGTCGGCCCTGATTGCCACCCACAACATGGATCTCGCGGCGCGGATGGACCGGATGGTTCGGCTGGAAGGCGGCGTGCTCAGGCCAATTGAGTGATCGCCACGCCAACCGCCATCACCGCAATCCCGCCCGCGCGCATCCATGTCAGCGGCGTGACCTGCGCGCCGAAGAGGCCAAAGTGATCAATCGCCGCGGTGCTGATCAACTGCCCCAGCAGGACGAAGAACACCGCGTTTCCAACCCCGAAATGCGGCGCGACATGGGTGATCGACAGAACGTAGAAGGCGATCAGAACCCCGGCCAGCAGCAGGTGTTTGGGGGCCTGCGCCACTTTGGAAATCGCCTCGACCCCGGGAAACAGCAGCATCACGATCGCGGATGAGCCAAAGGCGATGGCGAACAAGACCACGGCGGCCGCGGTGGGTGAGCCGATCAGTTTCCCCAGCGCGGCGTTCAGCGCGGCAAGGATCGGAACACCGATTCCGGCGGCCAGCATGATGGCTGCGTATTGTGTCATGGCCCGAACCCTCGCTTGCTGCTTTCGTTGATCTGGATCATTGCGCCAAGCCGCGCGCCGGGCAAGCCTGCAAATGTCAATCGGAGCAGGAGGATGCGATGATCAGAGCGGTACTTTGGGCAGGCCTAATCAGTTGTGCGGCAATGGCTTCAGCGCAAGAGGCGGACAAAGGCGCCGAGCTTTATCAGCACTATTGCGCCACCTGCCACGGGATCGAGGCGACGGGGCATGGCCCGATGGCGGGTGTTCTGGTGATCCAGCCGACCGATCTGACCAAGCTGGCCGGTGAGGATGGCGTATTCCCCATCGCCCGCGTGGTTGCGCGGATCGACGGGCGCGAGCCGCTGGTCAGTCATGGCAGCCCGATGCCGGTTTACGGGCCGTATTTCGACGGGCAGGAAACGTCGATCAAAACGCCCGAAGGTCAGCCGGTCCTGACCAGCCAGCCCATCGTCGATCTGGTGGCCTATCTGAAAACCATTCAGGTGAATTGAGGCCTTAGCTGCAGATGCCCTTAACTTCTGCATCGCTCCACGGGATGACCACATCGCGTTCGCGGCCTTTGTCGGGCAGGGGCGACAGATCGAAATGCGCGCCAAGCATGGTGTGCAGCCGTTGTGTGCGCTTCGCCTGCGGGTCCAGCGCACGGCAGCACACATATTCCTCGACAATCGCGCCCTGCTGCTCGAACCCGTAGGACAGGAAATCGGGCGAGTTATCCAGATCGAAAAGATAGGGGTCCTTGCGCCCGCCATGTTCGAACGCCGCGCGCAGCGGGTGGTAGCCGGTGGTCTTGCGGTTCTGCCACTGCCAGACATGGGTCAGTTCATGGGCCAGCAGCATGGCGGCGACCAGATTCATTTCGTCCGGGAAGTCGGACATGTAGTCTTCCACATACCAGCCGTTCGAAAAATAGACCTTGTTGAACAGCGCGACCGCTGCGGGTTTTCCTCTGAATTCGCCCTCTTCCATCGGTGGCAGGATGCGTTCGCGGCAGGCCAGCCTTGGCCGCGCCTCGCGGAAATAGGTGACCTCGGTCACGGGCGCGCCATCGACCAGCCGGACACGATCCAGGTTCAGGGTGTCGCCCTGCACGGCGGTGGCAAATGCGCGCTCTTGCTCGGTCAGGGGGCGACCGCAGGACGACAATAGCAACAGGGCCAAAAACAGCACACGCAAAACCATAGGATCAACCCTAGCGCGAGGCTGCCAATCCGCAAGCCGATTTCATAAACTCATCGCGAGGACCCGGCTTATTTCCGTCAGGCCCCGCCCGGACTGATCCATCCAAGTATTGAACGCGTCCTGAACGGCGCTCATTGCCTTTTTCGAGGTCGCAGGCTTGTCGATCACGCCCTCGGCAATCAGCCGGGCGGTGACGTCCTGTGACAGGATGAAACTGTCCCGCCCAGCGAACCGCATCGCATATTGGGCCGAAGCCCCGCCAAGGCGCGACCCACGTTTGGCCAGCATGTCCAGCAGGCCGATATAGTCGGTCGAGGGCCACCCGCCCAGAACCTGTCCCGCGCCGCCATCCTCGCGCAGTTCCAGCAGAAAGGCCGCGTTGTCGCGGACGGTGGCGATCTTGGTGCCATTGCGGACAATGCGCGTGTCCTGCAGCAGGGAATCGAACTTTTCGTCATCCATGAAGGCACAACGCCCGACATCAAAGCCGTCAAACGCGGCCTCGAACCCGTCCCACTTGTTTTCGATGACCTTCCAGTTGAACCCTGCCTGAAAGATGCATTTGGTGAGTATCGACAGCCAGCGATCCTCGGGCATTGCTGCAAGTTCCGCTGTGCTTTTGGGTTTACTCAGCTTTTCGGCCAAGGCCTTTGGGCCGCCGTGGCGGTTTGCCGCCATTTCGAAAATTTCGTCAAATGAATGCATGTTCGCCACCCTCCGCGTTAAATGTTTTCTTTTTGTTCTTGTTTGGCAAGCGTTATTTTCAGCCAACTGTGGGTGCATAATGGTCGGCGGGGCCCGAGCGTTGCGAAGATTTGTCAAAGAAATCCTAGACAAACGAACGCAAAAAGGTTTCTGATTGACTCGTCAGTCAACGATTTTTGCCGAATGGTGGAAAACCGCGACGGGTCGGGGCGGTGTGCAAAGCCGTGTTGGGGAAATCGGTAATCTGGCCTGACGGGTTTTTCACGGCCACACTCAAACTGATGACTTTCCTTTTCCGGCGAAATTTGTGCATGTTGCGACATGGTATTGTCACAAGACAGTTCTGCCGGCGGGCTGTGCCTGCCGGGGTGGGCAAAAGTAAGAAGACAGGGAGAAAATCCATGAAAAAACTGAGTGTGAGCCTTCTGGCTCTGGCGGTCGCGGGATCGGCGCAGGCGGCGGATATGGGTGCCGTGGACGAGCCGATCAAGCTGGCGATCAACGAATGGACCGGTCAGCACGTCACCACGCATGTCGCCGGTGAGATGCTGAAGGCTGCGGGTTACAACGTGGAATATGTCACCGCTGGCATGATGAACCAGTTCCAGGCGCTGGCCGATGGCGACATCGATGCGACGCTGGAAATCTGGTCGTCGAACGTGTCGGACGAATACGCCAAGAAGATCGATGAAGGCACTGTCGTCGAGATTGGCGATCTGGGTCTGGATGCCAAGGAAGGCATTGCCTACCCGGCGCACGTGGCCGAACTGTGCCCGGGTCTGCCCGCGTGGGAAGCCCTCAAGGACTGTGCGCAGGTCTTTGCCACGGCGGAAACGCTGCCCGGCGGCCGTCTGGTTGACTATCCGGCGGATTGGGGCACGCCCGGCGCGGATCGCATGACCGGGCTTGAGCTGCCGTTCAAAGCGGTCCCTGCCGGGTCCGAGGGGGCCTTGATCGCCGAACTGCGCGCCTCGACCGAGCGCAAGTCGCCGCTGCTGATCACCTTCTGGCAGCCGCATTGGGCGATGTCGGCCTATGATGTGCAGTTTGTCGACCTGCCCGCCGGGGAAGAGGCGTGCTTCAACGATCCGGCATGGGGCCCGAACCCCAATGCAGTGAACGATTGCGATTTCTCGCCTTCGCGCATCTTCAAGGCCGGTTGGAGCGGTATGGCGGATAAATGGCCCGCTGCCTATGAAATCCTGACCAATTATCAGCTGGCGGTCGAAGACCAGCAGCCGATGATGGGTGCGATCGACGTCGATGGCGGCAAGGTCGAAGAAGTGGTCGCCGCATGGATGGCCGAGAACGAAGGCAAGTGGCGTCCGGTCGTTGACGCGGCAACGCAGTGAGCTTGCCTAAGTGACCGACGTTAATACGCCAGCCATCGCCTGCCAGAACCTCTGGCAGGTGTTTGGCCAAGGCGCTGACAAGGCCCTGACCGACGCGCTGTCTCGGTCAGGGAATGACGCCGACAAAGCCGCCGCCGAACTGCGCGAAGGTGGGTTCATTCCGGCCGTTCAGGACGCCAATTTCGAAGTTCGCGAGGGCGAGTTGTTCGTCATCATGGGCCTGTCGGGTTCGGGCAAGTCGACGCTGATCCGCTGCATCTCGCAACTGTTGCCCGGAACGGGCGGGGAGATTCGCGTGGATGGCGAGAATGTCATCGGCGCGTCCAAGAAAGTGCTGACCGATCTGCGCCGCAAGAAGCTGGGCATGGTGTTCCAGCATTTCGGCCTGTTCCCGCACATGACCGTCGCCGAAAACGTGTCCTATCCGCTGCGTGTTCAGGGCGTGGGCAAAAAGGAACGCCTGGCGCGCGCGCAAGAGGTGATCTCGCTGGTTGGTCTGGAGGGGCGTGAAGACAGCTTCCCACGCCAGCTTTCCGGCGGACAGCGGCAGCGTGTGGGGATTGCGCGCAGCCTTGCCGTGAACCCCGATATCTGGTTCCTGGACGAGCCATTCTCGGCCCTCGATCCCCTGATCCGCCGACAGTTGCAGGACGAATTCCTGCGCATTCAGGCGACGTTGAAGAAATCCATCGTCTTCATCACCCATGATATCCAGGAGGCGCTGAAACTGGCCGACCGCATCGCCATCATGCGCGATGGCAAGATCGTTCAGATCGGCACGCCGACGGATATCGTGCTGCGTCCGGTGGACGACTATGTGCGCGAGTTCTCGAAAGACGTGGCAAAAGGCCAGCACGCCAAGGTCGCCTCGGTGATGCGGGATGAGGCCACATGCGGCCCGGATGACCCCGGCCTGACCACCTCGATGACGTTGGACGCTGCTTTGGCGCATTGCATGGAGCTATATGATCCCGTGCCCGTCCGCGATGCTGCGGGAAATGTCGTCGGCACGGTGCATCCGTCGGATCTGGCCGCGGCCTTACAGGTGGATGAGACATGACCGCCGTGACGGACATCCCCGCGCAGCAGGCACGCCTGACCGCGGGGGCGCAGGCCGCCCTGATCACCGTGATCGTTGGTGCGGTGTGTCTTGCACTGGAAGCGCACGCCCCGTGGCTGGTCAAATGGCCCGCCGCGTGGGAACTGCCCGCGACACAGTGGGTCGGGGCGTTTCTGGATTGGTTTCTGAACGGCATCAAACCGGCCATGCGGCTGTTTTCGGACCTGATGACCTATCCGATGGATGCCGCCAATTATGTGCTGGGCAACACGCCCTGGCCGATCCTGATCGGTATCGTCACTGCATTGGGCTGGTATCTGGGTGGCCTGCCAATGGCGGCGCTGGGGTTCATTGGCCTCAGCTTCGTTCTTGCCTCGGGCTATTGGGCCGAAAGCATGAATACGCTGGCTCTGGTCGCCGTGTCTGTTCCGGTTGCGCTGATCATGGGCGGCGCGATCGGCATCCTCGCGAACGAGGTGCCTCGGGTGAAGTCATTCGTGCAGGCGGTGCTGGACATCATGCAAACCGTGCCGACCTTCGCCTATCTGACGCCGCTGCTGCTGCTCTTTGGCTTTGGCCCGGTGGTCGGTCTGATCGCCTCGGCCATCTACGCGGCCCCGCCCATGGCGCGCAACGTGATGCTGGGGCTTGAACGGGTCGAATCCGAGATCAAGGAAGCCGCCATCATGTCCGGCGGCACCCGCTTCCAGCAATTGTTTCAGGTCGAGATCCCGGCAGCGACCACGCAGATCATGGTCGGTGTGAACCAATGCCTGATGGCGGCCTTGTCGATGGTGATCATCGCCGCTGTCATCGGCGGCTTCAACGACATCGGCTGGGAGGTCCTGCTGACCATGCGCAAGGCGCAGTTCGGCGAATCCCTGATGGCCGGTCTGGTCATCGTTGTTTTTGCCGTCGTCATTGACCGGATGAGCGGCACTCTGGCCACCGAACGCAAACGCTATGACAGCCGCGTTGTCTGGGCGATGCTGGGCTTTGCGGTACTGTTTACCGCCGCTTTCTGGGCCTGGCTGCCGAACCCGTCCGAACTGACCGTTCTGGACCCGATGGCCGAGGCGATCGACAGCGGCCTGACCGCGTTCACGCAGGCCAACGGGCCGTGGCTGGATGCGCTCAAGAACAATTCGCTGTTCTACGTGCTGCTGCCGCTGCGGATCGGGCTGGATCAGGCGGTGCTGCCTTTCACTTGGGGCTTCGCATGGACACCCGCGATGAGCTACGGCCTCTTTGCCGTGGGTGCCGCCATCGCCTTGATGATGGCGTGGCGCGGGCATCTGACCGGAGGGCTGGTGGTTCTGATCCTGATCGGCATGTTGGAGACCGGCATCGCCAACCTGCCTTGGCCCTTTGTCCTGACCGGCGCTGCCGCGCTGGGCTGGGTCGCTGGCGGCTGGCGTTTGGCCGCGCTGTCGGTGGGGCTGCTCTGCACCATCCTCGTCTCGGGCCTTTGGGAACGCGCGTTGCTGTCGCTCTACCTAAGCGGTGCTGCGGTATTCTTCTGCGCCGTGCTGGGCGGGCTGATCGGCCTGGCCAGCGCGGTCTGGTCGCCGGTCTGGACCATCGTGCGCCCGATCTGCGACATGTTGCAGACGATCCCTCTGTTCGTGTTCCTGATCCCGGTGCTGATGGTCTTTCAGATCGGAGAGTTCTCGGCCTTCCTCGCCATTTGTGCCTATGCCATCGTTCCGATGATCCGCTACACGCGGCACGGGCTGGTCAACACGCCCGAGGAAATGATGGAGGCCGCCATTTCCAGCGGTGCGACCGAGTGGCAGATCATGCGCGACGTGCGCGCGCCTTATGCCGCGCCGACCATCCTGCTGGGGCTGAACCAGACCATCCTTTATGCCTTTGCGATGCTGGTGATCGCGGCGCTGATCGGCACCACCGGTCTGGGTCAGTCGATCTATCTGGCGCTGGGGCAGGCGGATGTGGGGCTTGGTATCTCAGCCGGGGCGGCGATGGCCATCCTCGCGCTGATCGCCGACCGCATGGTGCAGGGCTTTGCCGAGGAACGGCGCAAGGCGCTGGGCCTATAAGACAGGGCAGGGGCGGGCAACCGCCCCGCCGCCCGACTTGACTTCGGACAAAGACCGCCCTCGCGCAGGCAGATAAACCGGGCAAAAACGGGTTCGGAGAACATCATGTCCGGTTGGGGCTTTTTCGCAGCGGCGCTGATCACCTTCCTGCTCAGCCACATGATTCCCGTGCGCCCAATGGTGCGTGGCTGGCTGATTGAAACGCTTGGTCGCCGGACGTATTTCGCGGCTTATTCCACCTTGTCCCTGCTTGTTCTGGGGTGGTTGGTCATCGCCGCCGCGCAAGCGCCATATGTCGAGATCATCCCGCCGCTTCCCATACTGCGCTGGGTGCCGGTGCTGATCATGCCCGTCGTCTGCTGGCTGGCAATGGCCGGGCTGGCGATCCGGAACCCGTTTTCGTTCGGCGGATTGGGTACTCGCCCTTTCGATCCGGAACAGCCCGGCATCCTGCGCACAACGCGCCATCCCATCCTTGCGGCGCTTATGCTGTGGTCGGTAGCGCATCTGCTGGTCAATGGCAGCCTGTCCCACGTCATCCTTTTCGGCCTGTTTGCGGGCTTCGCCGCTATGGGAATGGTCCTGATTGACCGCCGCAAGGCGCGGGACATGGGGGCCGACTGGCCGCGGATGTCCCACAACACCGCGCGCCTGTCGTTCCGCGTACCAAGGCCCCTGCCGCCGCTCTGGGTCTGGCTTGCTTCACTCGCCGCTTTTGCGGTGCTGTTACACCTGCACGCACCTGTGATCGGCCTGTCGCCCCTGCCGTAAACGGGGGAGTGGTCGGGCGGGCGTTGGCGTGCTATCTGGAATATCGAACTTTGCGAAGGGGTCCCTGAATGTATCTGGCCTATGTCACAACAACCGATCGCGGCGCGACGGACCGTCTGCTCAGCGCGGTTGCCGAACACCTGCAGAACTTGGGCGCCAAACTGGCCGGAGTGGTACAGACCAACACTGAATGCGCAGACAGCAGCAAATGCGACATGGATGTCCGCGTTCTGCCCGAGGGCGAGACCATCCGGATTTCGCAATCGCTGGGCACACAGTCGCGCGGATGCCGTCTGGACCCGGCGGCTCTGGAACAGGCTGTGGGGTATGTCACCGCGTCGCTTGACGATGCGCCGCAGCTTCTCATCATCAACAAGTTCGGCAAGCACGAGGCCGACGGCCGCGGTTTCCGCCCCGTCATCGCCGAGGCGCTGGCGCGGGACATTCCGGTGCTGGTTGGCGTGAACGGTTTGAACAGCGAAAAGTTTCAGGACTTCACTGGTGGTGAGGCCGAACAACTTGCGGCGGACCTGCAGGCGATCACGGACTGGTTCAACCGCATCACGGCGGACCGCACGCAGGCGGCCTGAACCCCCGACGGTCAGGCTGGTCGGGCGCAGATCGAGGAATCTGTGCCAACTTGCAGACCGTTCTGTTTGACAGCACCCTCGACGGGCTCGGGGCTTGGCCGCTCGTGTATAGAAGCTTTGTAGGAAGTGGTGGGCGACCCTGGAATCGAACCAGGCGTGCGTCTCCGCGAGGGAGTTACAGTCCCCTGCCACACCTTGCGGCCTGTCGCCCACTGTCAGGCGTTGCACCTGACGTGGAGGCGTGATTACTAGCGCACCAAAGGAGCGTCAACAGGAAAATACCGCTTTGACGCAGGAAACCGAATTCCCGGCCCGGAGGCCCTGAAATGAAGAAACCCAAGTGGGTCGTCGAGAAGGAACAGGCGCGCAAAGCCGCCGCGAGTGAGACCGTCTGGCTGTTCGGTCTCCACGCCGTGCGCGATGCGCTGATGAACCCGAAACGGCAAAAATTGCGGCTGATCGTGACCCGAAATGCCCGTGATAAACTGGCAGATGCCATTGATTTTGCGGGGATTGAGGCGGAAGTGGTCGATCCGCGCAAATTCACCGCTCCGATTGATCCGGGCTCGGTCCATCAGGGCGCGGCGCTTGAGGTCAAGCCGCTGGACTGGGCCGGGTTGGCCGAGAATTGCATCGGGCGCGAACACCCTCGGGTCATTCTGCTGGACCGAGTGACGGACCCGCATAACGTCGGGGCGATTCTGCGCTCGGCCGAGGTGCTGGGGGCCAGCGCCGTGATTGGCACCCGTCACCACTCGGCCCCCGAAACCGGGGCGTTGGCCAAAACCGCCAGCGGCGCGCTGGAGCGTCAGCCCTATCTGCGGGTGCGCAATCTGGCGGATACGATCGTGGAACTGCAGGGCATGGGGTATCTGGTTCTCGGGTTGGATGGCGAGGCCGACGCGACCATCGAAACCACGCTGGACGGCCAGCGGGACCGCCCGGTGGCGCTGGTGCTGGGGGCCGAAGGGCCCGGTCTGCGGCAGAAAACCAAGGAAACCGTCGATCACCTGGTGAAAATTGACGCAGCCGGCGGGTTCGGGTCGCTTAACGTATCAAATGCGGCGGCAATCGCCCTATATGCATCCCGTTACAGGTAAGCAGGAGGCCGCCATTCCCAGCCCGTCAAAAATCGCCACCTGCTGCTATTGCGGGACCCGCGCCGCGCTGGTCCTGAAGGGCAAGGATCGGCACGAGCTCAGCTGTTCCAGCTGTGGCGCGCCCTTGCATGACCTGAAAATGCTGCCTCGGAAAAAGGTGGCTGAACGTCCGGCCCGGTATGGGGAAGGCGTTGGGCTGAAAAAGCCAAAGCCCAAAAAGAAAAAGAAGAAGAAAAGCCTTTGGTCACGCGCGATGGAAGAAGCTTGGGATGTGGTCGAGGATATCTTTGACTGACCCGCACGGTGCGGGTCAAAAAACGTTCACAACCCTGTCAACGGGGGTTTAATGCGGCCTGAAAAGTTGCAGTTTGGTACCCTGATATCATGATTCTGAACTTGCCATGCTGACCCGACGTTTTCTTTCCGGCGCGCTGTTCGCCGCTGCTTTTGGTTCTGCCGTCTCTGCGCAGGATGTCCCTGTCTACTTTGCGTCCGAAGGGGCCGCGATGTCGGGATACGATCCCGTGTCCTATTTCGAAGGCGATACGCCGGTCAGGGGGCAGCCCGAGATTGCGGTGGTGTGGAAAGGCGCCGAATGGCATTTCGCGTCTCAGGAAAACCGTGAACTTTTCGAAGCCAACCCGCGCGCCTTTGCGCCTCAGTTTGGGGGGTATTGCTCGTACGCGATGGCCTACGGGCAGCTCAAAAGCACCGACCCGCAGGCATGGCAGGTGGTCGATGGGCGCCTGTACCTGACGCATTCGCCGGAGATCGAGGAAATGTGGCGGGATGATCGCGCCGCATACATCCACATGGCCGAAGAAAACTGGCCGTCAGCCCTGTACCGCGAATAGGCGAATCTCCGCTTTTTGTGAGATGTCATCACAAAAATGCGCGCCCCCTCTTTTTTTCGCCAGATTTATGCCTAAATGTCACAGTGACCGCGGAACGGAACTGCCGCGGGTCATTTCACTGTCCCTCGTTCCAAAACTTGCGCCCAAGTCATCTTGGGCGCTTTTTTCTTCTCGGGACCCTGCGTAGGATGCGCCCATGCCCGAATATTCCGACGAATTCCTGAAAAATGTCCTGACACGCACCAAAACCGTGGCGGTGGTCGGCGTGTCGATGAACCCCGTGCGGCCCAGCTATTATGTGGCGCGGTACCTGTCGCTGAAAGGGTTCACGGTCATCCCCGTCAATCCCGGCCATGCGGGCAAGGAACTGTTCGGGCAAACGGTCCGGCAAAGCCTGTACGATATCAGTGAGCCTGTTGATATGGTGGATATTTTCCGCCGCTCCGAAGCTGTCCCGCCCATTGTCGATGAGGCGCTGCAGGCCTTTCCCGACCTGCAGACGATCTGGATGCAAATCGGCGTCGAACACGAAGGGGCGGCAGCCACAGCGCAGGCGCGGGGCGTCGATGTGGTCATGAACCGGTGTCCCAAGATCGAGTATCAGCGCCTGTTCGGGGAACTGCGCATGGGCGGGTTCAGCACCGGGATCATATCTTCGAAGCTGCAGACTTAACCTTTGTATGGCTTCAGCCGCGCCACCTGTTCCTGACGGCGCTTTTCCAGAACAACATCGCGCGGCACCCAGTCATACCGCGTGTCTTCCATCAGCGGAGACCAGAACAAAACCCCGCCATAGCGCCAAGGGTCCAGCACCACGCCGTCATGCATCGAGTCACCCTTGCGGCTGATGATCGCCGTGCTGTGGTCGATGCGGAACGGGTTGTCCGCGTTGGCGATGGCCCGGTGCAGGGTCAGCGTGTCGAAGTTTTCCTGGCGCAGGCGCCGCTCGATATCCTCGGCCCAATGCCAGCACAGACCGCGCGGGCGCAGGCCCTTGTTGACCTTGGCGTTGTGGATCAACGGCGGGTCGGTGATCTGGTATTCCTGCGCCAGTTGCGCGGTATAGGCATAGGCGATGCGGGCGGCGCGGTCGGCCTCGGCGGGATCGATATCGGGGCCGAGGCTTTGGATTTCGGCGGCCAGCCGTTGCACCTCATCCCCGGTTGAAGGCGGCGGTGCGGCGCAGGCGCCAAGCAGGGCAAAGGTCACCACTAGCGCCAAAGCTCTGATCATTCCGATGCCCTTTGCCTTGTGAACCGGGAGCCCCGATCATAAAGGGCAGGGCGCGTTGTTGAAAGCCCGCGCCTTACCCTTTAGGCCGCGCGGCTTTTTCAGCGATCCCGCTGACACCCTGACGCCGCGCCAGTTCCGCCAGGACATCATCCAGCGCCACATCCCGTGCGGCCAGCATGACAAGCAGGTGGTAGAGCACATCCGCCGCCTCGGTGGTCAACTTGTCCCGGTCACCTTTGACGGCTTCGATTATGGCCTCAATGGCCTCTTCCCCGAACTTCTCGGCGCATTTTTCGGGCCCTTTGGCCAGCAGCTTTGCGGTCCAGCTGCTGTCGGGGTCAGCGCCTTTGCGGGCTTCAATCGTGGCGGCCAGATCGTGCAGGATGCTCATGTCAGCCTCATCGGAATGCCAGCGGCGGCCATGTGTTCCTTGGCCTCGCGGATAGTATATTCGCCGAAATGAAAGATCGAAGCCGCCAGAACGGCGCTGGCCCCGCCTTTGGTCACGCCTTCGACCAGATGGTCCAGAGTGCCGACACCGCCCGAAGCAATCACCGGCACGTCCACCGCATCAGAAATCGCGCGGGTCAGGGGCAGGTTGAACCCGGCCTTGGTGCCGTCACGGTCCATCGAGGTCAGCAGAATTTCCCCCGCGCCCTTGGCAACAACCGTTTTGGCGAACTCTACCGCGTCGATTCCTGTCGGTTTGCGCCCGCCATGGGTGAAAATCTCCCACTTGCCGGGGCTGACGGTCTTGGCGTCGATGGCGCAGACGATGCATTGGCTGCCGAACTGGTCGGCTGCCTCGGCGATCACGTCCGGGTTGGCCACAGCCGCCGAGTTAAAGCTGACCTTGTCCGCCCCCGCCAGCAACAGGGCGCGCACATCATCCTTGGTGCGGACACCGCCCCCCACAGTCAGCGGCACGAAGCATTGCTCTGCCGTGCGCTGAACAACATCGAACATGGTGCCACGATTTTCGTGGGTCGCGTGAATATCGAGAAAACAGATCTCATCCGCCCCGGCGGCGTCATAGGCCTTGGCGGATTCCACCGGATCGCCCGCATCGCGCAGGCCCACGAAATTCACGCCCTTGACCACACGGCCATCGGCGACATCGAGACAGGGAATGATACGGGTTTTCAGCATGGGGCGTCCTTTGTTGAGGGCACCTCTACCGGCAAAGCCCCGCCGATGCCAGACTTGTGATTGTGATCCGGCGCGAAGCCATGGAAATTAGGGGTGAAATTCACGAAAAGGAATTCTGTTATGCGACATCTTCTGCTGGCTTCACTTCTCACTTTCGGAGGCACCCTGTCCGCCATGGCTGACGACATTATCAAGGTAGAAACCAATAAATCCGTGGCCGAGGTGCTGGACGCGCTGGAAGCTGCCGTGGGCAATGCGGGCGCCACCGTCTTTGCCCGCATCGACCACGCGGCGGGGGCCGAAAAGGTCAGCACGCCGATCCCGCCCAATCAGGTACTGATCTTCGGTAACCCGGCCTTGGGCACGCCCGCCATGCAGATCGACCCGCGTGCGGGGCTGTTCCTGCCGCTAAAAGTGCAGGCTTATCAGGATGCAGATGGGCAGGTCTGGCTGGCCTATGAAGACCCGAAAGAGACAATGGATGAGCTTGACGAGGTCGAGAAATCGCCGGTCATCGAAAAGATGCGCGGTGCTTTGGCGAAACTGACCGCAGCTGCCGCGCAGTAACTCAGTTCAGGGCGCGGATGGCCTGGGCCAGGTCAATCGCGCCATCATAGAGCGCCCGGCCCGAGATCGCGCCGTTCAGCGCGACGCCGCAATCGCGCAGGGCGATCAGGTCGTCCAGAGAGCTGACACCGCCCGAGGCAATTACCGGGATCGAAACCGCCTGCGCCAACGCTGCCGTGGCTTCGATGTTGGGGCCCTGCATCGCGCCGTCGCGGTTGATATCGGTGTAGATGATCGCCGCGACGCCTGCGTCCTCGAAACTGCGGGCCAGATCGGTGACCTGCACGTCGGTTTCCTCGGCCCAGCCCTTGGTAGCGACCATGCCGTTGCGGGCGTCGATGCCCACGGCGACCTTGCCGGGAAAGGCTTTGGCCGCTTCGCGCACTAGATCGGGGTTCTCGACCGCGACCGTGCCCAGAATCACCCGCGCCAGACCTTTGTCGATCCAGGTCTCGATGGTGGCCATGTCGCGGATACCACCGCCCAGTTGCGCCGGCACGTCACAGGCCTTCAGGATCGCCTCGACCGGGGCCGCGTTCACCGGTTCCCCTGCGAAGGCCCCGTTCAGATCGACCAGATGCAGCCACTCGCACCCGGCCTCGACAAAAGCGCGGGCTTGCGCAGCCGGGTCTTCGTTAAAAACCGTGGCCTTGTCCATCTCACCACGCAGCAGGCGCACGGCATGGCCGTCTTTCAGATCGATAGCGGGGTAGAGGATCATGTCGGGCGGTCCTATATCACTGTTACACGCGCGGGATATCGCACAGGCGGGGCAGGGGTGCAACGCGACGCTAAGTCAATCTTGCCCGGTGCCGAATGGCAGGTCAGACTGGCCACAATACAGGGAGGAACTTATGAAGACATTTACTCTTGCAGCCGGTTTTGCCGCGATGGCCACCGCCGCTCTGGCGGATGATCCGGCGGATGGTCTGTGGAAGACCGCACCGGGTGACACCGGCTCGTACCTTCACGTGTCGATTGCCGAATGCGGCAGCGCGATTTGTGGAACTATCGACAACGTATTTGATGCGCAAGGTAATGAGGATCTGAATTCCGATATTCTGGGTAAGCAGATCATCTGGGATATGGTGCCCGAAGGCGATGGCAATTACGCCGACGGTAAGATATGGGCCCCGGATCGCGACAAGACCTATAACTCGAAAATGACTCTCGACGGCAATGCCTTGACTGTCAAAGGCTGCGTTGCCGGAGGGCTGGTCTGCCGGGGGCAAACCTGGACCCGCATTCGCTGAATTTCAGGGCCTCCAGGTCAGGAAGTTCCCGATCATGCGCAAGCCCACGTCCTGACTTTTCTCGGGGTGGAACTGCATCCCAACCATCGTGTCGCGGCCGATCACGGCCGTGACCTCTTGCCCATACTCCACATAGGCCAGCCGCTGCGCAGGATCGGTGACGCGGAAATGGTAGGAGTGGACGAAATAGGCGTGATCGCCCGACGCCACGCCCTCGAACACCGGGTGAGCGCTTTCCAGAACCAGATCGTTCCAGCCCATATGTGGCACCTTCAGCGCGCTGTCTGACGGTTCGATCTTCACAACATCCCCGGCAATCCAGCCCAGCCCATCGGTCTCGGAATACTCATGACCCTTCGAGGCCATCAGTTGCATGCCAATGCAGATGCCCAGAAACGGGCGGCCCCTCTGCTCGACCGCCTCGACCATCGCATCATAGATACCCTTGTGGCCCCGCAACTCTGCCGCGCAGGCCGGGAAGGCCCCGTCACCCGGCAGCACGAGACGATCCGCCCGCGCGACAATTTCGGCGTCCGAGGTCACGACAACCTCACCTGCATCCACCTCGCGCGCCATGCGTTGGAACGCCTTTTCGGCGGAATGCAGGTTGCCGCTTTCGTAGTCGATAATGGCCGTCAGCATTTACAGCGCGCCCTTGGTGGACGGAATCGCATCTGCCTTGCGCGGATCGGTCTCAACCGCGTCCCGCAACGCGCGCGCGACAGCCTTAAAGGCAGCCTCGGCGATGTGGTGGCTGTTGAAGCCGTGCAACTGGTCGATATGCAGCGTGATGCCGCCATGAGTGCTGAGCGCCTGAAAGAACTCGCGCACCAGTTCTGTGTCGAAAGTGCCGATTTTGGGCGTGGGCAAGTCCACATTCCAGATCAGGAATGGGCGGCCCGACAGGTCCAGCGCACAGCGCACCTGCGCATCGTCCATGGGCAGATGGCATTCGCCATAGCGCCGGATGCCTTTCTTGTCGCCCAAAGCCTGTGTCAGCGCCTGACCCAGCGCGATGCCGGTATCCTCGACCGTGTGGTGGTCGTCGATGTGATAATCGCCCTTGGCGCGGATCGTCATGTCGATCAGCGAATGGCGCGCAAGCTGGTCCAGCATGTGATCGAAGAAGCCGACGCCGGTCTGGTTGTCATACTGGCCGGTGCCGTCCAGATTGACCTCGACCACAATCTCGGTCTCGGCGGTCTGACGGCTGAACTTAGCGCTGCGCATGGGCGAATTCCTTTTGCTACAGGGGCGCTTATAGACGTGGACGGGCGGCCTATCCAGACTGCTTTATGCCTTCGTGGCGAACTGTTGCAGGGGATTGCACCCACGCGCCGCCCATGCCAGCCTGCGGGCAACACGAACCAACAAGGCCCGGCCCATGTCCACCTGCGTTTTCATACAGATCCGCTGCAAACCCGGCACCACCTACAAGGTGGCCGAGGATATCGCCCTGCGCGAAATTCATTCCGAACTCTATTCCACCAGCGGCGAATATGACCTGCTGTTGAAGCTCTACATCCCCGAAACCGACGATGTCGGCCATTTCATCAACGAAAACCTGCTGGTGATTCCGAATATCGAGCGGTCGCTGACAACGATGACCTTCAAGGCGTTCTGAGGGTCAGCCCAGCTCAAACGTGGTGATGCCGTAAATCCGATCCAGATCGACATCCGGCGCGTGGCTGGAATACATCCGGCCGGTCTCGAACACCTTGTTCAGCCCAAGATGGTCAGCCAGAGCCATTGCCTGCGCGTTCGGGTTGGGCATGTCGATGAACACCTCGCTGCCCATCTGGCCTTCCGGCAGGGTGGTCAAAAGCGATACCAGCAGCGCGCGGGCGATGTCTTCGTTATCCGCAAACAGCGGCCCGACCTTGTATCCGTTCAGGCACCGCCGCAGCGTCGCATAGCCCCTGATCCGCCCGTTGTCCTCGAACACGCGCGAAACGTGGTTCGGCGCGTCCAGCCAGCCATGCAGGAAGGTATCACGCTCGGCAGGGAACAGGCCGCGGTCATAGGTCTTCAATTCGTTCGTTAGGGCGTTCAGGGGTGCAACATGATCCTGCGTATCCCGGCCCAGCGTGCGCAAGACGTCCCGCGCCGTGCCGCCGAAGCGGTAGTTGTCATAGGCCAGCGTGAAGCCGAACTTGTGGTAATTCTCCTGCTGTTCGACCACGCCGTCCATGCCCATGTTCCGGTCTTCGCAATGGGCCTTGACCGCGTTGGCGACCTGCAGGCCGTATCCCGATCCGCGATAGGCGGGTTGCACGATGTAAAAGCCCAGAAACGCATAGTGATCGTCGTAATTCACAGCCGAGGCCGACGCGATCATCTGACCGTCCAGAAAGCCGCCCTTGAACCCATGCGGATCCGAGCTGTGGAAACAGGTCGCGTCGTGAAGTCCGGGGTTCCACCCTTCCTGACCCGCCCAATCGACGGCCATCTGAACCTCGTCCGGTGTCAGCGCGCGAATTTCATATTCGGGCATGGGCGTATCTCCGTCAGGCATGTGATTGCGGCCAGAATGACGCAAGCCCGGCAAAAGAACCAGCATGTAAGGAAGGTTTGGTATCTGGAGCGGGCGAGGCGATTCGAACGCCCGACCCTAACCTTGGCAAGGTTATGCTCTACCCCTGAGCTACGCCCGCATCAGATACTTATGTGGTCCAAAGACCTCTCAATGGAGCGGGCGAGGCGATTCGAACGCCCGACCCTAACCTTGGCAAGGTTATGCTCTACCCCTGAGCTACGCCCGCGCCGTTGAGTGAGGAGGGATGTATTAATTCCAACGGGTGCCTGCAAGCGGAAAAACGCATCTGCAGGAAAATTTCTTTTGCCGCGACGGAAATCTGCCGGACCTGCGTTGAACCTTTAGACAGGACTAAAAAGTTCGAGGTGACAGGTGAAAAACAAAGAGAGTTTCAAAATCGCAGCACTGGCCATTCTGATGGCCGTCGCCGCGATTG
Organism: Ruegeria sp. F5; assembly: GCF_056533845.1. Taxonomy (NCBI): domain Bacteria; kingdom Pseudomonadati; phylum Pseudomonadota; class Alphaproteobacteria; order Rhodobacterales; family Roseobacteraceae; genus Ruegeria; species Ruegeria sp. F5. The sequence continues at coordinate 216,550 of NZ_JBQFOU010000005.1, read as the reverse complement.
TGACCCATGTTGTGCCAGAGCCAGAGGCCGACGTTCAGATGTGGCAATCGGCGCATACGGTCGTAGCGGGGCGTCTGGCGGGGTGATATCCGGCCCGCCCGGACGCCAAGAGTTCAGAGCGCCAGTCCCAGATTGACGAAAGCGGCAACCAGTATGGCAGCAAAGGTCAGCACCATGCCGATCTGGCGCAGAATCACGATTTGCGGGGTCTTGCCAAAGCCATAGACATGGCAAAGCCGCCCGGCCAGCAGGCACAACCCCAGCAGGTTCACCAGCAGGCCGCTGGCCCCCTGCAACTCGACCATTGCGATCAGCAGCAGCCCGAACGGGGCGTATTCGGCAAAGTTGGAATGCGTCCGCATCGCCTTGAGCATCGCGGTATCACCCGAATCGCCGTACGAAATCTTGTGGCTCCGCCGGGTGTTGATGACCCAGCCGCTAAGGCCGACATAGATGATCGCCAGCAACGCGGCGTAGATCGGCGTGATGGACAGCATTGTTCCCTCCCTGGTCGTGAAACGGGCCGCCCGGATATCCGGACGGCCCGCAGATCAGTCAATAAACTAGATCGGTCACTCCAACTCGACCAGTAGGTCCTTTGCGTCAATCTGGCCGCTGGGCTGAACGTGGACAGCCTTGACCACCGCGTCACGCTCGGCATGGATGCCGGTTTCCATCTTCATCGCCTCGATGGTCAGCAGCAGGTCGCCTTCTTTGACCTCCTGACCGGCGGTTACGGCAACGGTGGCCACAACGCCCGGCATCGGCGCGCCGATATGGTTGGGATTGCCGGCCTCGGCCTTGGGTCTTTGTGATGTCGAGGCTTTGACAAGGCGGTTCGGCACCCGGATCACGCGGGGTTGACCGTTGAGTTCGAAGAACACTTTGACTTCGCCCTTCTCATCGGTCTCGCCGATGGCCTGACAGCGGATTTCCAGCGTCTTGCCCGGATCGATCTCGGCGGTGATCTCTTCGCCCGGCTCCATCCCGTAGAAGAAGGTGCGTGTGGGCAGGGTGCGGACCGGGCCATAGGTCCGGTGGCGGCCCATGTAATCAAGGAACACCTTGGGATACATCAGATAGCCGTTCAGGTCTTCGTCATCGACCTCTTTGCCTTCCAACTGCTTCGACAGATCGGCGCGGGTGGCCTCAAGATCGACGGCGGGCACATCCTTGCCGGGGCGGTCGGTGTTGGGGGCTTCGTCCTTCAGCACCTTTTTGATGATCGTGTCGGGGAACCCGCCCGGAGGCTGACCCAGATTGCCGCGCATCATGTCGATGACGGAATCCGGAAAAGCCACGTCGGTCGCCGGGTTTTCCACGTCACTGCGGGTCAGGCCCTGACTGACCATCATAAGCGCCATGTCGCCCACCACTTTCGACGAAGGCGTTACCTTGACGATGTCGCCGAACATCTGGTTCACGTCGGCATACATCTGGGCGACCTCGTGCCAGCGCTCTTCCAGTCCCAAGGACCGCGCCTGCGCCTTGAGGTTAGTGAACTGGCCGCCGGGCATCTCGTGCAGATAAACCTCGGACGCCGGGGCCTGCAGGCTGGATTCGAACGCCGCGTACTGGCCGCGCACGGCCTCGAAATAATCGCTGATCTCGCGGATGGCCTTGATGTCCAGCCCGGTGTCGCGCTCGGTATGGCGCAGCGCCTCGACCACGGTGCCCAGCGTCGCCTGAGACGTGTTGCCCGAGAAACTGTCCATCGCGCAATCCACCGCGTCCACGCCCGCCTCGGAGGCAGCCAGAATGGTAGCGCTGGCGATGCCTGCGGTGTCGTGGGTGTGGAAGTGGATCGGCAGCCCGACCTCTTCCTTAAGTGCCCGGATCAGGATGCGGGCCGAGGCCGGTTTCAGCAGGCCAGCCATGTCTTTCAGGCCCAGCACATGCGCGCCTGCATCGCGCAGTTCCTTGGCCATGCCGACATAATATTTCAGGTCATACTTGGCGCGGTCGGGGTCGAGGATATCACCGGTGTAACAAACAGTACCCTCACAGATCTTGCCGTTCTCAACAACGGCATCCATCGCCACGCGCATATTCTCGACCCAGTTGAGCGAGTCGAACACGCGGAACACATCGATGTTTTGCGAGGCCTGACGGACGAATTCCTGCACCACGTTGTCGGGATAGTTGGTGTAGCCAACCCCGTTGGCCCCGCGCAGCAGCATCTGGGTCATCAGGTTCGGCATCCCTTCGCGCAGGTCGCGCAGACGTTGCCACGGGCATTCCTGCAGGAAGCGATAGGCAACGTCGAAGGTTGCACCGCCCCAGCATTCGACACTGAACAGTTGCGGCAGGTTCGCCGCATAGGTCGGCGCCACCTTGATCATGTCGATCGAGCGCATCCGGGTCGCCAGCAACGATTGATGCCCGTCGCGCATGGTGGTGTCGGTGATCAGCAACTGCCGCTGCGCCTTCATCCAGTCGGCCACGGCCTGCGGACCCTTTTGTTCCAGCAGGTTGCGGGTGCCCATCTGCGGTTCGGCTTTCAAAGCGGGGGGCCTGGCCTCTTTCAGATCGGCGCGCGGTTCGGGACGGTCCTTGGTTTCGGGATGCCCGTTTACCGTAATATCCGCGATGTAGGTCAGAACCTTGGTGCCCCGGTCGCGGCGTTTCTTGAAGGTAAACAGGTCCTGCGTCGTGTCGATGAATTTGGTGGTGTATTCATTCGACAGGAAGATCGGGTGCTTCAGCAGGTTGATGACGAAGTCGATATTGGTGCTGACCCCACGAATGCGGAACTCGCGCAGGGCGCGGTCCATCCGGGCGATTGCCATGTCCGGCGTTGGTGCCCAGGCCGTGACCTTGGTCAGCAACGAGTCGTAATACCGCGTGATCACCCCGCCCGAATAGGCGGTGCCGCCATCCAGGCGGATGCCCATGCCGGTTGCTTCCCGATATGCGGTGATGCGGCCATAGTCCGGGATAAAGTTGTTCTGCGGATCCTCGGTGGTGATCCGCGTCTGCAACGCGTGCCCGTTCAGTTGCACATCCGCCTGACTTGCCGCGCCGGTTGCTTCAGCCAGCGTTTTGCCCTCGGCAATCAGAATCTGGGCCTGCACGATGTCGATGCCGGTGACTTCTTCGGTAACGGTGTGTTCGACCTGCACGCGAGGGTTCACCTCGATGAAGTAGAACTTGCCGGTTTCCATATCCATCAGGAATTCGACCGTCCCCGCGCATTCATAGTTCACATGGGCACAGATGCGGCGGCCCAGCTCGCAAATCTCGGCACGCTGTGCGTCGCTCAGGTAAGGGGCAGGGGCGCGTTCAACGACCTTCTGGTTGCGGCGCTGAACCGAGCAGTCGCGTTCATAAAGGTGATAAATCTCACCATGCTTGTCGCCGAGAATCTGCACCTCGACATGGCGGGCGCGGGTGATCATCTTTTCCAGATAGCCCTCGCCATTGCCAAAGGCGGCCTCGGCCTCGCGGCGGCCTTCCAGCACTTTTTCTTCCAGTTCGTCTTCCGACAGGATCGGCCGCATGCCGCGCCCGCCGCCGCCCCAGGACGCTTTAAGCATCAGCGGATAGCCAATCTCGGCGGCTTCCTTGCGAATGGCATCCATGTCATCGCCCAGAACCTCGGTCGCGGGGATGACCGGAACGTCAGCGGCAATCGCCACCTTCCGCGCGCTGGCCTTGTCGCCGAGTGCGCGCATGGTTTCGGCCTTGGGACCGATGAAAGTGATGCCGTTCTGCACACAGGCATCCACAAAATCGGGGTTTTCCGACAGCAGGCCGTAGCCCGGGTGGATCGCGTCAGCGCCGCATTCCTTGGCGACGCGAATGATTTCATCGATGCTCAGATAGGCGGCAACCGGCCCCATCCCCTCGCCAATGCGATAGGCCTCATCCGCTTTGAAACGGTGCAAGCCCAGCTTGTCCTCTTCGGCAAAGACCGCGACGGTGCGTTTGCCCATCTCGTTTGCGGCGCGCATTACGCGAATGGCAATTTCGCCGCGATTGGCGATCAGGATCTTTTTGAAGTCGGTCATGTCAGGTCCCGGTCCTACTTGTTTGGCCGTTTTTCTAGGCGGACAATACGCGCAGGTACATAGGTAGTTCTGGGTAGAACCGGCATGTTATCGCTCGCAAACGCCGCTTATATGTGCAGGCTTAATACACGCGCTGCATTGCAGCATCAATCCTGATGCCCTGACCGCGCAATTTTTCCGGGGTCTCGACCCCCAACTGCCCCATATTGGCAAGCATGTCCTGCCGAAGAATATCTATGACATGTGCGGGCCCATCTGCCCCCAGCGCCGCAAGGCCGTACAGGAAACCGCGGCCCAGCATGACAAAATCCGCCCCCAGCGCGAACGCCCGTAGTATATCCAGCCCCCCCTCGACGCCGCTGTCAAAGATCAGGGGCAGGTCCGTCGCCAAACGGATTGCGGGCAGCGCGTCGATGCCGGCGGGGGCGCCGTCAAACTGCCGTCCGCCGTGATTCGACACCCACAGGGCGTCAATTCCGGCCTGTTTCAGGCGGTCAGCATCTTCGGCGCGCAACACACCTTTGACGATGAATGGCCCATCCCAGTTGTCCCGCAGCCATTTGACATAGTCCATATCCGGAGAGGTGCGCAGCAAATATCCGATATGCGCCGTCGGAGGCAGATCAACCGAGTTGTCGATGTACTTGTCCAGCGTGCGCATATGCGGCACCCCGCTTTGCGCCATCCCCATGGCCCAGGCCGGGCGCAGGGCGATCTGAGCCAGCAGGCGGGGTGTCAGTTTCGGGGGCTGCCGCAGGCCCGAACGGGTTTGCCGTTCGCGTCTGGAGGCCACAGGAACGTCCGCTGTCAGAACCAATGTGCCAAACCCGGCCTCCCTGGCCCGGCGCAGCATGTCTGTACGTATCTCCGGATCCCGGGGCGGATAAAGCTGAAACCATGCGTTTTCGCCGATATGCGGGGCCAGATCCTCGGGCATCTGGCTGGCGACGGTGGACAGGGTATAGGGGATACGCGCCGCCTTGGCGGCCCGCGCCAGATGTCCTTCCGCATCCGGCCAGACCAGCCCGGACATACCGATCGGCGCAATGCCGAATGGCAGAGGGTAATCCCGCCCCAGAAACTGAACGCCGGTGGAATAGTCCAACTCGCCATGCAGGATCGACGGCATGAGCCCAACCCGATCCAGCGCGTCGCGATTTCGCTGCCGGGCCTTTTCTGCCCCGGTTCCGCTATCGATGTAGTCCCAGACAAACCGAGGCAACCTGCGCCGCGCGTGGCGCTTCAAATCTGCAATACCGGGATACTTGCTGTGAAGGTCCATGAGGATTGATCCGACCTGCACCGCGATTCGGCAAGGTCTCAGGCGGCGGATGCCTCGGGCGGGGGCTTTTTTGTCACCTTTTCCCGTGTCTTGGCACAACCGTCGGGCTCCGCGCCTTTGGCCAACTGCACCTGATTGCGCCCCTTGTCCTTGGCCAGATACAGCGCATCGTCCGCCGCGCGCATCAAATCCTGCGGCATGGTCCCATGCGCCGGGTAATGCGCCACACCGACCGAGATGGTGATACGGGGCAGCGACTTCTCACCATAGCGGACCGAGACCGCCTCGACCGCCTGCCTGATATGTTCCGCCCGCGTCATTGCATCGTCCGGGGTGTTTTCGGGCAGGATCAGCATGAACTCTTCACCTCCGATCCGGCAGGCGATCTCATCCCGGTCACAGCCTTGCTCCAGCGCGGCGCCGACGGCGCGCAGCACCATGTCGCCTGCGTCATGGCCATGGGTGTCGTTGAATTTCTTGAAATGATCCACGTCCACCGCAATCAGGCTGAGCGGCGCGCCGATCTGCTGGCTGCGGCTGATCGACTTGCGCAGCGTGTCGGTCATGTGGCGGCGATTGAACAGCCCGGTCAGCGGGTCGCGCACCGACTGATCATGCAGCTGATCGCGCATCTGCACATTGGCAATCGCCATGCTGATCTGCTCGGCGCAGAGTTGCGCCAGCTTCTTGCTGGCGTGAAACTCCGCGCCGCTGCCGTCATGGGCACGCAGATGCAGCAGGCCCACCGTCTCGCCATGGGCCAGAATCGGGAAACAAAAATAGGGCCGCCCGTCATGGGGTTCGGCATGTTCGCACACAAAATCAATTTCGGACGCGCCAAATTCATAGGTCCGCCCGCGCCGCAGGCCCCAACAGCCCTCGGGGTGGATATGCGCCTTGTGGTTCCCGCCGTTCCAGCTGGCGCAGCCATCCAGCACATCGCGCGAGTTGGAATAGACATACACGCTGCCCTCAGCCTCGGGCAGGATATGGGTCATGAAACGCGAGACCATGTCGAACAGCTCGTCCAGCGAGCGGCTGGATTGCAGCCACTCATTCAACTCGCCCAGTAACCGCACTTCGCGCGCCAGCCGCAACTGATCATCCATTAACTCCCGCTCTTTGACCGCGCGGTTTTTCAGGCTGCGCAATTGTTGCCGGTTGCTGCGAAACACCACCGCGGCAACGGTCAGAATCGTTCCGATCATCAGGCAGCCGATCAGCGCCAGAAGCGGCCGGATTCGCCCCAGAAAGGCGACCCGCAGGTCGCTGACATCAGTGAAGAACTGCACCGCCCCCAGATAGGCACCACCATTGGTGACCGGAGCCACCGTTTCGGCCACATCGCGGGTTTGGTCGGACTGGCTGAGCGTTGCGGTCTCGGCGTGCAGAACCTCCAGCGCGGATTTCTGTGACAGTTCGTAGAAAATGCGCCCCTTGAACGTTTCATCCCGGCGTTCTTCCGACAGGGCCGGCGCGTGGCTATGCGGTCCGGCTGAGGACCAGATGGCCCGCCCGGTCGCATCATAGACCTGCATCCGGAACACGTCTGTCGCGCCCAGAAACCGTTTCAGAACGGCGGCTTCATCCGCGTTGATCTGACCGGTTGTGAATTCGAACTGAAAATCGGGCATCAGGACCGAAATATGGCTTTCCCAAACCTCGGCCCGGTGGCGCACTTCGGCCTCGATCATGCGATCGACCAGCGGGTCGGCCCCCTTGACCGATATCCATCCGGCCAGCCCGATCACGCACAGCAGCCCCGCGCCCGCAACCAGACGCATGAAAATGCGCCCCAGGGTTTCTTTCTTTTGCCCGTCCACCACACCAATCCCCTTATGTTCCTGTCTGCAGCGTCGGGGGATTTCTTTGAAAAATCGTTAAGGCCTAAGGATGCAGGCAGGGTTTACATCCCGCCAAGCCCGAAAATTCATGATATTGGGCGCGAACAAGGCGTGAACAAACCCTTTCCCTTCGCGCGCATCCGGCGTAGTTTGGAGCCATGAGCAGTTTTGACGAAATGGACGCCTTCGAGGGCGCATCGCTGTCGGCGCGGGCTATGCCTGCGGCGTCTGCCGAGTATCTGAACGACCTCAACCCGGCGCAGCGCGAAGCGGTTGAGCGACTGGACGGCCCGGTGCTGATGCTGGCCGGGGCCGGTACCGGTAAAACCAAAGCGCTGACCGCGCGGATCACCCACCTGCTCAGAACCCACCGGGTGCGCGAGAATGAGATTCTGGCGGTGACCTTCACCAACAAGGCCGCGCGCGAGATGAAAGAGCGCGTGGGTCGAATGCTGGGCCGACCCGCCGAGGGGATGCCATGGCTGGGAACGTTCCACGCGATCTGCGTCAAGCTGCTGCGGCGCCACGCGGAACTGGTTGGGTTGAAGTCGAACTTCACCATTCTGGATACGGATGATCAGAAACGGCTGCTTAAGCAACTCACCCAGGCCGCAAACATCGACGACAAACGCTGGCCCGCGCGGATGCTGGCCGGGATTATCGACGACTGGAAAAACCGCGCCCTGACGCCCGACAAGGTGCCCGCTGCGGATGCCGGGGCCTTTAACCACAAAGGGATCGAGCTTTACGCCCAGTACCAGGCCCGCCTGCGCGAATTGAACGCGGTGGATTTCGGCGACCTGCTGTTGCACATGGTCACGATTTTCCAAAGCCACCCGGACGTGCTGGAGCAATACCAGCGCTGGTTCCGTTACATCCTGGTAGATGAGTATCAGGATACCAACGTCGCCCAGTACCTCTGGCTGCGGCTGCTGGCCGGAGGGCACAAGAACATCTGCTGTGTGGGCGATGACGACCAGTCGATCTATGGCTGGCGCGGGGCCGAGGTTGGGAACATCCTGCGGTTTGAAAAGGATTTTCCGGGTGCCTTCGTGGTGCGGTTGGAACAGAACTACCGTTCCACACTGCATATCTTGGAATCGGCGACCAATGTAATTGGTGGAAATGCGGATCGGCTTGGCAAGGAGCTTTGGACAAATGCAGAGAAAGAGGGCCAAAAAGTAAAATTGATAGGCCACTGGGATGGCGAAGAAGAGGCGCGTTGGATCGGAGAGAAAATCGACGATCTGGCTAGCGGCAGGGCAGTCGAAGCGCAGAATAGGTTCAATCCTAGGCTTAAGAGTTTCGAGCAAGAGTTGGATCGTCGAGCAAAGGTAGGGCTGGGCCCAATTGATAGACACACTTACATCCAAGAAGCTTTCGAATCCGGCGATGTTTACACAGATATCAAAACTCAGAACCTAATTATTGAGTTGTTATCCAGTGATGAAAAGTCATCCAATATGCTTCAGTCGGTTCTGGCAGGGCGGTCGAATAAGTTCAGTCTAAACGAAATCGCCATCCTCGTCCGCGCCTCACACCAGATGCGCGCCTTCGAGGATCGGTTCCTGACCATCGGTCTGCCCTACAAAGTGATCGGCGGGCCGCGCTTCTATGAGCGGATGGAGATTCGCGATGCCATGGCCTATTTCCGGCTGGTGGTCAGCCCCGAGGATGATCTGGCGTTCGAGCGGATCGTGAACACGCCGAAACGGGGCCTCGGTGACAAGGCGCAGCAGACGATTCAGGTGTTGGCGCGTGAGAACGGGGTGTCTCTGGTCGAGGGTGCGCGGATCGCTGTCGATAACGGTCTGATCAAGGGCAAGGGTGGTAAGGCGCTGCGCGAGTTGATCGATGGGCTGGCGCGATGGAACGCGATGACGCGGGGGCCTCGGATCGAGGTGGATGATGACACGGTCATTGACGACGGCGTGTCGCCGATCCGCTACGGCGCACCAGAGCATACGCATATCGAACTGGCGCAGATCGTGTTGGACGAATCCGGCTATACCGCCCATTGGCAGAACGAAAAGACGCCCGAGGCGCCGGGGCGTCTGGAAAACCTCAAGGAACTGGTCAACCAGTTGGACAATTTCGAGAACCTGCAGGGGTTTCTGGAGCATGTCAGCCTGGTGATGGATAACGAACAGGACTCGGATGGCGCTAAGGTCTCGATCATGACCCTGCACGCGGCCAAGGGGCTGGAATTTCCCGTGGTGTTCCTGCCGGGGTGGGAGGACGGGCTGTTCCCGTCGCAAAGGTCGATGGACGAATCGGGCATCAAGGGCCTGGAAGAGGAACGGCGGCTGGCCTATGTGGGGATCACCCGCGCGGAAGAGGTCTGCACCATTTCCTTTGCGGCCAACCGGCGGGTGTTCGGGCAGTGGCAGAACTCCATGCCTTCCCGCTTTATCGACGAACTGCCCGAGGATCATGTGGAGGTGCTGACGCCCCCGGGTCTTTATGGCGGAGGGCAGACCACAGCCAGTATCGAGACCCGCGCGGCCGAGGCGAATGTCTATAATTCTCCGGGCTGGAAGCGGATGCAGGCGCGGCAGGGGCAGTACGGAATGTCTCAGCCCCGGGAAAGCCGCAATACGGTGATCGACGCGACCGCCGTGGCCAGTTTTACGCTGGGCGAACGGGTGTTCCACCAGAAATTCGGCTATGGCGCGGTTGTCGGGATCGAGGGCGACAAGGTCGAGGTCGAGTTCGACAAAGCGGGCACGAAGAAAGTGGTCTCGCGCTTTCTGACCACCAAGGATGATGTGCCGTTTTAAGGCTCAAATCCCTTCGACCAGCACCAGATTTGCCGTCGCTGTATTCTGCCTGATCTTGGCCAGTTCAACATAATTCGGGTCGTCTTTCCACGCTTTCGCGGTGGCCATGTCCGGAAACTCCATCAGGACGATGCCATCTTCCGCCCAACTGCCCTCGACAACCTCGACGGGTTTTGAGGAAACGGTTAGCAATCGCCCGCCATGCCGGTCAAAGATCGGCATGAAGCCTTCAAGGTATTTCTGGTATCCGTCCGGGTCGTGGATGGAAATCTGGGCGATGAAATAGGCGGCCATGGGACACTCCTGAAAAACCGTTCGCGCCTTTAGCTTACATCGCTTGTGCTGAAACGAAAAACGGCGGTTCCCAGGGAGGAGGAAGGGGAACCGCCGTTCTTTTCTACATCAGGGCAGGGAGGAGGAAGCCCCGATGTATCCGAACCCGGGTTTGATCCCGGTATGAGGAAGACGCGGCGATGTCAGGGAGGAGGAAGGACATCGCCGCGCACTTTCAACATCGAGGCAGGGAGGAGGAGAGCCCCGATGTATCAGGTTCCGGCGTTCAGGGCCGGTATAAGGTGCGGCAGCATCAGGGAGGAGGAGAGACGCTGCCGCTGATTACAGACCCTAATGGGAGGAGGAAGGGCCTGATCTCGGTTATCTTTTTGACGCTTAGCGCGCCGAGAAATCTTCAACTGCCTGCAGCGCCAGGCTGCGGATCATCGAACGGCTCAGCCCCAGATCGGCCAGTTCGCGGTTCGACAGCGACGACAGTTCGCTGACTGTCTGGTGATAAAGACGATACCGCGCGATCCGTGTTTTCACCGCCTCGATCACCGATGCAAACCCGCTTGCATGTGTGCTTTTCAGCATCGACGTGTTGCTAGCTACTGCCATGTCCATAACCCGTAAATTTTGTTGTTGCCGGTGTCGTCCGGCGTTTGCTTGAGACTGAAAATAGGCAATTGCTGCAATTGCACAATAGGTCACGTCGTCAATGCTGCTATGCAGCAAATGCATGGTTATCATAGGGTTGAGAGCGGCTGTCCGAATAAGCCTTGAAAATATATGATTTCCGGTTCGCGGGTAGGGTCCGCAGGTCTCGCGATTTCTGTTTGCGCAAACGAGACGCCCCATCTTTGAGCGCGTTTTGCTAATATTTGTGCAAGCTGAATGCACGGTTTCTGATCGGGTTCTGTTGGATCATGCCGTGCCGTTGGTGTCATGGGAAACCATGGGCAAAGGTCCAGAGCCGTGATTTGCCCGCCGTTGAAGGGGCGCGATTCGTGGGAATTGCCGACAAATCTACGGGTTCAGGCTGTGCAAAATCGCCGTAGACCAGTTTTTCGGGAATTTATGGGAAAATCTGGTTAGGCAAGTTTTCATCTATATATTGTGTCGCGTTCTCAATTGTGTCGCAGATAGGGTGCAATTGTCCGGCTTTCCATTTCCAATCAGTGTGTCTAAACTAGCAAAGCGCCCTTAGTGGTTGAAAATTCCTGTTGATTTCCATGAATTCCCATGGCATCCCTTATTCATCCGATGAGGACGAGGCAGCAGGGGCACCAAACGACCCCGAACCAAAATAATCAGGTTTCATACAGGCATCTCGCTTTCATCACTTCGAAGATCCGGCGCGCGGGCGAGCAGACATCCCCCCAGGTGGCGCGTGCAGCTGGACATCCCGCTCAGCGGGCCAATGCGGCGGGTTGATCAGTGGCAGCAGATCAACCCGCCGTTTTTCATCCGGGGGGAACGTGAATTTTGAGGTGGGGCGCAAGCGAAAGGGACAGTCGTCTTGGCGCGCAGGTTTAGAGGTGAAAGCCACCACAAGGTGGATTCGAAGGGCAGGGTCTCGATCCCGGCCTCGTTTCGCCGTGTGCTTGAAGCCTCGGACCCCAACTGGCAGCCCGGTGACAATCCTGAACTGGTGATTGTCTATGGCGACCACCGCCGCAAATACCTTGAATGCTATACGATGCAGGCGATTGACGAGGTCGACGCCAAGATCGATGCGCTGCCGCGTGGTTCAATGCAGCGCCGGATGCTGCAGCGCCTGTTCCACGGCCAGTCCTTTCCGACCAATGTGGACGAAACCGGGCGGCTGGTGTTGCCCGCCAAGCTGCGCAACAAGATCGACCTTGAAGGCGAGGCGTTCTTTATTGCCGCCGGTGACACTTTCCAAATCTGGAAACCCGAGACATACGAGGCCGACGAACTGGCCGCCACCGAGGAATGGCTGGACGATCTGCCCGAGGATTTCGATCCGATGCAGTATCTCGACGGCATCGGGGATGCGTAACGGCATGGCCGGCGCTCAGACTTCATCTAACCCTCACATCCCTGTTCTGTTGCGTCCGTTGCTGGCTGCCGTGGCACCCGTGTCCGGTGTCTGGCTGGACGGTACCTTTGGCGCGGGCGGCTATACCCGTGGCTTGCTGGAGGCTGGGGCCGAGAAGGTCATCGGCGTGGATCGCGACCCGCTGGCCTTTGAGATGGCCGCCGATTGGGCCGAGGATTATGGCGACCGATTGGTGATGCAGCAGGGGGTGTTCTCGCGCATGGATGAATATGCGCAAGATCTGGACGGGATCGTACTGGACCTTGGCGTCTCGTCCATGCAGTTGGATCAGGCCGAGCGCGGTTTTTCCTTCATGAAAGACGGCCCGCTGGACATGCGTATGAGCCAGCAGGGTGAAGCGGCAGATGATATCGTAAATCATGCATCCGAAAGTCATTTGGCTGATCTTCTATACCTTTATGGTGAAGAACGGGCGAGCCGCCGCATTGCTAAAGCGATCGTAAAGGCTCGTGCCGAGGAATACATCGAAACGACCCTGCAACTGGCCGAGATTATCGAATCCTGCTTGCCGCGCCCGAAGCCGGGCCAATCACACCCCGCGACTCGCAGCTTTCAGGCGTTGCGCATCGCGGTAAACGCCGAATATGAAGAACTGTTTCAGGGTCTTATGGCCGCCGAACGCGCCTTGAAGCCCGGCGGGCAGCTGGCCGTTGTGACCTTCCACTCCATCGAGGACCGGATGGTCAAGCGGTTCTTCCAATCGCGCGCGGGCAAGACGGGCCGCGCCAACCGATATGCGCCCGAGATGGAACAGGAACTGCCGCAATTCACGCTAAAGACCCGCAAGGCCGTGGGTCCCGACGATCAGGAATTGCAGGAAAATCCGCGCGCGCGCTCCGCCAAGTTGCGTGTCGCGGTACGAACTGAGGCTCCGGCGGGGGAAATTGAGGCCCGCGTCATCGGGATGCCGCAACTTGGGGGAAGGGCAAGATGAAGAGTGTTTTGTATGTGTTGACTGCCTTGGCCGTATTCGGACTGGCGCTTTGGGCGTATCAGGAGAACTACCGGACCCAGCAGGTGGTGAAGGAAACCCAGAAGCTGCAGCGAGAGATCGGCGTGGCGCAAGTGCGGCTGGCCGTGTTGAATGCCGAATGGGCCTATCTCAATCGCCCCGACCGTCTGCGCGAGCTGGCCGATCTGAATTTCGAACGTCTGGGCCTGCTGCCCCTGCGCGCCGAACAGTTTGGCCGGGCAGACCAGATCGCCTATGCTGAGGACCCGGACCTGCCCATCGTCGATCCGATTGAATTGCAGGCCATCACCAATATTCAGGCGCTGGGCGAGGTGCAGATCCCATGACCCGAACGCCGCTGCGCCCTCTGGCCCGTGTCCTTGACGCCCGCGCGCGGGGCGAAAACCCCAAGGTGATCGAGCGCGAGAACATCCGCCAGCGCCACGAAGACATGAAAGACCGCGCCCGGGCCCGTGCCGAGGGGCGGTTGCTGGTTCTGGGCCTGTTCTTCTTCTGCGCCTTTTCTGTGGTTGGCGTCCGCATGGGCATGCTGGCAACGTCTGAGGCGCAGGAGCCTCTGGCCAGCGCGCCCGGTGCCGCCATCGCCATGCAGCGCGCCAATATCGTGGATCGCGAGGGACGCATTCTGGCGACCAATCTGGATACCTATTCGGTCTACGCCCAGCCGCCCCTGATGATCGATCCGGTTGCGGCGGCGGATCAACTGGTCGCAATCTTCCCCGATCTGGAAAAAGAGCGTCTGGTCAAGGACTTCACCGGCGACCGCAAGTTCCTGTGGATCAAGAAACGCATCTCGCCCGAACAGAAACAGGCCGTGCATGACATTGGCGATCCCGGCATCCTGTTTGGCCCGCGCGAAATGCGGCTTTATCCCAACGGCAAGCTGGCCGCCCATATCCTCGGCGGTTCGGGCTTTGGGCGCGAGGGCGTGAGCGCTGCCGAAGTGATCGGCGTGGCAGGCGTTGAAAAACAGTTCGACGACTACCTGCGCGACCCGGCCAATGGCAACAAGCCGCTGCAATTGTCGCTGGACCTGACCATTCAGGCCGCGGTGGAGCAGGTGCTGTATGGCGGCATGAAGATCATGAACGCCAAGGGCGCCTCGGCGGTTCTGATGAATGCGCATACGGGTGAGGTTGTCTCGGCGGCGTCGCTGCCGTCCTTTGACCCGAATGACCGCCCGCGCCCGCCGACCTCGGGCTTTGACCCGTCGGACAGCCCCTTGTTCAACCGTTATGTGCAAGGCGTTTATGAGCTGGGGTCCGTCTTCAAGATTTTCACTGCTGCGCAGGCGGTGCAACTGGGTCTGGTAAACTCGAACACCATCATCGACACATCCGGCCCGATGAAGATCGGGCGTTTCCCGATTGGTGAGTTCAACGGCAAGAATTACGGCAAGATCAGCGTGGCCGATGTGATTGTCCATAGCTCGAACCGCGGCACCGGGCGGCTGGCGCTGCAGATCGGCGCGCGGCGGCAGCAGGACTTCCTGCAATCGCTAGGCATGTTCGAACCCACACCGTTCGAGATTGTCGAGGCGAAAGGCGGGGAACCGCTCAAGCCCAGGAAATGGGGTGAGTTGAGCACCGTGACCATCTCGTACGGCCACGGGCTGTCGACCAGCCCGATGCATCTGGCGGCGGGCTATGCGGCGATTGCCAATGGCGGGCATTATGTCAGCCCGACGATTCTGCGGAGGAACGGCCCGCAATACGGGCCACGGGTGTTGTCGGATAGTGCTGCGACGCAGGCGCAGAAAATGTTGCGCAAGGTTGTCACCGATGGCACGGCCAGCTTTGGCGATGTGGCGGGCTATGATGTGGCGGGCAAGACCGGCACGGCGGATAAACCCAAGCCGCGCGGGGGCTACTATGATGACAAGGTCATTGCCACTTTTGCCACGTTTTTCCCGGCTTACGATCCGAAATACGTGCTGATCGTCACGCTGGATGAACCCTCGATCGTCGCTTATGGCGAAAAGCGCCGGACGGCGGGCTGGACAGCGGTGCCGGTGGCGGCGGAACTGATCGGGCGCATCGCCCCGTTGCTGGGTTTGCGGCCCCGGCTTGAGCCTGAGGCGGGCGCTGCTATAACCCTGACCTCAAATTAGGCTGTCCAACAGAGGTGGGTCATGGGCGCAAGGACAAAGAAACTCAGCCAACTGGCCCTGACCGCGCGCGGAGGGGCCAATCCTGACATCACCGGGCTGGCCGTTGACAGCCGTGAGGTCAAGGACGGTTTTTTGTTTGCAGCGCTTCCCGGCACGCGGGTTCATGGCGGCGAGTTCATCCAGTTCGCCCTGCGCATGGGGGCAGCCGCAATCCTGACCGATGCCGAAGGGGCGGCAATTGCCGCTGACGAACTGGCCGCCTCGGACGCGGCCCTGATCGTTGTCGAAGACCCGCGTCAGGCACTGGCCGGATGCGCCGCGCTGTGGTTTGGTGCGCAGCCGCAGACCATTGTGGCCGTGACCGGAACAAACGGCAAAACCTCGGTCGCTTCCTTTGTCCGGCAGATCTGGACCGAGCTTGGCCATGCTGCCGTCAACCTTGGCACCACCGGGGTCGAGGGCGCATGGACCGCCCCGCTGGCCCATACCACGCCCGAGCCGATCACCCTGCACCGCTGCCTTGCCGGGGCTGCCGAGAACGGCGTGACCCATGCGGCGATGGAGGCATCCTCGCACGGGTTGGAACAACGCCGTCTGGACGGGGTGCATCTGACCTCGGCGGGGTTCTCGAACTTCACGCAGGACCATCTGGACTATCACGAAACATTCGAGGCGTATTTCAACGCCAAGGCCGGCCTGTTCGACCGGGTTCTGCCCCAGGACGGGACCACGGTGATCAATCTGAGCGATCCCAAAGGCGCGCAGGTGCGCAAGATCGCTGAGGCGCGCGGTCAGGAGGTTCTGACTGTTGGGCTGGGTGACGCCGACCTGTGCCTGATCCGTCAAAGGTTCGATGCCACCGGTCAGGACCTGCGCTTTTCATGGCAGGGCAAGCCGTACCAGACCCGCCTGAATCTGATCGGCGGTTTCCAGGCCGAGAACATCCTGTTGGCCTGCGGTCTGGTGATCGCTTCGGGGGATGACCCCGAACGCGTGTTCGAGACCCTGCCGCACCTGACAACCGTGCGGGGGCGGATGCAACTGGCCGCCACGCGTGAAAACGGCGCGGCAGTTTTTGTGGATTACGCCCACACGCCCGACGCGGTGGCCACTGCGCTGAAAGCCCTGCGCCCGCATGTGATGGGTCGCCTGATTGCCATCGTCGGCGCGGGCGGGGATCGCGATGCCACCAAGCGCCCCCTGATGGGGCAGGCGGCGGCAAGGCATGCCGATGTGGTCTTTGTCACCGATGACAACCCGCGCAGCGAAGACCCCGCCACCATCCGTGCTGCCGTCATGGAAGGCGCGCTCGGCGTGGGCGGGACCGTCAGTGTGACCGAGGTCGGCGACCGCGCCGAGGCCATCCTGCGCGGCATCGACGCCCTGCAACCCGGCGACGCGCTGCTGATCGCGGGCAAGGGCCACGAGACCGGCCAGATCGTTGGCGATCAGGTGCTGCCCTTTGACGATGTCGAACAGGCCAGCATCAGCGTCGCGGCTTTGGACGGGAGGGTGGCATGACGCTCTGGACCGCGGCCGAGGCTGCCGAAGCGACCGGAGGGCGCGCTACAGGTGACTGGCAGGTTGACGGCGTGTCGATTGACACCCGGACATTGCAGCCCGGTGATCTGTTCGTCGCCCTCAAGGCCGCGCGGGACGGGCATGATTTCGTGGCGCAGGCGCTGGAAAAGGGCGCGGGGGCAGCGCTGGTGTCCCGCGTGCCCGACGGCGTTTCCGAGGACGCGCCGCTGTTGATTGTCGATGACGTGCAGACGGGGCTTGAGGCGCTGGGGCAGGCGGCCCGCGCCCGCACCGATGCCCGCGTTGTGGCCGTGACCGGAAGCGTCGGCAAGACCTCGACCAAAGAAATGCTGGCCAACATACTGGAGACGCAGGGCAAAACCCATGCCAGCGTGGCCAGTTACAACAACCATTGGGGCGTACCCCTGACACTGGCGCGCATGCCGCGCGACACCGAGTTTGCCGTGATCGAGATCGGCATGAACCACCCTGGCGAGATCGCCCCGCTGGCCCGTCAGGCCCGCCCGCATGTGGCTTTGGTCACGACGGTTGCGGCAGTGCATCTTGAGGCGTTCGATTCAGTTGCCGGTATCGCCTACGAAAAAGCAGCAATCTTCGATGGGCTGGAAACCGGCGGTGCGGCCATCGTGAACGCGGATACCGACCACGCGGACATCCTGCGCCGGATCGCGCAGGAGCAGGGCGCGGGGATCGTCGATTTTGGCCGCGAGGCTGCGGATTATCGTCTGAAGGATGTGACGCAAGCGGCGAATTCAGTTCGCGCGGATGCGTCGGTCGGAGAGGCTCGGATCAGCTTCGACGTTCAGTCGGCGGGCACGCATTTTGCCATGAACGCGCTGGGTGCGCTGGCGTCCTGCGTCGAATTGGGTGTCGATCTGGATGAGGCTATTGAAGGCCTGCGACAATGGTCGCCCGTCAAAGGGCGTGGCGTGCGCGAGACTCTGCGGCTTGCGGGTGGGCAGATCGAGCTGCTGGACGACAGCTACAACGCCAACCCGACCTCGATGGAGGCTGCGCTGGAGGTGCTGGCCGTGTCGCAAGGCGACCGCCGGATCGCGTTTCTGGGCGATATGAAGGAACTGGGCGCGCAGGAACATGCCATGCATGCCGATATGGCAAAGGTCGGGGCGATGGCGCGGGTCGATCAGGTGCACTGCATCGGTCCGCTGATGCAGGCGCTGCACGACGCGCTGCCGGACGACAAGCGCGGGCTTTGGTTCGCCACCAGCACCGAGATGGCCGAACATCTGCCGGGGCTTATCAAACCGGGTGACACTGTTCTGGTGAAAGGCTCGCTCAGCATGGCGCTGGCGAAGATTGTTGACGCTCTGCGGAAAATGGGGCAAGGGGGCGCGCTTGACTGATGCCCGTACCCGCGACCGCTGCGTGAGAAAGGTTTTGCGATGCTCTACTGGTTGACCGCCTTGTCGGACGGAGGGGATTTCTGGAACCTCTTCCGTTATATCACGTTCCGTGCAGGCGGCGCCTTTATGACCGCGCTGGTCTTTGGGTTCCTGTTTGGCAAACCGCTGATCAACGTGCTGCGCAAGAAGCAGGGCAAGGGCCAGCCGATCCGCGACGACGGGCCCGAGGGGCATTTCTCGAAGGCCGGAACGCCGACGATGGGCGGATTGCTGATCGTGGGCGCGCTGGTGACATCGACGCTTATCTGGGCGCGGTGGGACAATCCTTATGTCTGGATGGTGCTGTTCGTGACGTTGGCCTATGCGGCCATCGGGTTTGCCGATGATTACGCCAAGGTGTCGAAGCAGAACACCCAAGGCGTGTCCGGCAAGATGCGGCTGGCGCTGGGCATCATTATTGCCGCTTTGGCGGCGCTGTGGGCCACTTTGCATCACCCCGATGCGCTGCAAAGCCAGTTGGCGGTGCCGGTGCTGAAGGACACGCTGATCAATCTGGGTATTTTCTACATCCCGTTTTCGATCGTGGTGATCGTCGGGGCCGCAAATGCGGTGAACCTGACTGACGGGCTGGACGGGCTGGCGATCATGCCTGCGATGATCGCGGCCTCGACCCTTGGGATCATCGCCTATGCGGTGGGCCGCGTCGACTTTACCGAGTATCTGGACGTGCACTACGTGCCGGGAACCGGTGAGATATTCATCTTCACCTCGGCGCTCTTTGGCGCGGGGCTTGGGTTTTTGTGGTACAACGCCCCTCCGGCGGCGGTGTTCATGGGCGATACCGGGTCGCTGGCGCTGGGTGGGGCCTTGGGCGCAATTGCCGTGGCGACCAAGCACGAGCTTGTGCTGGCCGTGGTTGGCGGCTTGTTCGTGGTCGAGGCGCTGAGCGTGATCATCCAGGTGCTTTACTTCAAACGCACTGGCAGGCGCGTGTTCCTGATGGCCCCGATCCATCACCATTATGAGAAAAAGGGCTGGGCCGAGCCGACGATTGTGATCCGGTTCTGGATCATCTCGCTGATCCTGGCGATGATCGGTCTGGCAACGCTGAAAGTCCGGTAGCTCTCGCGCCAGGTTCGGCGGACCTGCGGTCTGCCTGCCGCCTGTTGGGCCGGGCTCGCGCTGGCGCGCGAGCCTTTGGCGCTCTTGCCAATCCGCGCGTGTTCGGTGCAGTGTCGCGGCGCATTCGAATATCTGAACAAGGTGGGCAGCATGATCCCGGTCAAAGGGTTTTCAGGACAGAAGGTTGCGGTTCTGGGGCTGGGCCGGTCGGGTCTGACCACGGCGCGCGCGCTGCGCGCGGGCGGGGCCGAGGCGATCTGCTGGGATGACAACCCGGCGGCAAGAGAAGCGGCAGAGGTCGAAGGCTTCCATTGCGCCGATCTGCGCCGGCACGGCGCGTTTGACGGGATCGCAGCGCTGATCGTGTCGCCGGGCATTCCGCATCTATACCCCGAGCCCAACCCGGTTGTGGCCGCCGCGCTCGAGGCGGGCGTGCCGGTGGACAACGATATCGGCCTGTTCTTCCGGTCGTTCTCTGGCCCGGAGTGGAACAATTTCGAAACGCCGCCCCGAGTGATTGCCGTGACCGGTTCGAACGGCAAATCCACCACGGCGGCGCTGATCCACCACATCCTGACCGCAGCCGGGCGCGAGGCGCAGTTGGCCGGGAATATCGGACGCGGGGTTCTGGATATCGATCCGGGTTCGGACGGGTCGGTCGTGGTTCTGGAACTCAGCAGCTATCAGACCGAACTGGCGCGTTCTTTGACGCCGGATGTGGCGGTGTTCACCAACCTCTCGCCGGATCATCTGGATCGTCACGGCGGCATGGGCGGGTATTTTGCCGCCAAGCGCCGCCTGTTTGCCGAAGGTGGACCCGACCGGGCCGTGATCGGAGTGGATGAGGACGAAGGTGCTTTTCTGGCCGGTCAACTGTCCGAGGGGCCAGCGGATGACCGGGTGATCCGTATCTCGGTCGCACGCAAGCTTACCGGGCCGGGATGGCAGGTCTTTGCCCGCAAGGGATATCTGTCGGAATACCGCAAGGGCCGCCAGACCGGCTCGATTGACCTGCGCGGGATCAAAGGCCTGCCCGGCGCGCATAACCATCAGAACGCCTGCGCGGCTTATGCGGCCTGCCGGTCGTTAGGCCTTGCGCCGCGCGTGATCGAGGATGCGCTGCACAGCTATCCGGGCCTGCCGCATCGCAGCCAGATCATCGCCGAGGCGGAGGGCGTGACCTATGTGAACGACTCCAAGGCCACCAACGTCGACAGCGCGGCCAAGGCGCTGAGCGCGTTCAAAAAGATCCGCTGGATATGCGGCGGGCTGGAAAAAGAGGGCGGGATTGCCGCCCTGAACGGGGCCGCGACCGAGGTTCTGAAAGCCTATGTCATTGGCCGGGAAGCCGCGAAATTCGCCATGCAGCTTGAAGCGGACGCGCAGGTCTGCATCACGATGGAGGCCGCCGTCGAACAGGCGATGGCAGATGCCGAGCCGGGGGAAACCGTGCTGCTGGCCCCGGCTGCGGCCAGCTTTGACCAGTATGACAATTTCGAACAGCGCGGCGACGACTTTACGGCGAAGGTGCGACAACGGCTGGCTTAGCCCCGTTCTTGCAATCGCCCGCCGGTCACTTAAGTTTTTAGGCTATCAGCTTGACGCGCATCGGGAATTGGGTTTGCGTCAATGGCAGTTCAA
Organism: Ruegeria sp. F5; assembly: GCF_056533845.1. Lineage (NCBI taxonomy): Bacteria > Pseudomonadati > Pseudomonadota > Alphaproteobacteria > Rhodobacterales > Roseobacteraceae > Ruegeria > Ruegeria sp. F5. The sequence goes on along the minus strand of NZ_JBQFOU010000005.1, from coordinate 195,523 downwards.
AAAAGGGGTGCCGGAAATGTCTGCACGCAAGTTTTTCTTTGTCCTTCCCGTGGTTGCGCTGGCCGGAGCCTGCGCCAATACGGGGGCGAACTATGTACCGATCATCGACGGTCCGGTCGGGCCGAACTACCAGTCCGATCTGGCGAACTGTCAGGCTTTGGCACGCACGCAGCCGACGCTGGATAGCAACACCGCAGGCGCGGCGGCCATCGGTGCGGCCGGTGCGGCAGCGACCACGGCGATTATCGACAACAGCGCCAGCGATCTGGGGCGCGCTGCGGCTGCGGGTGCGCTGATCGGTGCCGGGGCAAGCGCGGTCAGCAACACGCAGAACCAGGCCGTGATCGTGCGCAACTGCATGCGCGGACGGGGCTATAACGTCGTCGGCTGATGCCGCGCAATTGAAAGTGTCGGCTAACGGGCCGCGATTGCAGTTCCGGCGGCGTGGCCCGAGGACCACGCCCACTGGAAGTTGTAGCCGCCCAGCCAGCCGGTGACATCCACCGCTTCGCCAATGATATAGAGGCCGGGGACATCCCTGGCCTCCATCGTTTTCGACGACAGATCATTGGTGTCGATTCCGCCCAGAGTGACTTCGGCAGTGCGATACCCCTCGGTGCCCGAGGGGGTCAGGTGCCAGTTGGACAGAGCCTCGATTAGATCGGTCAACGCCGCGTCGGACTGGTCGGCCAGATTGCCCAGCATCGGGATTTGGCTGCTCAGGTGCTCGACTAGCCGTGCTGGCAGGTGGCGGGCCAGTTCGGTGGTCAGCGCTTTGCGCCCGCCGCTTTGCCGCTGATCGCGCAGCAGATCGTATAGTGGCAGATCGGGGATCAGGTTGACCCGGATCGCCTCGCCCTCGCGCCAATACGACGACAGTTGCAGCACCGAAGGTCCGCTGAGGCCGCGATGGGTGAACAGCAGCGCCTCATCAAAACTGGTGCGGTCGTTTGACAGGCGGGCGGGCAGGGAGACGCCCGACAGGTCTTTGAACTTGCCGTCCGAAAAGGTGAAGGGCACCAGCGCGGCTCGCGTCTCGGTCTGGCGCAACCCGAATTGCCGCGCGATGTCATAGGCCAATCCGGTCGCGCCCATCTTGGGGATCGATTTGCCGCCGGTGGCCAGCACCAGATTGCGGCAGGTGAGGGGGATGCGTTGGCCCTCGCGCTCGACCTCCAAGTCGAAGCCGCTTTCGGTCTTTCGCAGGTCCTTAAATTCGGTCCGAACCCACAACTCAGCCCCGGTGCGGTTCATTTCATCCAGCAGCATCTGGATGATCTGCTTCGAGGACCCGTCGCAGAACAACTGCCCCAGCGTCTTCTCATGCCATGCGATGCCATGGCGGTTCACAAGATCAACGAAATCCCATTGCGTGTACCGCGCCAAAGCGGATTTGCAGAAATGCGGGTTCTGCGTCAGGAAGTTGGCAGGGCCCGCATACATATTGGTGAAATTGCACCGCCCGCCGCCCGAAATGCGGATTTTCTCACCCGGAGCTTTGGCGTGGTCGATCACCAACACGCGCCCGCCGCAATGGGCCGCGCACATCATACCGGCTGCACCGGCCCCGAGGATGATCGTGTCATAGGTCATGCGCGCGGCATGGCGGGGTTTGGGGCGGAAGGCAAGGAAAAGTCGCGGCCATCACGTGGTCTGGCTGCGACTGCCGAACTCAGCCCGTTTGCCAGCCGTTGGAACAGGCAACGGCCACCGTGAGCCGCCAGCCATCCTCTGTCTTCCGGGCCACGTAGTGCCCGTCAATGGCCTCGAGCAGCGATCCGTCATGCTTCAGCCTGTTGACGTCTTTTGCGTCCACAATGGCAATCCCATCGCCGCAAAGTCGGGCCTCGACCGCGCCAATTGTCGTGTGGCTGAACCCCGCCTGCTCCAGCCCGTCGAATACCTTTTCCAGAAGTGCGACCAACGCGGTTCGGTCGGGCAGGGCGATGGCCCCTGCCGGGAGAATGAACATCGCAGGTTCGTCAAAACAGGCCGCAACCCCTTTCAGATCGTGGTTGTTCCAGCAGGTCAGGTATTGCGAGAACAAGTTTTGCGCTTCGCTGGAAATACTCACCATATGAACCTCCGATATCAAATTAACTTGTGGGGTTAATTATACCGGGACAGTTCCACAGGAACAACGTAGCGCAATTTTCCCGGTGCCCCTCATTTCCCTAGCCGAAACACCAAAACCCCTGTAAACTCTCAATCAGATCCCGAAAACGGGGCGTTAACGAGGCAGAGAGTGGCGGTATCTCATGACTGAGATGGTGTATGGCGCGGTCCGGGACACGCGCGGTGAACCGATTCTTCCAAAGTGGTGGCGGACGATTGATCGCTGGACGATGTCCTGCGTGCTGATCCTGTTTGTCATCGGGTTGTTGCTGGGGCTGGCCTCGTCGCCGCCGCTGGCCGGGCGCAACGGGTTCGATCCGTTCCACTATGTCGAGCGGCAGGCGCTGTTCGGCGGGCTGGCGTTGATCGCGATGCTGCTGACCTCGATGATGTCCCCCACTTTGGTGCGGCGTCTGGCGGTGTTGGGCTTTCTGGGCGCGTTTGTGGCGCTGGCCTTTCTGCCGGTTTTCGGCACCGATTTCGGCAAGGGGGCGGTGCGGTGGTATTCGCTGGGCTTCGCCTCGCTGCAGCCGTCTGAGTTCCTGAAACCCGGTTTTGTTGTCGTGGCAGCGTGGCTGCTGGCAGCCTCGCAAGAGATCAACGGCCCGCCCGGGCGGCTGTGGTCATTCGCGCTGTGCATGGCGATTGTGGCGATGCTGGTGCTGCAGCCCGATTTCGGGCAGGCCTGTCTGATCCTGTTCGGCTGGGGCGTGATGTATTTTGTGGCAGGCGCGCCGATGCTGCTGCTGGTCGGCATGGCCGGGGCCGTGGTTCTGGGCGGGATGCTGGCCTATTCGAACTCGGAACACTTTGCCCGACGGATTGACGGGTTCCTGAACCAAGAGGTCGATCCGACCACCCAGCTTGGCTACGCGACGAACGCCATCCGCGAGGGCGGGCTGTTCGGTGTTGGCGTGGGTGAGGGGCAAGTGAAGTGGTCTCTGCCCGATGCGCATACGGATTTCATCATCGCTGTCGCGGCCGAGGAATACGGGCTGATCCTGGTGCTGATCATCATCGCGCTCTACTCGCTGATCGTGGTGCGGTCACTGCTGCGGCTGATGCGGGAACGCGACATGTTCATCCGTCTGGCAGGCACCGGTCTGGCCTGCATGTTCGGCGTGCAGGCGATGATCAACATGGGCGTTGCCGTGCGCCTGCTGCCCGCCAAGGGCATGACACTGCCCTTCGTCAGCTATGGGGGCTCGTCGCTGATTGCGGGCGGTATCGCGGTTGGCATGCTGTTGGCCTTCACCCGCACCCGCCCACAGGGCGAGTTGGGTGACATTCTGCGCGGACGAGGGTGATGACCACGCCTTACCTTTTGATTGCGGCAGGCGGCACCGGGGGGCACATGTTCCCCGCGCAGGCGCTGGCCGAGGCGATGCTGCACAAGGGCTGGCGTGTGCGCCTGTCCACCGACCCGCGCGGCGCGCGGTATACCGGGGCATTTCCGGACGGTGTCGAGATTGTCGAGGCCTCGTCGGCGACCTTCGCCCGTGGCGGTTTGGCAGCTAAGGCGCTGGTAGGCCCCCGGATCGCAGCCGGGGTTACCAGCATGGCGGTGCAGATGATGCGAGACCGGCCAAACGCGGTGGTGGGGTTTGGCGGATACCCCTCGATCCCCGCGCTGGGGGCGGCGGCGCTGCTGAAAGTCCCGCGTATGATCCACGAACAGAATGGCATTTTGGGCCGGGTGAATCAGCTCTTCGCCACCCGCGTCGCTCAGGTCGCCTGCGGCGTCTGGCCCACCGATCTGCCCGAGGGCGCAAGGGGCATTCACACCGGCAACCCCGTCCGCGCCGCCGTGCTGGAGCGAGAGGCGGCCCCCTATATCCCGCCGGGCGAATACCCGATGTCGGTTCTGGTGATGGGCGGCTCGCAGGGTGCGCGCATCCTCAGCGATGTTGTGCCGGGGGCCATTGCGGCGCTGCCCGAGTTCCTGCGATCCTACATCCGCGTCTCGCATCAGGCCCGCGATGAGGACGGCGAGCGGGTCAAGAAATTCTACCGTGAAAACGGCATCAAGGCCGATGTTCAGCCGTTCTTCGATGATGTCCCCCGCCGCATGTCGGAGGCGCAACTGGTGGTCAGCCGCTCGGGCGCGTCGAGTGTGGCCGATATCTCGGTCATTGGCCGCCCGTCGATCCTGATCCCCTTTGCCGCCGCAGCAGGCGATCATCAGACCGCCAATGCGCGCGGGCTGGTGCAGGCGGGCGGGGCGATCATGATCCCTGAAAACGCCCTTGACGTTTCCGCGCTGACCCAGCAAATGACCACGGTTCTAACCAACCCCGAAGCCGCTCAGAAGATGGCTCACGCTGCCTTGTCGGTCGGGGCGCCCGACGCGACCGAGCGTCTGGTCGCCCTCGTCGAGCAACTGGCGCAGAAGGAGACCGCATGAAACCAGCAACCAAATTGCCGCAGGACGTCGGGCCGATCCACTTTGTGGGCATCGGCGGGATCGGAATGTCCGGGATTGCCGAGGTGCTGTTGAACCTTGGCTACCGGGTGCAGGGCTCGGATCTGAAAGCCTCAAAGATCACAGATCGTCTGGCGCAACTGGGGGCTGAGATATTCGAAGGCCAGCGTGCCGAAAACCTCGAGAACGCCGCCGTGGTCGTAGTCTCGACCGCGATCAAACCGGGCAACCCGGAACTGGATGAGGCGCGCGCGCAAGGCCTGCCGGTGGTTCGTCGTGCCGACATGCTGGCGGAACTCATGCGTCTGAAATCCAACATCGCCATCGCCGGAACTCATGGCAAGACCACCACGACCACGATGATGGCCGAGCTGATGGTGGCCGGGGATTTCGACCCTACGGTCATCAATGGCGGCATCATCCACGCCTATGGTTCGAACGCACGCATGGGGCAGGGCGAGTGGATGGTGGTCGAGGCCGACGAATCCGATGGCTCGTTCAACCGTCTGCCCGCCACCATCGCCATTGTCACCAATATTGACCCCGAGCATATGGAGCATTGGGGCGATTTCGACCTGCTGCGCGCGGGCTTTGACGAGTTTGTCTCGAACATCCCGTTCTACGGCCTCGCCGTCTGCTGCACCGACCATTCCGAGGTTCAGGCGCTGGTCGGCCGCATCACTGACCGCCGCGTGCGCACCTATGGCTTCAACGCGCAGGCCGATGTGCGGGCCGAGAACCTGACCTACAAGGGCGGCGTCGCCCATTTCGACATTCACCTGCAATACGAAGACAAGGTGATCGAAGGCTGTACCCTGCCGATGCCCGGCGACCACAACGTCTCGAACGCGCTTAGCGCCGTGGCCGTGGCCCGCCATCTGGGCATGAAGGCTTCGGAAATCCGCGACGCGCTGGCCAATTTCGGTGGCGTCAACCGCCGCTTCACCAAGGTCGGAGAGGTCGAGGGCGTCACCATCATCGACGATTACGGCCACCATCCGGTTGAAATCACCGCCGTCCTGAAAGCCGCCCGTCAGGCCACCGAAGGCCGCGTGATCGCCGTGCACCAGCCGCACCGCTATTCCCGCCTGTCGAACCTGTTCGAGGATTTCTGCACCTGCTTCAACAACGCCGACGTGGTTGCCATCGCCGAGGTCTTTGCCGCTGGCGAGGACCCGATCGAGGGTGCTTCGCGCGATGATCTGGTGCAGGGCCTGATCCGCCACGGCCACCGTCACGCCCGCGCGCTGCTGGATGAAAACGACCTTGAGCGTCTGGTCCGCGAACAGGCCCGTCCGGGCGATATGGTCGTCTGTCTCGGGGCCGGTACGATCAGCGCCTGGGCCAATGGGTTGCCCGAGAGGTTGCAGCAACAAAAACAGGCGGTTTGACCGCTTTCTCAGAATGGCGCACAACCTGAGAGTGTGATACCCTGGGCGCAGAGCCTCGGCCCTCGGAAGGAACGTATGGACTATTCGATGATCTTCGCCGCCCTCTGGGTGGTCTGCGCCACTGTGGTCGCTTTGTTGCCCATGCGTTTGCAGTTCCCACCGGGATTCGTCCTGCTGATCTGCGCGCCGGTGCTGATCGTCTGGCTGGGCTATGATCACGGCTGGTTCTGGTCGGTTGCGGCGCTGGGTGCGTTTGTCTCGATGTTCCGCCGTCCCATCCGCTACTACTGGCGCAAATGGTCGGGCCGAGAGATCGCGGAATGAGCTGGTCCCTCGCCCTTGCCGCCGCATGGGGGATCGCCGCGAATGTGCTGGCGATGATCCCCAGCAAGGACAATCACTGGACGCGGGCGTATATCCTGATTGCGGTCGGCATCCCCATTCTGGGCTGTGTCACCTATGAAAACGGTCCCTGGATCGGCCTGATCGTACTGGTCGCAGGCATGTCTGTGCTGCGCTGGCCGGTGATTTACCTGACCCGTTGGACAAAGGCGAAAATGCAGGGCATGAAGGCGACCAACAAGTAACGGCCGTTTTCAGGAGGCCCCATGGTCGACATCGCCACTTTCGCTTATCTGCCGCTGATCGCGCTTATCCTCGGGGCTCTTGCGGGCTTTGTCGCGGGCCGCTGGATTGGCCTCAAAGGGTTGCTATGGCTGATCGGGCTGAGTTCTGTCGCAGCACTTGCGCTGATCGTGATGCTGGCAGGCGTGGGCACCGGCGAGGAAGACCGGGCCTTTGGCCCCTTCGTCTGGCTGACCGGCGCGGTCCTGCCCTTCTTGTTCGCCGCCATCATGGGCGGCGTTGGCGGGCGCAGTCTGGCGGCACGGGCAGACGGATGACCCAGTTGCCCGACGTCCGGGGCCGCCTGACGCAGGCCCGCCCCCTGAACGACCTGACCTGGCTGCGCGTCGGCGGTCCTGCGGATCATCTGTTTCAGCCCGCAGACGTGGAAGACCTGCAGGGTTTTCTGCGCAACCTGCCCGAAGATGTGCCGATCTTCCCGATGGGCGTCGGCTCGAACCTCATCGTTCGGGATGGCGGTTTGCGGGCGGTGGTGATCCGGCTGGGGCGCGGGTTTAACGGGATTTCCGTCCAAGGCAACTTGGTCACCGCCGGAGCCGCTGCGCTGGATGCACATGTGGCGCGCAAGGCGGCGGATGCGGGTGTTGACCTGACGTTTCTGCGCACCATTCCCGGTTCGGTTGGCGGCGCGGTACGGATGAATGCGGGCTGCTATGGCAGCTACACGGCGGATGTGCTGCAAAAGGCCACTATCGTGACGCGGGGCGGGGATGTCGTTGACCTGACGCCGCAAGACCTCAACTTCCGGTATCGTCAAACAGACCTGCCCGACGGCGCGGTGCTGATCTCGGCCACCTTCCAAGGCCCTGCGGGCGATCCAGCCGAACTGCACGCCCGCATGGAAGCGCAGCTGCAAAAACGGGATGAGACCCAGCCCACCAAGGACCGCAGCGCCGGGTCGACTTTCCGCAACCCCGCCGGGTTCTCGTCCACCGGCAAGGCGGATGATGTGCATGACCTAAAGGCGTGGAAGGTGATCGATGATGCGGGCATGCGCGGGGCAACCAAGGGCGGCGCGCAGATGAGCCCCAAGCACTCGAATTTCCTGATCAATACCGGTGACGCAACCGCCGCAGACCTCGAAGGACTGGGCGAAGAGGTGCGAAAAAAGGTTTACGAAACAAGCGGCATCACGCTAGAGTGGGAAATCATGCGGGTCGGTGATCCGCTGACAGAATAAAGCCCCAACCGTCAGACCAAAACAGGCAATTAACGGCGACGGATCAAAGGCATAAACGCAGTACGGACCACCACATAAGGTCCGGGGACATTGAGGCACACGTTGGGTATGTCGAGCAGGACAAACCCCAAAGTGGCGGTATTGATGGGCGGCCCCTCGGCGGAACGCGAGGTGTCTCTCAGCTCTGGGCGCGAATGCGCGGCCGCCCTTGGGGGAGAAGGCTTTGAAGTGGTCGAGCTGGACGCGGGTCCCGACCTTTATGCGCGCCTATTGGACATCAAGCCGGATGTGGTTTTCAACGCCCTGCATGGCCGCTGGGGCGAGGATGGCTGTGTGCAGGGCCTGCTGGAATGGATGCGCATTCCGTATACGCATTCCGGTGTGCTGGCCTCGGCGCTGGCGATGGACAAGCAACGCAGCAAAGAGGTCTATCAGGCTGAAGGCCTGCCGATTGTGCCCAGCATGATCGTGCCCAAGGTCGAGGTGGTCGAGGTCCATGTGATGGAGCCTCCTTACGTGGCCAAGCCCAACAACGAAGGCTCCAGCGTCGGCATCTATATCGTGCACGAAAACGCCAATGGGCCGCCGCAGTTGGACGAGGCGATGCCCGATCAGGTGATGGTCGAAAAATATGTCGCAGGGCGTGAACTGACCGTGACCGTCATGGGCGACCGCCCCCTGACCGTGACCGAGATCATGACGGATGGCGGCTGGTATGACTATGACGCCAAATACAAGCCTGGCGGCTCGTGGCATGTGCTGCCCGCCGACATTCCGCAGGACATCTTCGACCGCTGCATGGAATATGCGGTGAAGGCCCACAACGCTCTGGGCTGCCGGGGCGTGTCCCGCACCGATTACCGCTGGGACGACAGCATGGGCGCGGATGGCCTTTTCCTGTTGGAAACCAACACCCAGCCCGGCATGACGCCAACCTCGCTGGTGCCCGAACAGGCCGCGCATATCGGCATGACATTCGGCCAGCTTTGCGCCTGGATGGTGGAGGACGCCTCATGCGACCGCTGACCGCCACGCGCGCGCCGGTGATCCACCGGACCAAGGCTCTGTCCGGGCCGGATGCCGAATTCGAAACCGCCGAGACGCACGATGCGCAGCCGCTTCTGCGTTTGCGGGGGGCGAAGATGTTCGGTCGAAACACAGGCCGGTCGGACCCTGCGCCGTCGCGGCTCAGCTACCGGTTCCAGCGCTGGATGCTGACGCCCGGCATTCGTCTGGGCGTCAAACTGGGCGTGCCGATCTGCGCCGTTGCGGCAGCGATTGGCATCTACTTTGCGTCCCCGGACCGGCGCGAGGCGGTCAGCGCTTATATCGCCGACATCCGCACCTCGATTCAGGAGCGGCCTGAATTCATGGTCAACCTGATGGCCATCGATGGCGCGGGCACCGATCTGGCCGATGATATCCGCGAAGTGGTGCCGCTGGATTTCCCGATCAGTTCCTGGGATCTGGATGTCGAGCATATGCGCGACACGATCTCGGGCTTGGACCCGGTGAAATCCGCGACCGTGCGCATCCGCCCCGGCGGAATCCTGCAGATTGACGTTGTCGAACGGCAGCCGGTCATTGTCTGGCGGACGCATGACGGGACCGAGTTGCTGGACGAAACCGGCGTGCATGTGGATCAGACAGCCTCGCGCAAGGAACACGCGCATCTGCCGTTGATCGCGGGCAAAGGCGCCGACCAGCATGTGGGCGAGGCGCTTCAGCTGTTCCGAACCTCGCGCAGCCTTGGCGACCGCGTGCGCGGGTTGGTGCGCGTGGGCGAGCGGCGCTGGGATCTGGTGCTGGATCGCGGGCAGCGCATCATGCTGCCGACCGATCAACCGGTGCGGGCGCTGGAACGCGTGCTGGCGGTGAACGAAGTGCAGGACCTTCTGGAACGCGACGTGGCCGTGGTTGACATGCGCCTGGGGCAGCGGCCGACCATCAGAATGACCAAAGCCGCCAGCGAAGACTGGTGGAATACAAAATCAGATGTGAGTAGCGGGCAGTAACGACCATGATGACCGATCTTTATCAGTCCCAACGGGCCATGCGGCAGATGCGCAGGCAGGCGATGCAGCGCGGTGTTGTCGCCATTCTGGACATCGGCAGCTCGAAAATTTCCTGCCTCGTGCTGCGTTTTGACGGAACCGGGCGGCTGAGCGAGGATAACAGCATTGGTTCACTGGCCGGACAGACCGGGTTTCGCGTGATCGGGGCCAGAACCACCCGCTCGCGCGGGGTGAAGTTTGGCGAAGTTACCGCCATGCAGGAAACCGAGCGCGCCATCCGCACGGTTCTGCAGGCGACCCAGAAAATGGCCGATATCCGCGTCGATCACGTGATCGCCTGTTTTTCGGGTGCCAACCCGCGCTCCTACGGGCTGGACGCGCAGGTCGATCTGGAAGGCCAGGTCGTGACCGAGGCCGAGGTCGGGCGGGTTCTGAACGCCTGCGACGTGCCGGATTATGGCGCGGGGCGCGAGGTGCTGCATGCGCAACCTGTTAATTTCGCGCTCGACAACCGCTCGGGCCTTATCGATCCGCGCGGGCAGATGGGGCAGTCGCTGGCCGTGGACATGCACATGCTGACCGTGGATGCGGTGGCGATCCAGAACATCGTGCGCTGCATCAAGCGCTGCGATCTGGAATTGGCAGGAATTGCGAACTCGGCCTATGTGTCCGGTATTTCGTCTCTGGTCGAGGATGAGCAGGAACTGGGCGCGGCCTGTATCGACATGGGCGGCGGCACGACCAGCGTTTCGATTTTCATGAAGAAACACATGATCTATGCCGATTGCGTGCGCATGGGCGGCGATCACGTGACCGCCGATATCTCGATGGGGCTGGGCGTGCCGACAGCAGTGGCAGAACGCATCAAGACCTTCAACGGTGGTGTGCACGCCACCGGAGCGGATGACCGCGATCTGATCGAAATTGGCGGCGACACCGGCGATTGGGAACATGACCGGCGTACCGTCAGCCGTGCCGAACTGATCGGCATCATGCGCCCTCGGGTCGAGGAAATCCTGGAAGAGGTCCGCGTGCGGTTGGATGCGGCCGGGTTCGAACATATGCCCAGCCAGCAGATCGTTCTGACCGGTGGCGGCAGTCAGATCATGGGGCTGGACGGGCTTGCAACCCGCATCCTGGGGCAACGCGTCCGGCTTGGCCGTCCGCTGCGCGTGCATGGTCTGCCGCAATCGGCGACCGGGCCGGGGTTCTCTTCCGTTGTCGGGCTCAGCCTGTTTGCGGCCCATCCGCAGGATGAATGGTGGGATTTCGAAATCCCGGTCGACACCTATGCCGCGCGCCCGTTCAAGCGCGCCGTCCGGTGGTTCCGTGACAATTGGTAAGGCACTGCGCCGGGGCATCCTCGGTGCTTGCCTGTTGCCGGGCTGGGCTGCGGCACAAACCGTGATCACGCCCGAGGCGTTTCTGGATGCCCTCCTAGGTAAAACGGTGACATTCTACGAAATCCGCAGCGGTGATCTGGTGGGAACCGAGCAATTCCTGACCCGCACCACCTCGGTCTGGCGGGAAGAGGGGCAGGGATGCGTCTACGGTCAGATCACAACGCCCAATGGTCAGATCTGCTTTCTCTATGACAACGACCGCGATGGCATTCCGGTCTGCTGGTGGCCATTCATGCACGAAGGACGGCTGATGGTCCGGCTCGCCTCGTTCACCGATGGCGAGATTCAGGAGGTTCGCAGCATCACGGAAAACAGCCTGAACTGCCCAAGCGCCCCGATCAGCTAAAGAAACGGGTTGCGGCCCCCGGAATTATCCCTAAAGATATCCACAAGGCCCGTCAGAGGCCCCGCGGCAGGACATTGAGCAGTTTTCCGCAGTTGAATTGAGACAAATCTAAGGCGTGACGCATATAGATGATGCGCACTGGCCTGGCATGTCTTGTAGTGATCAGCGATGTTTCCGCTATATCTCGCAGGGGTCGCGAAATGCCGCTGTCTGCTGCCTTATTTCCTCCATATTTTGTGGATTCATGCGATTTTTGACGTGACCTTTTTGCATATCAGCGGTAGGATCAAAGGCGGATAGGTAAGAAAAACACCGCTTTGGCGGGACATAAATACAGGCGGACAGAGCATGACATTGAATCTTTCGATGCCCGGGCACGACGAACTGAAGCCTCGGATTACAGTATTTGGCGTTGGCGGCGCGGGTGGGAACGCTGTCAACAACATGATTGAAAAACAACTGGACGGCGTTGATTTCGTTGTTGCCAACACCGACGCGCAGGCGCTGCAGCAAAGCCAGTCCTCGGCGCGGGTGCAACTGGGCGTGAAAGTCACCGAAGGTCTGGGCGCAGGGGCCCGTCCGACCGTTGGGGCCGCAGCAGCCGAAGAAAGCATCGAGCAGATCGTCGATCATCTGGCCGGTGCGCATATGTGTTTCATCACCGCCGGCATGGGCGGCGGCACCGGCACCGGGGCCGCGCCGATCATCGCGCAGGCGGCGCGTGAGCTGGGCGTTCTGACCGTGGGTGTAGTGACCAAACCCTTTCAGTTCGAAGGGGCCAAGCGGATGCGTCAGGCCGAAGACGGCGTTGAATCGCTGCAAAAGGTCGTCGATACGCTGATCATCATCCCGAACCAGAACCTGTTCCGTCTGGCCAACGAAAAAACCACGTTTACCGAGGCATTCTCGATGGCCGATGACGTTCTGTATCAGGGCGTTAAAGGTGTCACCGACCTGATGGTGCGTCCGGGCCTGATCAACCTCGACTTCGCCGATGTCCGCGCCGTGATGGACGAGATGGGCAAGGCGATGATGGGCACTGGCGAAGCCACCGGCGAAGATCGCGCCATTCAGGCGGCTGAGAAGGCGATTGCGAACCCGCTGCTGGACGAAATCAGCCTCAAAGGCGCCAAGGGCGTTCTGATCAACATCACCGGCTCGAATGACCTGACCCTGTTCGAACTGGACGAGGCGGCCAACCGCATCCGCGAGGAAGTGGACCCCGAGGCCAACATCATCGTCGGCTCGACCCTCGACACCGCGATGGAAGGCGGCATGCGGGTGTCGGTTGTTGCCACCGGCATCGACGCCACTGAAAAGACCGAAGATGTGCCGGTCGCGCGCCGTTCGATGTCGGCCCCGCTGACCCGCACGGTTTCGGCGGAAGAGCCCGAGTTGGAACAAGTGGTCGCTGCCAAGGCCGAGGAAAAATCGGACATCGCGCCCTCGCTGTTTGAAACGGTGGATGAGCCCGAGCGGGACGACAGCTGGCACGCGGACAAGGTTGCGTCGTCCAAGCAGGACGATGACGGATTGCCGCCCCCGGCCTATCAGCCGCGCGTGGCCGAGTTTGAGCCGCAGCCCGAACCTGCGGAACCGGCGCCGGAAAGCTATGTTGCGCCGCGCGCCAACACGGCCGGAAACCCCTCGCCCGAGGCGCTGCAGCGCCTGCAGGCCGCCGTTCAGAACTCGCCGTCCGGCCAGCCGCGTGCGGCCGCGCCCCGGTCGCCTGAACCTGCGCCGCAGCCGCAGGCCGGGCAGCAGGAACGCCGGGGTTTTGGCTTCAACAAGCTGATCGACCGGATGACCGGCCACGCACCGGATACCCCCGCGCAACCGCCCCGTCAGCAGCCCACAATGCGCCAGGCTGACGCTACGGCACCTGCGCATGATGAGGCGGATCCGGATCAGGAACGGATCGAAATTCCGGCCTTCCTGCGCCGTCAGGCCAACTGATCGCGGTAACAAATTAGGGTCAAAGGGCCGTCATTTGGCGGCCCTTTCTCTTTTGTTTTCATTGCTTTAAAGTGTTGTCAGCAGGGTTTTGCCGATCTGTCACATTCATGTTTCATTCGGTTGCAAAGAGTGAGTTGAGCCTGAGCCGTCTCTTCCTTAACTGAGTGTCCAACGCAGCCGTCACAGGCTGAACTCCACTCAACTGAGGCTAAATTTGCAACATACGCTCAAATCTCCGGTGACGTTCAAAGGCGTGGGACTGCATGGCGGTCAGCCTGCAACCATGGTTCTGAAACCGGCTGCCGCCGGTCACGGCATCTGGTTCAAACGGACGGATATTGAGCTGGGCAATGCCCTCATCCCTGCAATCTACGATGTGGTCGAACGCACCCCGCTGTGCACCCGTCTGGTGAACGAGGCCGGTGTTTCGGTTTCGACCGTTGAACACATTATGGCCGCTTTGGCCGGGTGCGGTGTGCATAACGCTCTGATCGAGATTGATGGCCCCGAGGTTCCGATCATGGACGGGTCGTCCATCGATTTCGTGCGCGGGATCATGGCCAAGGGTGTCCGCCGTCAGGCTAGCCCGGTTCTGGCCTACGAAGTGCTGAAACCCGTGACCGCATCGCGCGAAGGCGCCAGCGCGTCGATTGCTCCGGCGGACGGTCTGATCATCGATTTCCACATCGATTTCGAAGACGACGCCATTGGCGACCAGACAAAGACGCTGGACATGCGCAACGGGTCCTTTGCCCGCGAGCTGAGCGATTGCCGTACATTCTGCCGCCGCACCGATGTCGAAGCGATGCGCGAAAACGGGCTGGCCCTGGGCGGCACGCTGGAAAACGCGGTTGTCGTGCAGGGTGACGAGGTGCTGACACCAGGCGGTTTCCGCCGTGCGGATGAGGCGGTGCGCCACAAGATGCTGGACGCGTTGGGTGACCTCTATCTGGCAGGCGGCCCGATTCTGGGGCATTTCACCGGCGACAAGTCGGGCCATTCGATGACGAACACGCTGCTGCGCAAACTGTTCGAAACCCCCGGTGCGGTGCGTCCGATCCTGTGCACGCCCGAACAGGCCGCGCGTTTGCCGGGCCAGGGCCTTGTTCTGGACGAAATTCCGGAAGTTGCCTGACCTGATCAACTCTGACGACATTTGCGCCAGAGCGCGGATAAGGCGTTTTGCACCGGAAATATCTATGCTAGACCAAGGCCTGATCCGGGGCGGGCCCCGTTAGGTAAGACGACAAGGATGGGCGGTATGGTTGGCAGCAAAGCGGCAGTCAGATTCGCAGGTGCGATTCTTCTGGCAGCAGCGTTGGCGGCGTGCAGCAGCAAAGGTGCGGACCGCGATCAAAATCTGGAAGGCTTCACGCCGGAACAGATTTATACCCGTGGTGAGTTTGAACTTTCCCAGAATCGCTCGGACGATGCGGCGTGGTACTTCTCGGAGGTCGAGCGTCTTTACCCCTATTCCGACTGGGCCAAACGCGCGCTGATCATGCAGGCGTTCTCGTATCACAACGACAAGAATTACGAGGAAAGCCGCGCTGCCGCTCAGCGTTACATCGATTTCTACCCGACCGATGAAGATGCGGCTTACGCGCAGTATCTGCTGGCGCTCAGCTATTACGACCAGATCGACGAAGTGGGCCGCGATCAGGGCCTGACCTTTCAGGCGCTGCAGGCCTTGCGGACCGTGATCGAGGTTTATCCGGATAGCGAATACACCACCTCGGCGGTGCTGAAATTTGATCTGGCCTTTGACCATCTGGCCGGCAAAGAGATGGAGATCGGGCGCTACTACCTGCGTCAGGATCACTATACCGCCGCCATCAACCGCTTCCGCGTTGTCGTCGAGGATTTCCAGACCACATCACACACGGCTGAGGCGCTGTATCGTCTGGTCGAGGCCTATCTGTCGCTGGGCCTGCTGGATGAGGCGCAGTCGGCGGGTGCGATCCTGGGCTACAACTATCAGTCCACGGAATGGTATGACGACGCTTACAAGCTGCTGACCTCGCGCGGGTTGGATCTTAAGAGCCGTGGCAACAACTGGCTGTCCACAATCTACCGTCAGACCATCAAGGGTGAGTGGTTGTAACGGCCATGGCTGAAGGCGAGGGACGCTAAAGACCCGATGCTGCGCGCCCTCGATATCCGCGACATGCTGATCATCGACCGGTTGGAACTGACGTTTCAGCCGGGTCTGAACGCGTTGACCGGTGAGACCGGCGCGGGCAAGTCGATCCTGCTGGATTCGCTGGGATTTGTGCTGGGCTGGCGCGGGCGGGCCGAACTGGTCCGTGAGGGCGCTGCGCAGGGTGAAGTCGTGGCCGAGTTCGAACTGCCCGAAGGCCATCCCGCCCATGCCGTCTTGGCCGATGCGGGTCTGCCCGGCGGCGAAGACCTGATCCTGCGCCGCGTCAACACCGCCGAGGGGCGCAAAACCGCATGGGTCAACGACCGGCGGTGCTCGGGCGAAGTGCTGCGGGCGTTGTCGGAGACCCTGATCGAGTTGCATGGCCAGCACGATGATCGCGGCCTGCTGAACCCGCGCGGCCACCGCGCCATGCTGGATGCCTATGCCGGGGCAGGGGATCACCTTGCCGCCGTGCGTGACGCGTGGACCCAGATGTCCCGCGCCCGCAAAGCGCTGGCTCAGACCGAATCCGCGCTGGACGTCATGCGCGCCGAGGAAGAATTCCTGCGCCATTCCGTCGCCGAACTGGACCAGCTTGACCCGCAGCCGGGCGAGGATGCGGAACTCGATGCGCGCCGCCGCATGATGCAGGGGGCCGAGCGCATCCGCGACGACGTGGCCCGCGCCTTCGACCTGCTGGGCGGGGACGGGGCCGAGGGCGCGATGGCCGACGCCGTGCGCTGGCTCGAAGGGGTCGCGGACAATGCAGGCGGTCAGTTGGAGGAACCGATTGCCGCTCTGGGCCGTGCCCTGATCGAACTGGGCGAGGCGCAGGATGGGGTCAACACCTGTCTGCAGGCGCTCGATTTCAATCCGGCAGAGCTGGAACAGGCCGAAGAACGCCTGTTCGCAATCCGCGCGCTGGCCCGTAAGCATGATGTCGGGCCGGACGATTTGGGCGCCTTCGCCGATACCCTGCGCGACCGGTTGAGCCGACTGGACGCGGGTGATGCCGACCTTAGCGACAAACGCGCCGCCGTGGATGCGGCGCAGGCGGCCTATGACACGGCAGCGAGTGCGCTCAGCGCCTTGCGCCAACAGGCCGCCGGGCAGTTGGACAGCGCCGTCATGACCGAACTCGCACCACTGAAAATGGAGCGGGCGGTGTTCAAAACCGAAATCACAGCCACCGATCCCGGCCCCGAAGGCACCGACGCAGTGGCCTTCACCGTCGCCACCAACCCCGGCGCGCCCTCGGGCCCGCTGAACAAGATCGCCTCGGGCGGGGAACTCAGCCGGTTTCTGCTGGCGCTCAAGGTCTGCCTGACCGGCGATGACAGCGCCCGCACCATGATCTTTGACGAGATCGACCGCGGCGTCGGTGGGGCCACCGCCGATGCGGTTGGCCGCCGTCTGGCATCGCTGGCGCAGGGCGGGCAGGTTCTGGTGGTGACACATTCGCCCCAGGTCGCCGCACGGGCCGCGCATCATTGGCGGGTGCAGAAACAGGTGACGGGCGGCCAAACCCTGTCGACCGTGATCCCGCTGGCGACCCCCGACCGGGTCGATGAAATCGCCCGCATGGTCGCAGGCGACACCATCACCGACGAAGCCCGCGCCGCCGCCCGCGCCCTGCTGGACGCGTAAGGCGTAACACTCGCCAACAATCACCTGTAAACCGACTTTTCTCAGGTCCTCGCGTGGCTTACTAAGGGATATGAATTGATCCCCGAGGGCAAATGACCCAGTCCACCCGCACCGTTCTGCGCAACCAGTTCAATCAGGCTTTGGCCGCGATCCGGGATGCGTGGCAGGTCATGCGCCGGCGCGGGCCAAGCCAGATCCAGTTCTGGTTTATCGCTCTGGCCATCGGGATCGCGGCGGGCTTCATGGCGCTTGGGTTCCGCAAAGGCATTCAGGCCCTGCAAGCCTATATCTACCAGACCGAAGACATCCTGCTGCTGCACAGCCATGCCGAGAAACTTCCGTGGATTATGGTGTTCATCACGCCCGTGATCGGCGGGCTGGTTGTCGGCGTGATCCTGCATAAATTCACCGATGACGGGCGCGTGCGTTCGGTTGCCGATGTCATCGAAGGCGCCGCCGTGACCGATGGCCGGGTGGAAACCAAGGCGGGTGTCGCGTCGCTCTTTGCCTCGCTGATCACACTCAGTTCCGGCGGGTCAACCGGGCGCGAAGGGCCGGTGGTGCATATGGCGGGGGTTATCTCGACCTGGGTCAGCAACCGCATCCATGCCGACGGGATCACCGGGCGCGACCTGTTGGGCTGCGCCGTGGCTGCCGCCGTTTCGGCCAGTTTCAACGCGCCTATCGCCGGGGCAATCTTTGCGCTCGAGGTGGTGCTGCGCCACTTCGCGGTTCACGCCTTTGCGCCCATCGTCATCGCTTCGGTCGCGGGGACGGTGATCAACCGGCTGGAATATGGTGACGTGACCGAGTTTGTTCTGGAAACCCCCGGCTCGCTGCAGTTCTACGTCGAACTGCCCGCTTTCCTGATCCTCGGGCTGATCTGCGGGCTGGTGTCGCTGCTGCTGATGCGTTCGATCTTCTTTGCCGAGGATATCGGCAGCCATGTTCAGGCCCGTCTGTCCCTGCCGCGTTGGCTGCGGCCCGCCGTTTCGGGGGCCATGCTGGGCCTTCTGGCGATCTGGTTCCCGCATATCATCGGCGTGGGGTATGAGACGACGATCCGCGCCCTGACCGGCGATCTGGTGCTGACAACGGCGATCCTGTTTGCCGTGGTCAAAACGGTGGCCGTTGCCATCACCATGGGCGGGCGCATGGGTGGAGGTGTGTTTTCCCCCTCGCTGATGATCGGTGCGCTGACCGGGCTGGCCTTTGGCCTGATCGCCACCGGCTTGCTGCCGGATGTGTCGGGCACCCACACGCTCTATGCCTTTGCGGGCATGGGGGCTGTGGCGGCGGCGGTTCTGGGTGCGCCGATCTCGACCACGCTGATCGTGTTCGAACTGACCGGAGACTGGCAGATCGGTCTGGCGGTGATGGTCTCGGTCTCGATGTCCACCGCGCTGGCCTCGCGCCTTGTGGATCGGTCATTCTTCCTGACGCAGCTGGAGCGTCGCAATGTGCATCTGGCCGCCGGGCCGCAGGCCTATCTGCTGGCGATGCTGCGGGCCGGGGCGGTGATGCGGCCAATTGACGATGAGCGCTCGATCACAAAGGACGAGGCGCGCGCCCTGATCGATCAGGGCCTGTGCGTCAAAGCCAGCGCTACGCTTGAGGCCGCGATGCCCTATTTCGACCGCGAGGAGATCCCCTGCATCCCCGTTGTCATCGTCGATAAGGACGGTCAGGAAGAACCGGTCGGGGCGCTGTATCACATCGACGCGCTCAAGGCCTACAACCGCGCGCTGGCCGCCACCGCGGCCGAAGAACACTCCTAGCCCTTATACACCGTGGCCGCATCCCCAAGGTAATTGTCCCAGGCAAACCAGTACGAGATATGGCCCGCCACCCGGGGCAGCCGGGTTCCGTCGGGGCCGATCAGGTCCTCTTCGGTCATGGTCCACTTGCCGCCCGCCTGATCGACCAGACCGCCATCGGCTGCGGTAAAGCGGTAGGACTTCCGCTCATACGCCCGCACGGTGCGTCTGTCGGAATTGCCAACCAGAACCAGCGGACGGTCGGCGATTGCGTCGTTGATCACGCGGGTCCGGCTGAACGCCTCCAACGGCCATGCCCGCGCCGCGCCGAACTGGCGGATGGCGAAGATGTAATCCTTTTGCCGATGCTCGGACTGATCCACCAGCGCCGGGAACATCAGGTTGGGTGACGCGAAGTAATCGCGATACACGACCCCCGAGCCGTAGTTTCGCCGGTGACCCGTCTTCAGCGACAGAACCCTGCTGTCGGGATGCGAGGTTTTCCAGCTTTCCCACGTGGTAATCACCACCGGGCGCTGCTTCAGCGTGATGCCGCTGCCCACAAGCGGGCCGACAACCGGCTTGCCGGTGTACTGGTTCCACAACGAATGCGTTTGCCGGTCAAACATCAGCTTGTTGGACCGGTACAGGAACCCGGAAGAGCCAAAGACAAACGGCTTCCGGCGCGCCTGCACCTGCGTTTCGAACAGAATGCCCGATCCGCAGAGGGTGCAATAGGCCAGCGCCACAGGCACGCCGCCGATCACCTCATTGAACATCTCGTGCCAGCCCATGATCCGCAGCGGATAGGCGCGTTCATCGCCGTTGATGGCGACCCCGAAGACCAGATCGCTGCCCTTCAGATAGCTGGCACCGGAGGCCGGGATCAGCGTCGGATTGTCCAGCGAGGGGATGCCGTCCTTGTGCACGCCGCCCCACGAAATCTCTTCCAGACGGATCTTCATCTTGTCCCGCTGCAGGTATTGAGGCCGCAGAAAAACGTCGAAATTCGCATCGATCCCCAAAAGAACTTCGCGTTTGAACGGGATCAGCGAGGGGTGGGGCACCACTTGTGGGTTACGCTCTTGCCACAGCATCCATTCAAACCAGTCGGTGCCGAGTCTCTGGCCGGTCAGCGCCTCCATCACCTCGGCGATATCATCCCGCCGCCGGTCGGAATACCGCATCGCCGTCAGCAGGCCTGGAACCACATCCGGGTTTCCGCGATCTTTCAGGTAGGCCATGCTGTCTTCGAACTGGGTTCTGCTCAGGTAAAGCGTGCTGCGCAGCGCCTCGAGCACCGGGTCCTGCTGGGCCCACAGTACGCCCGGCATCAATGCCCCTGCGCCAACCATTCCCGCAAAGCCGCGACGTGAAAAATGCATGACACCCTCCGATCACATCCCACACCAGTTTGCCCCCTGTCGCGATCACTTGCATGCAACAGGTGCGTGAGCGGGGCGCGTCACAAGATGCATATGCCAGCCATTTCAAAGCACAGGGCACGCGGCTGTTGCATCGCGCGGCCAAATTTGAAAGACAAACCATGTCTTTAACAGGATTGTAAAACATGCCCGACAGCCAGATCGCCACACGGCTTCTGTTTTTGCTCCTGTTGTTCTGCGGGACCATTTGCAGTTCGATGATCATCCCCTTCATGGGCTTCTTTCTGGTTGACGGATTGGGATACCAGCCCTGGATCATCAGTGTGTATTCCGTTCTGGCCGTCAGCCTGACGCTGGTAGCCAACAGGCAATTCGCCCGGCGGATCGATGACGGGGCCCGCGTCTTCCCCCTGATCGGGGTCGCGGCGCTGGGCTTCCTGACGGCCTGCTTTGCCCTGTCCCTGTCGCCAGCGCTGTGGACCGTGATGACCGTGGGCGTTCTCGGCTTCGGCATCAGTTCCAGCGCCGTTTCGACCATGTTCAGCCTGGGCGGCAGCATCGCCGAGCGCGACAGTATCGAGCGCAGCCGCTTCAACGCCTATATGCGCGCCACCACATCCACCGCCTGGATGATCGGACCTGCGGTGACGTTTCTGGTCGCCGACCGGTTTGGGGCCAACATCGTGTTTGTGGTCGCGCTTGGCGTCGCCCTGATCTGGCTGGCCTTGTGGTGGACAACGCTGCCGCGCGACATCGCGGCGAAAGCCAAACCAGCCTCAGCCACGCCCGAGGGCGCGACACCAGCGCGGGGCCTCTGGCTGGCGGCGGGTTTCGTGTTCTGCCTGTCGCTGGCGCATTCCCTGACGTTTACATCCCTGCCGATCTTCTACGTGCAAGAGGTTGGGTTGCCCGGCTACGCCCCCGGTCTGGCCTTCAGCATCAAAACCTTTGTCGAGGTTCTGGCCATCTTCAGCACGCCGATGATCATCGCGCGGTTCGGTATGCGCCCGGCGCTGATCGCAACGACCTTGCTGGCGGTGGTGACAATCCAGTTGCTGGCCGCAGTTCAGACCTTCCCGCAGATGCTCGCCGGGGCCGCGCTCGAGGGGCTGTATTATGGCTTCTACGCCAGCCTCGGGATCAGCTATGTTCAGTCCTTCGCCAAGGACCGTCCCGCGCATGCGACGGCGGTTTACTGGAATACGCTGATGGTTACCGGCCTGCTTGCGGGCCCTGTGGTGGGCCTGATCGCGCAAGCTTATGATTTCCAGATGGTGGTGCGGGTTGCGTCCGGTGTTGCCCTGGTGGCCGCGATCACGCTGATCGCGAGCCGCCCAAAGGAAAAGGTTGCGGTTTAGATCTGCTCGACCTTCACCGAGTCCGCCGGATAAAACGCCAGATACTCTTTCAGCTCACCGACCGCCGGGGCCGGGTCTTCATAGCTCCACGCGGCGTTTTCCGTGACCGAGGATTTGTTCACGATGGAAAAATGCACCGCATCCCCTTTATGAGGGCAATGCGTGACCTTGTCTGTCCGGTCCAGAAAGGCCATCGCGATGTCCGAGCGGGGAAAGTAGATAACAGGCGCCAAATCGCCTTCTTCCAGCGCCAGCGCGTTGCTCGTTTCGCCCAGAATCGCGCCGCCGGAACGGACGCTCCATTTGCCTGCGGCCTTTTGAATTGTAATCTCGGTCATGCATTCTCCTTCCCTCGCGGATGTCGGGGCCTCTCCTCTGCCCATTCTATGTAACAGTTTGGTGTCAGATCGGCGCGGTTGCGGCATCCAACCACAGTTGTGCGTCAAGTCCCAGCCTTGGCCTGACTTTTGCCGCCACGTCGCTGTGATAGGCGTTCAGCCAGATGCGTTCTTCGGCGGTCAGCATTTCGGGCACGATCAGTCGGCGGTCGATTGGCACATAGGTCAGCGTGCGCCAGTTCAGCATGGCGCGCTCGGCATCGCCGCCGGGCAGGGCGGGGGCCTCTTGCACGACCACCAAGTTTTCGATGCGGATGCCAAATGCGCCTTCGCGGTAATAGCCCGGTTCGTTCGACAGGATCATGCCCGGCTCCAGCGGCACATGGCTGACCTTGGACAGGCGCTGCGGGCCTTCATGTACGCTCAGATACGCGCCGACCCCGTGCCCGACGCCGTGGTTGAAATCCTGCCCGGCCAGCCACAAGGGCGCGCGGGCGATGCATTCGATATCGCGACCGGCCAGACCCACCGGCCAGCGCTGCATCGACAGCGCGATCATGCCTTTCAGAACGCGGGTGAAACAGGCTTTTTCCTCGTCGCCAACCTCGCCAATGGCAATGGTGCGGGTGATGTCCGTGGTCCCGTCCAGATACTGCCCGCCACTGTCCAGCACCAGCAGATGACCGTTCTGCAGCAGGCTGTCGGTTTCCTCGGTCACGCGATAATGCATGATCGCGCCGTTGGGTCCGGTGCCCGCGATGGTATCGAACGAGATATCCTGCAGCACATTGTCCTTGCGGCGGTTGTCTTCCAGCCGGGTCACGACCTGCGTTTCGGTCAGGCTGCCGGGTTCCTGCGCATCCAGCCAGCACAGGGTCTCGACAACCGCCACCGCGTCGCGCATATGCGCCTCGGCACTGCCGGCGATTTCGGCCGGGTTCTTGCAGGCCTTAGGCAGCGCGCAAGGGTCGCCGCCATCCTCCATCCGATCCCCCAGCGCGTCAGCCACGATCTGGGGCAGGGTGTTGGGATCGACCTGCACCTTACCCTCCAGCGCTGCAACCGCGCTCAGAAAGCCCTCGGGCTCAAAGACCGAGACGTGATCGCCCAGATGATCGCGCACTTCGGTCAGCTTGGCGGCGGCCATGAACAGATCAACCCGGCCATCGGCATGCAGAATGGCAAACCCGTGCGCGACAGGGTTATAGGCAATGTCCGAGCCGCGAATGTTCAGCAGCCACATGATCGAATCCGGCAGGGTAATCACCGCCGAGGATTTCCCTGCCTCGCGCAGCGTCTGCGCCAGACGCGCGGTCTTGCTTTCTGCCGTCTCACCGGCAAATTCAATCGGATGCGCCTTGACCGGGTTCATCGGAGGGTCGGGCTGATCCGCCCACACGCGATCCACCAGGTTGTCGCAGGGCACAAGCTCGATGCCGCTGCCATCCAACTCCTTGCGGGTGCCGGAGATCTGACCTGCGGCATGCAGCCATGGATCAAAACCAACCTTGCCGCCATTTGGCAGTTGCTCTTTCAGCCAGACACTCAGGCTGACATCCGGCCACGGCACCGGCGTGTAGTCCTCGGCCACCTGCGCCTTGACCTGCGTGCGATACCGCCCGTCGATGAACACACCGGCCACATCCTTTAGCGCGGCGCAGAACCCGGCTGATCCGGTGAAGCCGGTCAGCCACGCCAACCGCTCGTCCCGGGGTGCCACATACTCGCCCTGATGCGCATCTGCACGCGGGATCAGAAATCCGTCCAACCGGTCGCCCGCCAGTTCCGCCCGCAAGGCCGCCAGCCGGGGCGGCCCCTGTTCCGGGCGCGCGGTCACTTTGAAAGACTGGAACATCTCACACCTCATGCAAACGGGGGCTGACCCCTTCATCTTTTTGGAAAATACTCCCGTCGGAGGCAAGGCCAGCCTTAGCTGGCCTTTTTCATTCCCATAACCCGCGCCCGCGCGCGCGGATCGCTGTCGAACAGGGCGGCCAACTGCTCCGTCATCGCGCCCGCCAGTTGCTCGACATCCGTAATCGTCACCGCCCGATCGTAATACCGGGTCACATCATGGCCGATCCCGATCGCCAGCAACTCGACTATCTTGCGCTTTTCCACCATCGCGATCACGTCGCGCAGGTGTTTTTCCAGATAGTTCGCCGGGTTGACGCTGAGTGTTGAATCATCGACCGGAGCGCCATCCGAAATCACCATCAGAATCTTGCGCTGCTCGCGCCGGGCCAGCATCCGGCGATGCGCCCATTCCAGCGCCTCACCATCAATGTTTTCCTTCAGCAGACCTTCCTTCATCATCAGGCCCAGATTGGGCCGCGCTCGCCTCCAGGGCGCATCCGCGCCCTTATAGATGATGTGCCGCAGATCGTTCAGTCGCCCGGGTTGCTGCGGGCGGCCATCGTTCAGCCACGCCTCACGCGCCTGACCGCCTTTCCAGGCGCGGGTGGTGAAGCCCAGAATCTCGACCTTCACGTTGCAGCGTTCCAGCGTGCGGGCCAGAACGTCGGCACAGATGGCCGCAATGGAAATCGGGCGGCCGCGCATGGACCCCGAGTTGTCCAACAGCAGCGTGACGACCGTATCCCGGAATTCGGTATCCTTCTCGACCTTGAAGCTCAGCGGCGTCGTGGGGTTCGCCACCACCCGCGCCAGACGGCCTGCGTCCAGTATCCCTTCCTCACGGTCGAACTCCCAGGATCGGTTCTGCTGCGCCTGCAACCGGCGCTGCAGCTTGTTGGCCAGACGGCTGACGGCCCCCTTCAGGGGCTCCAGCTGCTGATCCAGATAGGCCCGCAACCGTTCCAGCTCCGCCGGTTCTGCCAGATCCTCAGCGGCAATCTCTTCGTCATAGCTGTTCAGATAGACCTTATAATCCGGGTCGGCCTCGGACGCGGGCGGCGGGGCGGGCGGCTCCAGCGGAGCCTCACCTTCAGGCATCTCAGCCTCATCGCCCAGTTCATCCTCGGCCATCTCATCCATCGAGACCTGGGCCTGGGACTGGTCCTGCTGTTCTTCCTGCGTCTGCTCGGGCGTTGCGTCCGGATCCTGCTCGTCCTGTTCATCCTGTCCGGTGCTGTCGGGATCGGGCTGTTCCTCGGCATCGTCTTCGGTCTGATCTTCCTGGTCCTCGTCCAGTTCATCCGGGTCGTCGCCCAACTGGTCGCCGTATCCCAGATCCTTGATCACCTGACGGGTGAATTTGGCGAACTCCGCCTGATCCGACAGGATGTCCTGCAGGTTTTCCAGCGTGCCCCCGGCCTGTTCCTCGATGAACCCGCGCCACAGGTTCATGACATTCGCCGCCGCCGGTGGCAGATCGCGCCCGGTGGCCAGATGGCGGATCAGATAGCCCGCCGCCACCGACAGCGGGGCCTCGGCAGGCTGTTTGCACTGATCATAGCCGCGCCGGATCGCCTCATGCCCGATCTTGACGTCGATGTTCGACGCCGTTCCCGGCATATCCCGCGCGCCCATCGCTTCGCACCGGGCCACTTCCATGGCCTCATACAGGTCGCGCGCTATATCGCCCGGCGGCGCATAACGCGCATGGGTCGCGTCATCATGATACTTGCGCTGCAAGGCCAGAGCGTCCGCCGTGCCGCGGGCCAGCAAAACCTCTTCCCGCGTCATCCGGCGGCTGACCTGCGGCAAGCGCATCGACTCGCCCGTCATGCCCGACGGATCGACCGTGTAGGTGACGTTCAGTTCGGGATCGTCGGCCATGACCTTGGTGGCCTCGGCCAGCGCCTTCTTGAACGGATCGGCGGGGTTGTCGTTGGGTTTACTCATTGATGTACACCTGCCCTTGCAAGAAATTTGCACGGAGATTGCGATTTGCAGATCGCGTTACAAGATTACCGCGCTTGACCAAGGTTGCGAAGTCTACTTTATCTCTAAGGCCTGTCTGCATGGGTAAAATCCTCAGTTTGTCTGCCCTCTCAAAGGCACACCCATGCTATTTGTTGGGAAAGGTACATCTGAGACCCTCCAATCTGATAGCGTATTTCTCAGTTTGATCATCGCAGTTTTTGCTCGGTGGTTTGACGACTTGCAGCCAAGGCTCATCGTCAATCATCTCGAGTCTCTCTATGTAGAATACTTGCCCGAATTCGGTAATTGCGCTCGATATCCGGCCGCTTTCAGGTTCTCTGATCTCGAGCGGGCCGGTCGCAACTTTCTCGCAAATAGCAAATATGTCGTAGCCAAGCTCTATTAGCTTATTGTGAGAATACACATACCTTTCAATACACGGAAAACGCACTTCAGAGATAGCAGCCTCGGTTGTGAGTGCATAAAGCGTCAGCAAAATTGGGATTTTGCCGGCACTGCGCATCACCCCAAACTCGCAGACGCCGCGCTTTCCGGCAATTCCTCATCAAAGCAACGCTGATAGAACTCGGCCACCGTCTGGCGCTCCAACTCATCGCATTTGTTCAGGAAGGACAGGCGGAACGCATAGCCTACATTGCGGAAAATCTCGGCATTTTGCGCCCAGTTGATCACGGTCCGCGGGCTCATCACCGTACTCAGATCGCCGTTCATGAAGGCGGTTCGGGTCAGGTCGGCCACGGTCACCATCTGGCTGACTGTCTTGCGGCCCTTCTCGGTGTTGTAATGGGGCGCTTTCGAAAGAACGATCATGGTCTCGGCATCGTGGCTGAGGTAGTTCAGGGTCGAGACCAGCGACCAGCGGTCCATCTGTGCCTGGTTGATCTGTTGGGTGCCGTGATAGAGGCCCGTGGTATCGCCAAGACCCACAGTATTCGCGGTGGCGAACAGGCGGAAGTTGGGGTTGGGCGTGATGATCTCATTCTGGTCCAGCAGGGTCAGCTTGCCGTCATGCTCCAGCACCCGCTGGATCACGAACATCACATCTGCGCGGCCCGCGTCGTATTCGTCGAACACGATGGCGACGGGGTTGCGCAGCGCCCAGGGCAGGATGCCTTCGTGGAACTCGGTCACCTGCTTGCCATCGCGCAGCTTGATCGCATCCTTGCCGATCAGGTCGATCCGGCTGATATGGCTGTCCAGGTTAACACGCACGGCGGGCCAGTTCAGACGCGCGGCGACCTGTTCGATATGGGTCGACTTGCCGGTGCCGTGATAGCCCTGGATCATCACCCGGCGGTTATGGGCAAAGCCTGCCAGAATCGCCAGCGTGGTTTCCGGGTCGAATTTGTAGGTCGGATCGACGACGGGCACGCGGTCGCTGCGGTCGGCGAAGCCCTTGACCGCCATGTCGCTGTCAATGCCGAACACCTCACGGACCGAGATATCTTCGGTGGGTTTCGCGTTGATATCGATCGATCCGTCAGCCATGCGCCTTGTCCTTATCCTTTGGCCCGAATTGCCGGGTTTGAACCTGTGTGTGGTGCAACATATTGCAGGCAAGGGCAAGGGAAAGCCGCCCGTGTCGAGACGTCGGCGGATGTTTCTTTGAAACTGGCCTTATCGGTACCTTAGCTCTTGCTGTCTTAGCCGTTTCCGGGCGGCTCGAACCGCAGCCTGACCAGGAAAGGTTCCGGCCGGGCCGAACGGAGCATCTGAAAGACCCGAATTTCAAGATGCCCAGGCAAATCGCCGAGGAACTGCCGGTCGTTGCGCGCGTCATAGTAGCCGGGAACCGTAATCGAGACATTCCGGCCGCTGGCAAGCTCGATGCTCATGTTCTGGCCGCGCGGGAACGACAGGTTGTAGCAGATGAACCCCTCGGGCGGGGCATCTCCGGGGATGTCGCCGATGGTGAATGTGCTGTCCAGATCCAGACGCAGACATCCCTGGGCCTGGCTTTGGTGGGGCGCAATGCAGAGTAGCCCCAACAGGATCAATGGAATGAGACGCATATCCCTCGCCTTTCTTAAATGCAGCAACGCAAGAACAAGACCGCAAAGGTCGATCAAATGACATGCCTAGAATAGCGGATTGGGTGGAAAAAATCACCCAAAAGCCCCCTTGCAGTGAAACTGCGGGGGTGCGCCTGTTTCAGATCGGACGCCCGTGTCGGTCAGAGCGCCCGGCCAAAGTTATTTGAAGTTCCGGCTGTCCTTGATCTGATCCCAGGCCCAGACAACCTCTTGCAACTGCTCTTCCTGAGACCGGTCGCCGCCGTTCATGTCCGGGTGCAGGACCTTGATCAGCTTTTTGTAGGCCTTGCGCACCTCGGCCTTGGTCCAGCTGTCATTGGCTTCCAGAATCTCAATCGCGCGGCGTTCGGTGGGGGGCAGGCGGCGGCCGCCACCGCCCGAGGTCCGGCCCTTGTTCTGCGTACTGTTTGCGCCCAGCACCTGATGCGGGTCTTCGATGCCCAGACGAGCCCAGGCGCGGGCTTCGGGGTCGCCCATCGGCTTGGTTTCGCGTTCCCACACCTTGTCCTTGGACCGTTGCGCGTTCAGTTCAGCCTCGGTCGTGCCGTCGAAAAAGTTCCATTTCTGGTTATATTCGCGCACGTGTTGCTGGCAGAACCAGAAGAAATCATCCAGCACGTCCGGTGCCTTGGGCGCGCGGAACTTGCCCGGTTCTTCGCAGCCTTCGTGGTCACAGATCCGGACCGAGGTTTCAGACGCACCCGACATGCCCCTGCGCCCACGCGGGTTTTTCTTTTTGGCGCTGGAAACGGACATATCGAATCCAAAGGGGTCTGACTTGGCCATATACTGATCCTCACGAACGTGTCTTTTCGACTCGGAGGCAGCAGTTTAATCTAAGCAGCCGAAAGTAGAAGAGGGGGGCGGCAAAAATTTTGCCGCTGAGCAGAAAAATGACCGTGACCGACGAAATCCGCGAACGCCTGCAGGCCGCCTTTGATCCGCGCGAGCTGGAGGTGATCGATGACAGCGAAAGCCATCGCGGTCATGCGGGGTATCAGGACGGCGGCCAGAGCCATTTCAACGTGCGCATCCGCGCCGCCGCGTTCGAGGGCCAGTCCCGCGTCGCCCGCCACAGGGCCGTTCACAAGGCACTGGGCGATATCGTGCCGCGCATTCACGCCTTGGCACTGGATATCGGAACCTGACAGGGGACGGAACAGCCCCTGTCAGAATCCGATCCGGTTAACCTGCATCCATCTGCGCCGACGGGGTAGAATTAGAAATCTCGCGTTCTTCTTCCGTCATGTCTTCCTCGATCCCTTCGAACAGCGGGGTCGACAGGTACCGCTCGCCGGTGTCAGGCAGCATGACCAGCATGACCGAGCCTTGCGGCGCGTCTTCGGCCACTTTCATCGCCACAGCAAAGGTCGATCCGCCTGAAATTCCGGTGAAGATGCCTTCTTCCGCGGCCAGACGGCGGGACCATTCGATGCCTTCGGGGCCGGGAACGGGGATCATCTCGTCATAGTAAGAATTATCGATCGCCTCTTGCAGCACCCATGGAATAAAGTCCGGTGTCCAGCCCTGAATCGGGTGCGGCTCGAAATTGGGGTGACTCTCGGTCGGTTGATGCGCGCCGTTGCGGGTGTTGGTGTAACCCGACGACACGATGGCGGCATTGGAGGGTTCGGTCAGAATGATCTTGGTCTCGGGACGTTCTTTTCGAAGCGCCCGAGACACGCCGGAAATCGTTCCGCCGGTGCCATAGCCGGTGACCCAATAGTCGAGCTTACCGCCGTCGAAATCGGCAAGAATTTCCCGCGCGGTGGTGGTTTCGTGAATATCCGCATTGGCGGCTGTTTCGAACTGGCTGGCAAGGAACCAGCCATTCTGTTCGGCCAGTTCCTTGGCCTTGGTGTACATGCCAAAACCCTTTTGCGCCCGTGGGGTCAGCACAACCTTCGCGCCCAGAAAACGCATCAGTTTGCGGCGTTCGACGGAAAAACTGTCGGCCATGGTCACGACCAGCGGATAGCCCTTGGCGGCGCAAACCATCGCAAGGCCGATCCCGGTGTTGCCCGAGGTCGCCTCGACCACGGTTTGTCCGGGTTTCAGTGACCCGTCCCGTTCCGCCGCTTCGATGATATTCAGCGCCAGCCGGTCCTTGACCGACCCTGCGGGGTTAAACGCCTCGAACTTCACATAGACCGTCACGTGATCCGGAGCGATCCGGCCAACGCGGATACAGGGCGTATCGCCGACGGTGTCCAGAATGCTGTCATACAGGCGCTTGCGCCCGTGGGTCTGCCGTATTGCCATCTCAAAGCCCCCTTTTGTTGCATCGTTAACATGCCACAGCGGGGGTGAAATTGATAAGACTCTTTGGCGCGGTCGCGCGCGGGGCAGTGCCGCTTAAGGCTTTTCGGGCTCTTCCGGATTGCCTTCAGGTGTTTTCAGCGTCAGCGGCGGGTCCTTCGCCTCTTCCGCAATCGGCTCGGGGGCCTGTACCGTTTCGGGCCCCGGCACCGGCTGAGCCAGCGGCACGCCCTCGGGCGTTTCCGTGGGCGATGGCGTGGGAATGACAGCCTGTTCAACCGCACGCCGGAACACCAGCACATTGCGCCAGTTCGTGGTCGATCCGGTCAGGCCCGAGCGTTCCTCGCTGGGCAGCAGCTCGGCCCGCTGATATTCCCAGCCGTCCTGTCCCATCTGGTTCAGCACCTGCTCGACCGAGGCGGCGAACCGGCCCTCGGCGGTTTTGACACCCTTGGCCTTGACCCCTTTCTGCGGGGCGGGGACGACCTTGTATTCGTAGCGCTGCATCAACTGATCCTTAGTGCCTGTTGCCGCCAACTTATCAGGTTGATCCCGGCGGGAAAGAGACCTTGCCCCACCGGCACATTTCATCACTTGGCCTGCGCCGCTTTGGCCACAACCGACAGGCACAGCTCGGTCGCCTGTGCCATGTCCTGTACCGAGATCCATTCCAGCGGCCCGTGAATGCACTGCATGCCGGTGAACAGGTTGGGGCAGGGCGTGCCGAACTCGGTCAGGCGCGAGCCATCGGTGCCGCCGCGGATCGGGACGGAAAGCGGCTCGATCCCCAGCTCGCGGCAGGCGTCGCGGGCCAGATCGACCGGGGTCATGTCCTTTTCCAGCCAGTAGCGCATGTTGCGGTACTGGTGGTTGATGTCGCAGGTGATCTGCGCGCGCGGTTCGGTAGCCTGCACCGCATCGCAGACCTGACGCACGATGTTGCGCTGTGCCTCCAGCCCGTCCATCTCGAAGTCGCGCAGGATCAGCTTGATCTCCATCTCCGAGGAACCGCCGCTCAGGTCGGTGATGTGGATGAACCCTTCGCGCCCGTCTGTGGTTTCGGGCGTCATGGTGGCCTGAGGCAGCGTCTGCACGATCTTCGCCGCCAGATGCGCCGCGTTCACCATCTTGTCTTTCGCCAGCCCCGGGTGGATCGACACACCCTTGACCCGGATCACTGCCTGATCGGCCGAGAAGCTTTCATATTCGATCTCGCCCACCTGCTGACCGTCCAGCGTAAAGGCGAAATCCGCGCCAAGATCCTTGGGCAGTTGCTCCGTCACGCCGCGCCCGATCTCTTCATCCGGGGTGAAGGCGATTCGGATCGGGCCGTGGGGGATGTCTTTGTTTTCAAGCAGATGCCGCGCCATCGTCATGAGGATCGACACGCCCGCCTTGTCGTCCGACCCCAGCAGGGTGGTGCCGGATGCGGTGATCAGGTCGTGCCCGATCTTCTCGGCCAGATAGGGGTGTTCCTCGGGCGACAGAACCAGATCGGGATCGTCGGGGAAGGTGATATCGCCGCCGTTATATCCTTTGATCACCCGTGGTTTGACGCCTGTGGCATTGAACTGGGGCGCGGTGTCCACATGGGCCAGAAAGCCCACGGTCGGACCCTCAGCCGTGCCGGGGATGGTCGCCACGACCACGCTGTCGGCGGTCAGTTCAACATCCTGCGCGCCGATGTCGGTCAGTTCCTTTTGCAGCAGATGCAGCATATCGAACTGAATTTCGGTGCTGGGGGTCGAGGCCGAGTTTTCGTCGCTTTGGCTGTCGATGGCCGCGTAGCGCATCAGCCGGTCTTCGAGTTCCTGATCAAATCTTTTCTGCATGGCACCTTACCTCTCTGGTGCCGAAGAAAGAGCGGAAACAAAAACGGAGTCAAGCCGATGGCCTGACTCCGTTCCGTTTGGGCAGCCGGGGACTTATGATCCCAGCTTTTTGCTCACCAATTCGTTCACGGCCTTCGGGTTGGCCTTGCCGCCGGTGGCCTTCATCACCTGACCGACGAACCAACCGGCCAGTTTCGGGTTCACCTTGGCCTTTTCGACCTGTGCCGGATTGGCGGCGATGATCTCGTCCAAGGCGGCCTCGATGGCGCCGGTGTCTGTCACCTGTTTCATGCCGCGCTCTTCGACGATTTTCGTCGGGTCGCCGCCTTCGGTATAGACGATCTCGAACAGGTCCTTGGCGATCTTGCCCGAGATTGCGTCCGAAGCGATCAGGTCGATGATCCCGCCCAGTTGCGTGGGCGAGACCGGAGACTCGGTAATGTCGTGGTCTTCTTTCTTCAGGCGGCCAAACAGCTCGTTGATCACCCAGTTCGCGGCCAGTTTGCCACTGCGGCCCTTGGCGACCTCTTCGAAATAGGCGGCGCTTTCGACCTCGGCCGTCAGGACCGAGGCGTCATAGTCGGTCAGGCCGAATTCGCTGATAAACCGTGCCTTTTTGTCGTCGGGCAGTTCTGGCAGCTTGGCCGCGATGTCGTCAACCCATGCCTGTTCGATCTCCAAAGGCAGCAGGTCGGGGTCGGGGAAATACCGGTAATCATGCGCCTCTTCCTTCGACCGCATCGAGCGGGTCTCGCCCTTGTCCGGATCGTACAGGCGGGTTTCCTGATCGACCGTACCGCCGCCTTCGACGATGGCGATCTGACGGCGGGCTTCGACCTCGATCGCCTGCTGGATAAAGCGCATCGAGTTCATGTTCTTGATCTCGCAACGGGTGCCCAGATGCGAGAAGTCCTGTGTTTCCTGATATTTCTCATAAGCCCCTGGCAAGCAGATCGAGACGTTCACGTCCGCCCGCAGGTTGCCGTTCTGCATGTTGCCGTCGCAGGTGCCCAGATAACGCATGATCTGGCGCAGCTTGGCGATATAGGCGGCGGCCTCTTCCGGCCCGCGAATATCGGGGCGGCTGACGATTTCCATCAGGCAGACACCGGTGCGGTTCAGGTCGACAAAGGACATATGCGGGTCCATGTCGTGGATCGATTTGCCCGCGTCCTGTTCCATGTGGATACGCTCAATTCGCACCATGCGCGCGATGCCGTCGCCCATCTCGACCAGCACTTCGCCTTCGCCCACGATGGGGTGATACAGCTGCGAGATCTGGTAGCCCTGCGGCAGGTCGGGGTAGAAATAGTTCTTGCGGTCGAACGCCGATTTCAGGTTGATATCCGCCTTCAGGCCAAGCCCGGTGCGCACCGCCTGTTCCACGCAATATTCGTTGATCACCGGCAGCATCCCCGGCATCGCCGCGTCCACAAAGGCCACGTTCGCGTTCGGCTCGGCCCCGAATTGGGTCGATGCGCCCGAGAACAGCTTAGCATTGGATGAGACCTGAGCGTGCACCTCCATCCCGATCACCAGTTCCCAGTCGTGCTTGGCCCCGGCAATGGTTTTGACTTTGGGCATGTCGTAGGTCAGGTCGAGCATGGCGCGCCTCATATCCGCAGAAATCTAAGCCTGCGTATTAGGCGCGCCGCGCCAAAGGGGCAAGGGGGAATCAGTGCTGCGACAGGCGCAGGCCCGCAGGGGTAAAGGTCACATCCATACCGCTGTGCAGCTCGTCGCGGAACAGATCGCCAATGGCCCGCAGGGCGCAGCGATGACCACGGGCGGCAAAGCGCTCGGGCGAGTTGATGCGGAGACTGTTGTTGAACCCGTTGGCGGCATGGGCCCAGATCAGCGGGTAAAGCTCGGTCAGGTGGTCGCGGATCAGCCAGTTTGCGGCCTCGCGCATCTGGGCGCGGACCGCGTTGGCTTGCGGGCTCAGGCCGGTACCGCCTTGCATCGTGATGGCGCAATAGGCGGACAGCGTGTTGATCATCGGCTGATCGGGACGCAGCCGCACGATGTCGTGCAGGCCTTCCAGGAAGTATTCGACATCCAGCCGCGCGCAGGCGTCTTCGTCCAGCGCGATGGCATCGAATTGGACCCAGGTATAACCCCCGGCGCCCCAGATGTTCTGGGTCCGGGCCGCATTGCGCAGGGCCTGGAGTTCCAGTTCCTCATAGCTGCCGAACCAGCGCGGCAACAGATGGCTGCCCATGGCGCGCATATGGCGCTGGTTGTTCGGGTCCAGATCGATCAGACGTTCATATTCATCCCCAACACGGGCCGAGGTTTTGCGCTGACCCGCCAGCAGAGAACAGGCGGCCGCCGCGATCAGCGGGCTGTCCGGCGCAGCTTCGCGGCATTTTGGCAGGATCGCCGCCGCGCGGTCGAAATGCGCGGCGCAGCGCGAACGATGAAGCGGCGGCAGGGCGCTGTCCAGCGCGTTGCCGCGCCAGGCCCAGGCCAGATCGATATGCGACAGGGCGACAACGACGGCCAACATCGGGTCATCGGGACGGTCCGACATCTCACCTTCCAGTTCCGAGATACCGCCCAGCAGATCATAATCGGAAATCGCCTTGCCATCGGACAGGGCGTGCTCGGCGGCCATCACGACGTCCGAACGTGCACCAAAGGCCAGCAGATCGGCGATAGGCATGCCATCCGGGGCAGCCTCGCGCGCCTCATCTGCCGCGCGCATTTCCGATGACAGGTCGTCCCAGCGGTCCTGACGCGCCAGATAGCGGCCATGTTCGATGGTGGTGTGGCTCAGCAGATCACCGGATTCGGATTTTGCGACGGGAATATTGATCTGTCCCTGATCGGGCAGAGCGGCGGCCAAAGCGGCCTCGGTCGCGCAGATTTCGGGCGCGGATTTCGATGAAGATGCTGATAATCTGGCTGAAATCGCCTGGAATACCCGGAACATGGCAAAACTCGAAACTGAAAAACTGGTAACTTAGGCATGAACATTGGCCGCTATCCCCGCCCAAATCAAGTTAATTGCGGGACATTTTAGAAAAACGCGGGTCAATCCGGCCACAGTCAGGGGATCGTTTCAGAAAACAGTGAAATGATGCCGTTTGACGCGAAACCCCGCTTGCTGCAGCACATCTTCGAATACGCGGTGCGGTGGAATCGACTCGTCCGGCAGGCGAATCCGCTTTTCATTGTTCAGAACCATCGACACGCGAACCGAGAAGTCCCAGCGCGTGTCGAAGCGGAAATAATCTACGTCGCTCAGGTCGATCTGACCCTGCCGCTTGCCGGAAAACCAGCGCAGTTGCGTCTGATCCAGTTGCAGCCCCGCGCTGCTGTCCTGAAAGACGTCCCAGACCGCAGGCAGGGTGGTCAGGGCCAGCGCCCCGACGATCCACCAGGCGGCGTCAAACACGATCACCAGTGCCAGCAAGGCAGCATAGATCCCGATCAGAATGAATACCGTGCGCGAGTTCCTGTGGTGGCGCGTAAAGGTGTAGGGTGTCATGCGCCGAGGATACGGGACACCATCTCGGTCGTGTCGCGCGACAGGTTTGGTGTTTCCGCGATACGGGTCATTTGCGCGCGCATCAGGTCTTGCCGATCTGCGTCATAGCGTTTCCAGGTCTGGAAGGCCGAACACATCCGCGCCGTGGTCTGCGGGTTCACCGGGTCCAGCCGGATCAGCCAGTCTGCCAGCACCTGATAACCCGCGCCATCGGCCTGATGGAACCCGGCATGGTTCATCGCCAGCCCGCCCATCACCGCCCGGAAACGGTTGGGGTTTTTCCAGTTGAAGTCGCCGTGCCCGGTCAGACGGCGCGCAGTTTCGGGGGTCGCCTCGGGCGCGGACATCCCGACCTGCAGGCCGAACCATTTGTCCATGACAAGCCGGTCATGCTGCCATTGATCGTAGAACGCGGCCAGTTCCGCCTCGCCCTTGCGGGCGCGTAGCAGGCAGGACAGGGCGGTCAGTTGCAGGGTCATGTTGTCAGCATTGGCATAGGCCTCGGCCGCCATCGCTCCGCCATCCAGGCGCGAGGTCAGGGCCAGCGCCGCGCTGCCCAGGGCGCGCTTGCCCGATTGTTCGGCGTCGGGTGCGTAGGGGGCTTCGACCAGCGCCTCGCTATGCAGCCTTGGCAGCAGGTCCTGCATGTGCTGCGCGGTGGCTTGCCGCAAGGTCTCAACGGCGGTCCAGATCGCCATCGGGTCGGGCGTGGTGCCGCCTTCATGCAGGGCGGCGGCCAGTTCCGACTGGGTTGGAAGGCCCAGCATCAGGGCGCGATAGGCCGGGTCCAGAGTCGCGTCGCGCAGAACCGCCAGCAACCCGTCCAGATATTCGGCGTCAGGGGTGGCCTCGTCCGTGATCATGCGCAGCAGCGTGTCCTGCGCCAGCGAGCGTCCGGCCTGCCAGCGGTTGAACGGATCGCTGTCATGGGCCAGCAGGAACGCGCGCTCGGCATTCGAGGGGTTATGTTCAAGGATCACCGGGGCCGAGAATTCCCTCAGAATCGAGGGCACAGGTTTGGCCGCCAACCCGCTGAAGGTAAAGCTTTGCTGCGCCTCGGTCAGTTCCAGCACCTCGGTCCCGCGCACTTCATCCCCGTTGGGGCCCAGCAGGCCAACGGCGACCGGGATCACCTGTGGCTGCTTGTTGTCCTGACCGGGCGTGGGCTCGGTGCGCTGGTCAAGGGTCAGGGTGTAGGTGCCATCACCCCAGTCCTCGGACACCGACACACGCGGCGTGCCGGATTGGCTGTACCAGCGCTTGAACTGGCGCAGATCGCGGCCAGTTGTGTCCTCGAACACCTTGATCCAATCCTCGATGGTGCAGGCCTGCCCGTCATGACGGTCGAAATAGAGGTCCAGCGCTTTTGCATAGGCCTGATCCCCGACCAGCCGTTTCAACATGCCGATCACCTCGGCGCCTTTCTCGTAGACGGTTGCGGTGTAGAAGTTGTTGATCTCCTGAAAGCTTTCGGGCCGCACTGGATGGGACAGCGGGCCATTATCCTCGGGGAACTGCCGCGCGCGCAGGTCGATGGCGTCGTGGATACGTTTGACCGAGGCCGAGCGCAGGTCGGATGTGAACTGCGCATCGCGGAAGACCGTCAGCCCTTCTTTCAGGCAAAGCTGGAACCAGTCGCGGCAGGTGATGCGGTTGCCAGTCCAGTTGTGAAAATACTCATGCGCGATGATCGCCTCGATCCGTTCGAAATTGGCATCGGTCGAGGTTTCGGGGCTGGCCAGAACAGCGGAAGAGTTGAAGATGTTCAGCCCCTTGTTCTCCATCGCACCCATGTTGAAATCGTCCACGGCCACGATGTTGAACACGTCCAGATCGTATTCGCGGCCATAGACGTCCTCATCCCATTTCATCGACTTCTTCAGCGCCTCCATGCCAAAGGCGCATTTGCCTTCGTCACCGGGGCGGACCCAGAGGTTTAGTTCGACATCGCGCCCGGATTTGGTGGTGAACTGGCCGGGATGGGCGATCAACTCGCCCGCAACCAGCGCGAACAGGTACGCCGGTTTGGGCCATGGGTCGGTCCATTCGGCCCAGCCATCGCCCTTGCCCGAGGGGTTGCCGTTCGACAGCAGCACCGGCAGATCGCCGTTGATGCGCACGGTGAAGGTGGACATCACATCGGGACGGTCGGGGTAATAGGTGATCTTGCGGAACCCTTCGGCCTCGCACTGGGTGCAATACATGCCGTTGGACATGTAAAGACCTTCGAGCGCCGTGTTGTTGCCGGGGTCAATTTCGACCTCGGCCTCCCAGACGAAGGGGGCGTCCGGGACTGCAACGGTCAGGCCCTTTTCGGTGATCTCGGGCGTGACTGCGGCCCCGTCGATTGATGCGCGGATCAGGGTCAGGTCTTCGCCGTGCAGAAAGAAGGTGCGGTCGGTCGCCTCGGGGTTCGTGCGAAATGCGATACGCGAGGTGACGCGCGTGGCGTGGGCTGCCAGATCGAAGGTCAGATGCACGCTATCCACCAGATAGCCGAACGGCGAATAGTCTTTCAGGTAGATCGTGGTGGGGGCAGCGTCGCGCATCGGGGGCCTCGCATCGGTTGGAGTTTGGCGCGACGTTATGGGGATCGGGGCAGGGCTGCAAGCGTCAGAAGGTGCGCGACTTTGGTAATATTTTTTGACCAAATATCCGGCGGTAATGTTGCCTATCGGAAACTTTCGTCCTAACTGATGAGCGCATACAATCGCACACAAAGCGGGAGAATCGGAACATGAGCGGCAGAATAAGCCGGAACGGGCTGCAGATTGCTGAGGAACTGGCGGACTTCATCGACACGCGGGCCCTGCCCGAAACCGGTGTTTCACCCGAGGTGTTCTGGGCGGGACTGGCCCGTATGGTGGAAGAACTGGGACCGAAAAACCGCGAACTTCTGAGAAAACGTGCAGATATCCAAAGCCGAATTGATGCCTGGCACGAGGCGCGCAAAGGGCAGGCGCATGATGCCGAGGCTTATCAGACCTTTTTGCGCGAGATCGGATATCTGGTGGAAGAAGGCGAGGATTTCCAAATTGACACCTCGAATGTCGATCCCGAGATCGCGCAGGTCCCCGGACCGCAACTGGTCGTGCCGATCACCAATGCCCGGTATGCGCTGAACGCCGCCAATGCGCGTTGGGGGTCATTGTATGATAGCCTTTACGGCACCGACGCGATGGGAACGCCTGCGCCGCAAGGCGGCTACGCAAAGGGCCGCGGCGCGCGCGTTGTGGCGCGGTCACGTGTCTTTCTTGACGACGTGTTTCCGATCCATCTGACCAGTCACGCGGATGTGCGCCGCTACCATGTTCAGGACGGTCAGTTGCTGGTGGATGACCAGCCCTTGCTGCAACCCGATAAATTCGTGGGCTATCGCGGCAACCCCAAGGCGCCTGACGCGGTTCTGCTGCGCAATAATGGCCTGCATGTCGAACTTGTCTTTGACCGGGCGCATCCGATCGGTGCGCGGGATCAGGCTGGCTTGGCGGATGTGGTGATCGAAAGCGCGATGTCCGCGATCATGGATTGCGAGGATTCGGTGGCCTGCGTCGATGCCGAGGATAAGGTTCTGGCCTACTCCAACTGGCTGGGCCTGATGAAAGGCGATCTGGAATCCTCGTTCAGCAAGGGCGGCGAACCCGTGACGCGGTCGTTGAACCCGGATCGCGAATATACCGCGCCGAACGGCGACACGCTGACATTAAAGGGGCGGGCGCTGCTGTGGGTGCGCAATGTCGGCCATCTGATGACGAACCCGGCGATTCTGGATGCCGATGGCAACGAGATACCCGAAGGGCTGATGGATGCGCTGATCACCGCGATGATTGCAATGCATGACTTGCAACGCGACAGCGGCAACTCGGTTCATGGTTCGGTCTACGTGGTCAAACCCAAGATGCACGGCCCCGCCGAGGTCGCCTTTGCGGATGAGATATTCGATCAGGTCGAAGACATTCTGGGTCTGCCGCGCCATACGGTCAAATTGGGCGTCATGGACGAGGAACGCCGCACCTCGGTAAACCTGAAGGAGTGCATTCGTGCCGCCAAAAGCCGGGTGGCCTTTATCAATACCGGCTTTCTGGATCGCACCGGCGACGAAATCCACACCTCGATGGAGGCGGGGCCATTCAGCCGTAAGGACTTTATCAAGCGCAAGGGCTGGATTACGGCATATGAAAACCAGAATGTCGATATCGGTTTGGAATGTGGTCTGCAGGGCCGGGCCCAGATCGGCAAGGGTATGTGGGCCATGCCCGACCTGATGGCGGCGATGCTGGAGCAGAAGATCGAACACCCCAAATCCGGTGCCAATTGCGCATGGGTGCCCAGCCCGACAGCGGCGACCTTGCATGCGATGCACTATCACAAGGTGGATGTGCTTGCGGTTCAAAACAAACTCAAGGCTGGTGGGCGGCGCGCCTATGTCGATAGCCTGCTGGATATTCCGCTTGCCGCCTATCGCAAATGGAGCCCGGAACAAATCCAGCGCGAGGTTGAAAACAACGCGCAAGGCATTCTGGGTTATGTCGTGCGCTGGATCAATCACGGGGTCGGATGTTCAAAAGTGCCCGACATTAACAACGTAGGCCTGATGGAGGATCGCGCAACTTGCCGAATCTCGGCGCAGCATGTGGCCAACTGGCTGCATCACGGCATCGTGGACGAGGCACAGGTCATGGCCGCGATGCAAAAGATGGCCGCCGTAGTGGACCAGCAAAACGAGGGCGATGCGGATTACATGCCGATGGCCCCTGCCTTTGACGGCATCGCCTTTCAGGCGGCCTGCGATTTGGTCTTCAAGGGGCGGGTGCAGCCCTCGGGCTATACCGAGCCCGTGCTGCACGCGCGTCGGCTGGAGTTGAAAGCAAGCAATCAACCGGCGGAACACAAGGTCAGCGCGTAGCGCTGGCCCTGCCTCGATTAACCCTTCTGGAAAGAGGAACCTCTTATGACGGTGTCATTGCGCAAGGCGCGAACAATCATCCGAAAGGCCCTTGAAAAAGGGCGTGAGATGGATCTGAAACCCTTGTCCGTCGTCGTTCTGGACGCAGGCGGACATGTGATTGCGTTCGAACGCGAAGACGGCGCCGCGCCCGGTCGGTTCGCGATTGCCCAAGGTAAAGCCTATGGTTCGGTCATGCTGGGCATGGCGGGCACGGCGCAGATGCAGCGGGCCGAGGCGCAGGCCTATTTCATGGCCTGCGTGAACGGCGTTTATGGCGGTCAGGTGGTGCCGGTTCCGGGGGGCGTTTTGCTGCGCAACCGCAAGGGGGACATCATCGGCGCAGTCGGCGTGACCGGCGATACATCCGACAATGACGCAGCTGCGGCAATGAGCGGAATTGAGGCAGCCGGTTTGACGGGCGAGATTTAATCTCTGCCCGTTCAAGGCCTGAGGTTTCTGTGTGAACAGGGACCAATTCCCTGATTGCATCTGATTCTTGGGAAAATCTTCCAGAAATCAGCGATAATTAAGAACAATACGTGCGAATTCGAACATGTTCCTGCGCTATGGCGCAGGGCGTGTTCTGTTGCACGTTTCCAAGTCTGCGGATAGCTTCCTTGTTAAACAATGCAATAACAAGGAAAGCGGAATGGCTCGACCCGTCGTCGGAATTATCGGCAACTCTTACCTCATGAACGATCAGTATCCGACGCATGCGGGCGGGACGATGAATTCGGATGCGGTAGCCAATGTGTCCGGTTGCCTGCCGCTGCTGATCCCGGCTGATCCGCGTTACGTCTCGGTCGATGAGTTGCTTCAGGTCTGCGACGGTTTCCTGCTGACCGGCGGGCGGCCCAACGTGCACCCCGAGGAATACGGCGAAACCGCCACCGACGCCCATGGCGATTTCGACCGGGCGCGCGATGCGATCACGCTGCCTCTGGTCCGGGCCTGCGTGGATCGAGGGCAGCCCTTCATGGGCATTTGCCGTGGCTTTCAGGAGGTCAACGTGGCCATGGGCGGAACGCTCTATCCTGAAATCCGCGATCTTCCGGGCCGGATGAACCACCGCATGCCGCCGGACGGCACGCTGGAAGAAAAATTTGCCCTGCGCCACGTGGTGTCGCTGACCGATGGTGGCGTGTTTCACCAGTTGTTCGGCGCATCCGAGGTCATGACCAACACCCTGCATGGGCAGGGCATCAAGACCATCGGCCAGCGCATTGTGATTGACGGCCACGCGCCCGATGGCACGCCCGAGGCGATGTATATCAAGGGTGCGCCCGGCTTTACCCTGTCGGTGCAGTGGCACCCCGAATGGGACGCGATCAACGATCCGGTCTCGCGCCCGCTGTTCGAAGCGTTTGGCGAGGCTGTGCGGTCGTGGTCAGCAGGTTCCGGCGCGCGTTTTCTGCAGCAAACCGCATAGGTTAGGCACCGGCCCGGCTGCTACGCCAGCCCGGTGCATTGCGATCAGACCAGCAGGTTGAACTGGTTGATCAGCGGCAGGGTGCGGGCGCGGTCTCCGGTCAGGTCAAACAGCGCATTGCCGAGCGCGGGCATCGAGGGGGGTGTGCCCGGCTCACCTGCGCCGCCCATATGGCGGTTGGTCTCGAGAACGCGCACCTCGACCTGCGGGGCCGTGTGCATGCGCAGCGCGTCATAGTCAGGGAAGTTGAACTGCTCGACCTCGCCCTCGGCAAAGGTGATTTCGCCGTAGCAGGCCGCTGACAGGCCATACATCATGCCGCCGAACATCTGGGCCTTGACGTTTTCGGGGTCCAGAGCGATGCCCATGTCACAGGCGATCCACGCTTTGCTGATGCGGATGGTGCCGTCTTCGTCCACCACCTCGATCACCTGAGCGACCGGCGTGCCAAAGCTGTAGGTGAATGCCACGCCGCGCCCGACGCCCTCCGGGGTCTGGCCCGTCCAGCCGGACATCTCGCGCACGGCCTCCAGACAGGCGGCAGAGGGCGCGTGTTCGTTTTTCATCAACTCCAGCCGGAACTCCAGCGGGTCGCGGCCTGCGGCATGGGCCATCTCGTCCATGAACGTCTCGTGGAAGAACCCGTTATGGCTGTTTCCGACCGAGCGCCAGAAGCCTGCCGGAACGTCGAGATCAACGATATGCCCACTGATGCGGTAGTTGGGAACGGCATAGGGCTGGTTGAACATACCTTCGACCAGAACCTTGTCAGGACCGCCGCCCGGGAAACCTGTCACGCGTTCAACCGCCTGATGGGTGCAGGATTGCGAGGCGACCTTGCCGTCGATCAGAACCGCCTGACCGTCCTTGATCGCGCCGCGCATCCGCGCCAGCGCGCCGGGGCGGTAAAAGTCGTGGCGCATGTCTTCCTCGCGGCTCCAGGTTGTCTGAACCGGGGTGCCGGGGACGGCCATTGCGACCTTGGTGGCAATCTCGCCAAAGTCCAACTCACCACGACGGCCAAAGCCGCCACCCAGATAGGTGGTGTGGATCTGAACCGCGTCGGTGTCCAAACCGGCCGTGTTGGCGACCCGGAACTGGATCAGGGTCGGGGCCTGATTGCCGCACCACAATTCCAGCGCGTCGCCAGTATAAAGCGCAGTTGCGTTCATCGGCTCCATCGTGGCGTGCGCCAGATAGGGCACCTGGTATTCGGCGGTGATCTCGGTTGCGCCGCCGGGCGTGACGCTGACGTCACCATCATCGCGCATGGTCGAATTGGGCGCGTCGTCAAACGCCTCGGCGATCTTTTCGAAAATCGCGTCGGTTTCGGGCGGGTAGGGGGCATCGCCCCAGTCAACCTCGATGGCCTCGACCGCCTGATTGGCCAACCATGTGTTGCTGGCGATAACCGCAACGCCGGTGCCAAGATCGACGATTTTCTCGACCCCCGGCATGGATTTGGCGGCGCTGTCGTCAAAGCCGTTCATCGCGCCACCCAGTTTCGGGTTCATGCGCACGCTGGCGAATTTCATGCCCGGCAGGCGGACATCCACGCCGAACTCGGCGGTGCCGGTCGCCTTTTCAACCATGTCCAGCCGGGGCTGAGTCTGACCAAGATAGCGCCATTCCGACGGATCGCGCAGAGGTGCCTCGACGGGCTCGATCAGCGCGACTTCAGCGGCGAGGTCGGTATAGGCGATCCGGGTTCCACCGGGCGCGATCACATGCCCCGAGGATGTTTTGAGCTGATCCCGGTCAACCCCCAACCGGTTCGCCGCCGCCTGTTTCAACGTCTCACGGGCCGAGGCTCCGGCCTCGCGCATCCGCTCAAACCCGTCCTTCATCGAGGTCGAGCCGCCGGT
Organism: Ruegeria sp. F5; assembly: GCF_056533845.1. Taxonomy (NCBI): domain Bacteria; kingdom Pseudomonadati; phylum Pseudomonadota; class Alphaproteobacteria; order Rhodobacterales; family Roseobacteraceae; genus Ruegeria; species Ruegeria sp. F5. The sequence continues at coordinate 151,714 of NZ_JBQFOU010000005.1, read as the reverse complement.
AACCTGCAGGCTCAGCACCTTGCCGATCCCGCCGAGAGCCTCCCCCAGATTGTGTTGGAAATCGGAAACGTCATAGCCCTTGTTGGGCAGGCTTTCCCCGATCAGGGCCGAGTTGTAATAGGCGGCAGCCGCAGGGCCGTGCAGGACCGTGATCTGATCCAGATCCACGTCCAGTTCCTCGGCAATCAGGGCGGCCCATGTGGTTTTGACGCCCTGACCCATCTCGGCGCGCGGCGCAAAGAGGGTGATGCCGTTCTGATCAATCAGGACAAACGGGTTCAGCGCCGCCTCGCCCTCGGCCGGTTTCAGCGGGTTCGGGGCCGGTCGGTCCACGTAATACACACCAAAGGCCACCCCACCCGCAATCGCGGCAGAACCGATCAGGAAGGTGCGGCGGAGGATTTTACCGATTCGGGCCATCGCTTACACCTCCTTCAGCTTGGACGCGGCGTCGTGGATTGCGGCGCGGATACGGGGGTAGGTGCCGCAGCGGCACAGGTTGCCCTGCATGGCGTCGTCGATCTCCGCATCCGTGGGGGTGGGGTTTTCTGCCAGCAGCGCTGCGGCCTGCATGATCTGACCCGACTGGCAATAGCCGCATTGGGCGACCTGATGGTCGACCCAGGCCTGTTGGATGGCCGCCATCGCGTCCGGAGTGCCGACGCCTTCGATCGTGGTCACATCGCCCCAGACATCCGACAGGGCGACCTGGCACGAGCGCACCGCCTCACCATCAATGTGGACCGTGCAGGCCCCGCAGGCGGCAACGCCGCAGCCGAATTTGGTGCCGGTCAGACCGATCTCGTCCCGCAGCACCCAGAGCAGGGGAACATCGTCAGGCAGGTCCACCTGATGTTGCTTGCCGTTGATTTTCAGACCCGTCGCCATGGCGCACCTCTCGTAGCTGTGGCTGGTTTCTGACATATTTAGCGCAAAGTGTCAGTGTGTCAATTGACAAAATGGACAAAAAATGTCAGAGGTTCGTTTATGACGGAAACCTCTGATGATTCACGGCAAACAGCGATCCTGAACTCGGCCTTTCAGGCTTTTGCGAGCTATGGGTTTCGCAAAACCTCGATGGACGACATCGCACGCGGTGCGGGCATGTCCCGTCCCGCCGTCTATTTGCACTACAAGAACAAAGAGGCGATTGTCCGCAGGCTCACAGAGCTGCACTATGAGGAAAAGATCGCCGCTGTCGGTCAGGCGCTGGACGGCGACGGGCCTGTGTCCGGGATACTGAAAGACGCGGTCGGTGCCCAAAGCGAAGGCATGGCCGCCATTCTGGCCTCGCCGCATGGGCTCGAGATGCTGGACACCACCAAATCCATGTCGACGGATATTGTCGAGAAAGGTGAAGCGCAGCTGACCGCGCTCTATTCCGCCTGGCTGGCGCGCGAAGCGGCGGCTGGCCGGGTCAAGCTGATGGCGGGCCCGGATGAGACGGCGCAAACCATCACCGCCTCGCTCAAAGGGATCAAGATGACGGCCTCGGGCGCCGAGGAGTTCGAGACGCGAACGGCGCAGTTGGCCGCGTTGCTCGGGGCCGGGCTCGAGGTTGGATAAACCGCTGACGGGTTCGATTCAGGGCTGACATAAATTGCGGTTCTATCGATGCGACATCCTGTTTTTTGCCATTGTGGCCTGAAACCGGTAGGACGTGGTGCAGAAGCGACATGTGCCATGCGTGTCGTCACCCAGAAGGATCGCGCATGCGCCGGATCGACATACCGCCTGTCTGGCTTTTGGGATTTGCCTTGCTGGCCTGGCTGCAGGCGAATTACCTTGGCTTCGGGCTATCCCTGTCGGGCGGCGTCACGCAATTGCTGAGCGGTATTCTGATCGGCGGCGGCATAGTGCTTGCCCTGCTCGCCGTTCTTGAGTTCCGCCGTCACAAAACCACCGTTATCCCGCATGAAACGCCCTCGGCCATTGTGCAGACCGGTATCTACAAGCGCAGCCGGAACCCGATTTACGTGGGCGATGTGCTTATCCTTGCAGGCCTGATTTTGCGGTTTGACGCTGTTCTGTCGCTGGTATTGGTTCCGATATTTGCCTGGGTGCTCGAACGGCGGTTCATCCTGCCCGAAGAAGATCGCCTGCGGCGGACCTTCCGAATGGATTTCGCCAGATATGAACGACAAACCCGGCGATGGATATGAGACGACCAACCGATAACATCACGTCGGGAATGCTGCGCTTGCGAAATAATCTTGCGCGAGATACATGATTGCTTAACAAACGATGCTGAACACCCGCTCAGCCTGAATGAACATTAGGGGGACTGCCAGTGAAGATAGGCACACCGAAGGAAATACTGGATGGAGAGAACCGGGTTGCGATGACGCCGGACTCGGCAGTTCAGCTACAGAAACTGGGTTATGACTGCGCCATTGAAAAAGGAGCAGGGGCCGCTGCCGGGTTTTCGGATGCGGCCTATGAGGCCGTCGGCGTTGAGATCGTCAAGACCGCGGCCTCGTTGTGGAAGACCTCGGACATTGTCGCCAAGGTCCGTATCCCGACCGAGACCGAGCTGAAGCGGCTGACCAAGGGCAAGACGTTGATTTCCTTCTTCAATCCTGCGGGCAATGAAGAGGGGATGGAACTGGCCAAATCCAAGGGCGCCAACGTGATCGCCATGGAGATGGTGCCACGTATTTCCCGCGCTCAGAAGATGGACGCGCTGTCGTCCATGGCCAATATCGCGGGCTACCGCGCGGTGATCGAGGCGGGCAACAACTTCGGCCGCTTCTTCACCGGTCAGGTGACGGCGGCGGGTAAAGTGCCGCCTGCCAAGGTGCTGATTGTGGGTGCGGGCGTGGCGGGTCTGGCCGCCATCGGGACTTCGACCTCGCTGGGGGCCATCACCTATGCGTTCGACGTACGCCCGGAAGTCGCTGAACAGGTCGAATCCATGGGCGCCGAGTTCGTCTATCTGGATTTCGAAGAAGAACAGCAGGACGGCGCGGCCACCGGCGGCTATGCCTCGGTCCAGTCCGAGGAATTCCGCAACGCGCAGCTGGCCAAGTTCCGCGAGCTGGCGCCTGAGATGGACATCGTCATCACCACCGCCCTGATCCCCAACCGCCCGGCACCCAAGCTGTGGCTGGAGGATATGGTCAAGGCGATGAAGCCGGGCTCGGTCATCGTCGACCTTGCAGCGGAGCGTGGCGGCAATGTGGAAGGCACCGTGCCGGATGAGAAGGTTGTGACCGACAATGGCGTGACCATCATCGGCTATACCGACTTCCCCAGCCGGATGGCGGCGCAGTCCTCGTCGCTTTACGCGACCAATATCCGCCACATGATGACTGACCTGACGCCCGAAAAGGACGGTCAGATCAACCATGACATGGAAGATGACGTGATCCGCGGCTCGACCGTGACCCATGAGGGTGAGATCACCTTCCCGCCGCCGCCACCCAAAGTGCAGGCGATTGCGGCGCAGAAAAAGCCCGAGGTCAAGGAACTGACCCCGGAAGAGAAAAAGGCACAGGAGATCGCGGCCTTCAAGGCGCAGACCAAACAGCAGTTCACCCTGCTGGGGGTCGGCGGTGCGTTGATGTTGCTGGTGGGGCTGGTTGCCCCGGCCAGTTTCATGCAGCATTTCATCGTCTTTGTGCTGGCGATCTTTGTGGGCTTCCAGGTGATCTGGAACGTCTCGCATTCGCTGCACACGCCGCTGATGGCGATTACCAACGCGATCTCGTCGATCATCATCGTCGGGGCCTTGATGCAGATCGGATCGGGATCGTTCCTTGTCATTCTGCTGGCGGCGCTCAGCGTCTTCATGGCCGGGATCAACATCTTCGGCGGTTTCCTCGTAACCCGGCGCATGCTCGCCATGTTCCAGAAATCTTAAGGAGGCCGGGCACATGGAATTTGGCTTCACCACTGCCGCCTATGTCGTTGCGGCTGTTCTTTTCATCCTTTCGCTCGGCGGTCTGTCGAACCAGGAAAGCGCCAAGCGCGCGGTCTGGTATGGCATCGTCGGTATGGCGCTGGCGGTCTTTGCCACGCTGGTTGGCCCCGGTTCCGGCCTGTGGTTGCTGTCGATCCTGCTAATCATCGGCGGCGGTCTGATCGGTCAGTACGTGGCGCAGCGCGTCCAGATGACCGAGATGCCGCAACTGGTGGCCGCGATGCACTCGCTGGTCGGTCTGGCGGCTGTGTTCGTGGGCTTCAACGCGCATTTCGAGATCGGCAACGTGGCGCAGGTCATGGCAATTGCCGACAGCGCCAAAGAAGCGGATCTGTCCGATCTGGGCGCCTTCGCCAAGCTGATCGCCAAGAAAACGGCGGCCGAACTGGCGATCCTGCATGTCGAGCTGTTCCTGGGCATCTTCATCGGCGCGATCACCTTTACCGGGTCGGTCGTGGCCTATGGCAAGCTGGCGGGCAAAGTGACCTCGGCGGCGACCAAGCTGCCCGGCGGTCACGCGCTGAACGCGGCGGCGGCGGGTCTCTCGCTGATCTGCCTGATTTGGTACACCTCGACCGGGGGTCTGTTCCCGCTGATCCTGATGACTCTGGCCGCATTGTTCATCGGCTACCACCTGATCATGGGTATCGGCGGTGCCGACATGCCGGTGGTTGTGTCGATGCTGAACAGCTATTCGGGCTGGGCGGCTGCGGCGATCGGTTTCTCGCTGGGCAACGACCTGCTGATCGTGGTGGGTGCGCTGGTGGGCTCGTCCGGTGCGATCCTGTCCTACATCATGTGTAAGGCGATGAACCGGCATTTTGTCAGCGTGATCCTGGGCGGCTTTGGCGGCCCGCAGGGTGAGCAGATGGCTGTTGAAGGCGAACAGATCGCGATTGAAGCGGACGGTGTCGCTGCGGCCCTGAACGACGCGGACAGCATCGTTATCATCCCGGGCTATGGCATGGCGGTGGCGCAGGCGCAGCAGTCGGTCAGCGAATTGGTTCGCAAGCTGCGGGCCAAGGGCAAGAATGTGCGCTTTGCGATCCACCCCGTTGCGGGTCGTCTGCCCGGGCACATGAACGTGCTGCTGGCCGAGGCCAAGGTGCCTTACGATATCGTGCTGGAAATGGATGAAATCAACGACGACTTCCCGGATACGGATGTCGCCATCGTCATCGGCTCGAACGACATCGTGAATCCTGCGGCGCAGGAAGACCCCAACAGCCCCATCGCCGGCATGCCGGTGCTGGAATGCTGGAAGGCCAAGCAGGTGTTTGTCTCGAAACGCGGCCAGGGCACTGGTTATTCGGGCATCGAGAACCCACTGTTCTTCAAAGAGAACACGCGGATGTTCTATGGCGATGCCAAAGCCTCGCTGGACAAGCTGCTGCCGATGATCGACTGATCGACCGGAAGTGTTAAATTGCAAAGGGCGCCTGCGGGCGCCCTTTTCTTTTTTTGTTGTTGGGGGGCTTTGCCCCCCACCGGCCCCCCAGGATATTTTTGGCCAGATGAAGCAGGCGGGGTGTGGTACATTGGGATCAGGTTGGAGGTCTGTGATGCAGAAGGTGAACGGCATAGGCGGTGTGTTCTTTCGTGCCAAAGATCCTGCGGCGTTGGGCGCTTGGTATGAGAAACATCTGGGCGTCCAACACTATGATCCGGTGCCGTGGAAGCAGCGTGAGGGCTACACAGTGTTTGCCCCATTTGCGGAAGACACCGGGTATTTCGGACGCGCTGAACGGCAGTGGATGATCAATTTCCGTGTCGATGATCTGGCTGCCCTGACTGCGCAGCTTGAGGCTGCCGGGATCACTGTTGAGACCAATCCGGAATGGGACAGCGAGGTCGGAAAATTCGCCCGCATTCACGATCCCGAGGGCAATCCGATCGAGCTGTGGCAGCCAAATCAATGAGATAGCGGCTTTGTATACCGTTGCATTCGTGTAAGTATATGAAATAAAAAGAGAATTGATGTATTTCTGATGTGTCGTATAGTGCGCAGCAGGAAACGGAGCCATTTATGACCCCCATAGACGACCATCCCCTGCGCTATGCGCTGGCCAACGAGCTGCATGCGCGGCCGTTTCCGGTTGCCAATGTGCCCTGTACCGTTGCCTTTCTGGCAATCAAGAAGCCGGACAACGCCGCTGGTCGGGATAAAAATGACGATATCGCGCATCTGACCGATCTTCTGGACCGCCACGGCGCACCGCATCCGCAACCCGCCGCCACGCATTACGCAGGCCAGATCGGACGTCACTGGCTGAAATGGGAGCAACATACCGAGTTTGTCACCTATACCGCGATTACGCAGAATGTCAGCGAAAGGGCTTTCAACCCGGCTGATTTCGAGGTGTTTCCGCCCGATTGGCTGATGTCCAGCCCCGGGCAACGGGTGACATCCGTTCTGATGCGGGTGGTTCAGCGCCCGGATGACGAACAGGTCAGAGCCTGCCTGTTCGACTGGTTTGAACCCGAAAGCCTGGCCGTGGCCGGTGTGCTGGATGGCGCGGCCATTTGCGCCAGCGATTTCAGGATCGATCCGGCGGGGCATATGCGGTTTGCCCTGTTCGTCTCGGACGGGACGGGCAACAGGCGGACGGGGCGGGTGATCCAGCGACTGTGCGAAATCGAGACCTACAAGGCCATGTCGATGCTTGGCTTTGCGCGGGTCAAAAGCCTGATGCCGCGCATAGGCGAGTTGGACAAGCGGCTGTCAGACCTGATGGTCGAGATGACGGATGGTGGCAATCTTCCCGATGATCTGCTGCCGCAGCTGCTGACAACCTCGACCGAGCTGGAAACTTTGTCGGCGCGCTGTGCCTTTCGGTTTGGGGCCACTGGGGCTTATGAGGCCATCGTGAACCAGCGAATCGAAGTGCTGCGCGAGGAACGGTTTCAGGGCGGGCAGACCTTTGCCGACTTCATGATGCGCCGGTACGACCCGGCCATCCGCACGGTGAAATCGACGGAAAAGCGCCTGCAGACCTTGTCGGACCGCGCCATCCGCGCGGGTGAGTTGCTACGGACACGGGTGGATGTAGAACGCAGCGCGCAGAACCAGGCGCTGCTGGAAAGCATGGATCGCCGCGCCGATCTGGCGCTGCGGCTGCAGCATACGGTCGAAGGGCTGTCGGTGGTGGCGATCAGCTATTATGCCGTGTCGCTGGCCGGTTACCTGCTTTATCCGCTGACGCAGGCGGGGATCAGCAAGGGCATGCTGACGGCTGTGGTCACGATTCCGGTCGTGCTGGCCGTCTGGTATGCCATTCGCCGCATTCGCCGCCGGTTGGAGTAGCGGCTTGCCAGCCTCGCAAAGCGGTGTAGAACGGATCGCGATCAAGGATTGTCGAACCGGGAGTTTCCAGTGATCGGAGTTGTTGCTGCGTGGCGAGCCGTGGCCGCCATGTTCATTCTGAACGGTGCCCTGTTCGGCATCTGGGCCTCTCGCATTCCGGCGGTGCGTGACCATCTGAACCTCAGCCACGAAGATTTGGGGTACGGTCTGCTGTTCATGGCGGCAGGGGCGGTCATTTCGTTTCCCATCACGGGGCGGCTGACGGACCGGTTTGGCGCGGTGGCAGTGACGCGGGTGATCGCGGTTCTGTACACTCTGTCGCTGGTCCTGCTGGCGCTGGCGGACAGCTTTGTGTCCTTGGCGCTGTTTCTGTTCATCTTCGGGGCCTTTCACGGCTCGATGGATGTGGCGATGAACGCCTGGGCTGCCGAGGTTGAGCAGCGTTTTGACAGGCCGCTGATGTCCTCGTTCCACGCCATGTGGAGCCTTGGGGCAGGGTTGGGCGCGGTCAGCGGCTTTGTGGCTGTGCAGGTCCAGTTCACCGTGCTGCAGCATTTTCTGGTGGCAGGCGGTTTTGTGGTTCTGTTTGCCTTGGCTTTGTCTTGGGTCCAATGGACATCGCGGCGGTCCGAGTCAAAACCGGGGTCGATATTCGCCTTGCCCTCGGGGGCGCTGATCCTTGTCGGCGTCACCGCGCTGTGCGGCGCGTTGGGCGAAGGGGCCGTTGCGGATTGGAGCGCGATATTCCTGCGCGACGCCGTCGATGCGGCCGAAAGCGTGGCCGCGCTTGGCTATGCGGTGTTTTCCGTGGCGATGGTGGTTTGCAGGCTTGCGGGTGGCGTGGTGATCGCCCGGTTCGGCCCTGTCGCCTCGGCCCGGTTCGGGGGGCTCTGTGCGGCGTTGGGGGTGTTCTGCGTTGTGTCCTCAGGGGCTGTGCCGCTGGCTTTGGTCGGGTTTGGGATGATGGGTATCGGCTATGCGGTGATCATGCCGCTGGCCTTTAGCCGGGCGGCGAATGACCCCAACGTGCCGCCGGGGCAGGCCATCGCCAGTGTCGCCACGCTTGGATACGGAGGGTTGCTGATCGGTCCGCCGCTGATCGGGTTTCTGGCCGAGCTTCTGACCCTGCGGATGGCTTTCGCGGTGCTACTGCCGCTGGCCGTTCTGATCGTGGTGTGCGCCGGCGCGCTAAAGCGCGCCGACTGAGTTTGCTTAGCGCCCGCGAATACGCGGGTCCAGCGCGTCGCGCAGGCCATCGCCCAGATAGTTGACGCTGAGAACGGTCAGTGAGATCGCCAGACCGGGCCAGAACACGCGCTCGGGGTATTGCTGCAGATAGTCGACACCATCGAACAGCAACCGGCCCCATGTCGGGAAGTCGGGCGGGAAGCCCAGCCCGAGGAAGGACAGCGCGCTTTCGGTGATGATCGCCGTCGCGATGCCCAGCGTGGCCGACACCATGATCGGCGACAGTACGTTCGGCAGGATATGCCGCGTGATGATCTGGCTGTTGCTGGTGCCGATCGATCGCGCGGCCAGAACGAACTCACGCTCTTTGATAGCCAGTACGTCGCCGCGCACGATCCGCGCGGTTGGCATCCACGATGTGATGCCGATTGCGCAGACAATCAGGATGAAAATCCCTCGCTCAAGCCCGAAGGCGGCGGACAAGGGCTCGCGGAACAGCAGCATCATGACCAGCAGCAGCGGCAGCAGCGGCAGGGCCAGGAACAGGTCCGTCAGGCGCATCAGCGGGCCGTCGAGCCGTTTGAAGAACCCGGCCAGAACGCCGATGAACGAGCCCAGAAACAGCGCCAGCAGCATCGCCGTGATGCCGACCGAGACCGAGGTCTGCCCGCCGGACATCATCCGCGCCATGATATCGCGGCCCAACTGGTCGGTGCCGAACGGGTGCGCCAGAGATGGCCCCTGATTTCGCGACCGGACATCGATCTGCGTCGGGTCGATGGTCCAAAGGAATGGGCCCAGATAGACGGCGGCGACGATGAAGATGAACATGACCGCCCCAATCATCGCGCCTTTGTGGGTCTTGAACTGATCCCACACATCGCGCCACTGGCTGCGGGGCGGGGTGGCCAGTTCCTCCATCACGTCCGCCGTCGGAAGGGCGGTCGAGGCCGGGGCCAGACCTTCGTCGGGGATCAGCGTGTCTGATTTGTCGTGATCAGTCATAGCGAATCCTCGGGTCCAGAATGCCGTAGAGTACATCGGCCACCAGGTTGAACAGCACGATCAGCACGGCAAAGATGAAGGTCAGGGTTTGCACCATCGGCAGGTCGTTGGCCTGAATGGCGCCGATCAGCAACTGGCCGATGCCGTTCACCTTGAAGACCTGCTCGGTGATGATGGCACCGCCGAAGATGGCCGGGATCCCCAGCGCAATCACCGTGACCACGGGGATCATCGAGTTGCGCAGGACGTGGACCATGACGACCGTGTATTCGCTGAGGCCCTTGGCACGGGCGGTGCGGACATAGTCCTGATTGAGGTTGTCGAGCATCGAGGCGCGCATGAAGCGTGAAAGCTGCGCGGTGATCTGCAGCGCCAGAACCATGACGGGCATGATCATCTGCTTCAACTGCACTACGAAGCTGTCCCAACTGTTGACCACATGGGTGGTGTCATAGATCGACGGGAACCAGCCCAGCTGGACCGAGAAGATCACGATCACCAGCACGCCCGAGAAGAAGGGCGGGACCGAAAAGCCGACCATCGACACGAAGGTGCCCATCTGGTCGAACCAGGAATACTGGCGGTACGCGGAATAGATGCCGATGGGCAGCGCGATCAGGATGGCGACCACATAGGCGGTGCCGACAACCCACAGGGTCTGCGGGATACGCTGAACCACGATGTCCATGACGGGCGAGCGGGTCTGCCACGAAATCACGCGCAGGTCGCCTTCGGAAAAGGTGGTGCCGAACATGTGGTCGATCAGAACCTGCGGTTCGATCCAGAAGAACTGCACGATCCATTTCCAGAACCGGATATGCATCGGCTGGCCGAGGCCAAGCGCCTCGCGCATTTGTTCGCGGACCTCTGCAGGAACGGTCAGGGGTTGACTTGCCATTGGATCGCCGGGGGCGAGTTCCAAAAGCAGGAAAATGACGAGGCTGATGAATATGAGCGTCGGAACCGCCAGCACCAGCCGTCTTATTGTGAAGTTGAGCATTCAAAGGCGCCTTTGTATATGCGTCTTATTATTGGAGCGGACTGCAAATGGCCGCGCCCCGATGATGATCGGGGCGCGGCTTTGCACTGTTGACGTTTAGGAACCGGTCTTGCGATACCAGTCTGCGACGTTCCACATTTCGCTGTCCCAAACATTCAGGACCACGCCACCCAAGGTGTTCGAGTGGGCGGAAATCCGGCCGCGATGAACCAGCGGAATCATCGCCCCGCCTTCAACCGCCATGTCGTTCAGTTTCTTCCCGATTTCAGCACGTTGCTCGAAATTTGCGGTGACCGCCAGTTCGGCATGCAATGTGTCATATTCCTCACGGCACCAACGCGAGATGTTCTGTCCTTGCCACTGCGTATCCGGGCGGGGCGCGTCGGAACACAGCAAGTTGGCCAGATACACCTGCGGGTCGGTTCCAGAGTAGGTGTTGGCGTACATTTCTACGTCCGCGTAGAACTTCTGGAACGTGTCCGGGCTGCCCGGGTCACCGCCAAAGAACACGGATGCGTTGATGTTGCGCAGTTCGGATTCGATGCCGATCTCGCTCCACCACTGCTTGATCAGGGCCTGGAAATCCTGGCGCACGGCGTTGGTCGAGGTTTGGTAGAGAATCTTCATCGGCACGCCGTCCGGCGTTTCGCGCACGCCGTCGCCATTGGTGTCCTTGTAGCCAGCCTCTTCAAGCATGGCTTTCGCGCCTTCGATGTCCTGTTTGTCACAGGTGAGTTTGGTCGAGTTGAACGCGTCCGGCGCAGGAATCCAGTTACAGGTCACCTTACCAGCCGTGCCATAGCCGATCTCGACCAGCAGCGGGCGGTCGATGGCCAGCGACATTGCGTTGTAAACCGCCGGATCGGTCAGGAAGGGATGCGGATGCTGGGCTGTCGAGCGCTCACCTTCCGGCAATTCGGGCGACGGGTTGGTCTGGTTCAACATGATGCGTTCGACCAGCGGGCCAAATCCAGCGACCGGAGTACCTTTGCCGCCTTCCTGCATCTGCGCGATTACTTCAGGCGCCAGTTGCAGGTTCCAGGCATAGTCGAACTCACCCGTTTCCATGACGGCGCGGCCGGCCGCAGTTGCGTCGCCGCCGCCTTTGAAGGTCACGCTGGCAAAGGCCGGCTTGGCAGGATCGCGGTATTGCTCGTTGGCGGCCAGGGTAATCACGTCATTCGGACGGAATTCCGTCACCGTGAATGGGCCGGTGCCGATTGGATTGAAGTTGGCGTCGGTGCATTCCGGAGCCTTGGTTCCCAGACAATCTGCGAATTGCGCCGCTTGAATAATCGGGCTTTCGCCGCCGACAAACGGACCATAGGGGTTTGGTGTCGGGCTTTCGAAATTTACAACAACCGTCAGATCATCCGGTGTTTCCACACTGGTAACACCCTCGAACTTCACAAGCTGTGCGCAACCGCCCTCGGGGTGCGTGCAGTATTCATGCGTGAATTTGACATCAGCGCTGGTGAAGGGGCTGCCATCCGACCACACGAGGCCAGACGAAATCTTCCATGTAATCGAGGTCAGGTCTTCGGACACGCCGCCGTTCTCGACGGTCGGAACTTCGTCAACCAGCCAGGCTACAATCTCGCCCTTTTCATTGTACCGCGCCAGCGGTTCGATCACCAATGCAGAGGCGTCAATGTCCTTGGTGCCGCTCGACAGATAGGGGTTCATGATCGAGGGGGCTTGCCAATAGATAATGCTGACGTTGCCGTCCGATCCGCGCTCGGCAAAGGCCACAGGCGCCATCGCCGTGCTTGCGATCGCGCCAAGCAAAAGGGTTTTGATTTTCATCATACACTCCATGTTGGACACATACGTGTCTCTGTATTCTCCGCGATGCCCGCGGATTTGGCGTTGCCGCTTTGGGTTTTAGGGTGTTGAAAAACAACGATAACGGCAGTCACACAAGCGTGTATTCCGTCTTCTCCCCAAAACGGTTACCCGGCGTATCGAAGCAGAGTTTTAGAAAATTGCAAGCCTTGCCTTCAGGAAAACCGGCAATGGATTTGACTTTTCCCGCCCCGCCGCCTTAGCGTTTGGCACTCAAACCAAATGGCCGCCAAGGGGAGAGCGCGCGTGCTGGATCAGCCTATTGCCCAGATCAAAAAACTGCGGGTCGAGTTTCAGACAAAGGACGGCCCGGTGGTGGGCGTCGAGGATGTCTCGTTCGAGGTGAACCCAGGCGAAACCGTATGTATCGTTGGCGAATCCGGGTCCGGCAAGTCGGTGTCATCCCTGTCGCTGATGCGGCTGGTCGAGTTCGGCGGAGGCGAGATTGCGGGCGGGCAATTGCTGTTCGACCGGCGCGATGGCGATGAGATGAATCTGGCCGATGCCGATCAGGATCTGATGAAACAGATTCGCGGCAACGAGATCGGGATGATCTTTCAGGAGCCGATGACGGCTCTGAATCCGGTCTTTACGGTTGGTCGGCAACTGACCGAAGGCCTGCGCATCCACAAGGATATGTCCAAGGCGCAGGCTGAGGAGCGCGCGCTGGAATTGCTGCGTCAGGTGCGTATTCCCGAGCCCGAGCGGCGGTTGAAGCAGTACCCCCATGAACTGTCCGGAGGGATGCGTCAGCGTGTGGTCATCGCGATGGCCATGGCTTGCGAGCCGCGGCTGCTGATTGCGGATGAGCCAACAACTGCGCTGGACGTGACCATTCAGGCCGAAATTCTGGCACTGATGGACCGGCTCAAGCGTGAAACCGGGACGGCGGTGATGTTCATCACGCATGACATGGCTGTTGTGGCGCAGATGGCTGACCGCGTTGTGGTCATGTTCCGAGGCAACAAGGTTGAAGAGGGTACGGTTAACGAAATCTTCGAAAACCCGCAACATGACTACACTAAGGCGCTGCTGGCGGCGGTGCCTAAGCTGGGAGAGATGCAGGGCAAAGCTGCGCCCGAGCCGATGAAGCTGCTGGGCATTGAAGGGCAGAACATCGCGCCCATCCCCGGCACCGAAGAGGTGCTGCTGACCGTCAAGAACCTGACCACGCGGTTCCCGGTCAAAGGCGGCCTGCTGCGCCGCACGATTTCGAATGTGCATGCGGTCGAAGATGTGTCGTTCACGCTGAACCGCGGCCAGACGCTTAGCCTTGTGGGCGAATCCGGCTGCGGAAAATCCTCGGCCGGGCGCTCGATTCTGCGGCTGGTCGAGCCGATGTCAGGCGAGGTCGATCTGGACGGCGTCGATATCATGAAGCTGGATCAGAACGGCTTGCGCAAGGCGCGGCTGGATATGCAGATGATTTTTCAGGACCCGTTCGCCTCGCTCAATCCACAGATGCAACTGGTCGATCAGGTGGCCGAACCGATGCGCAACTATGGTGTGGCTTCGGGCTCGGAACTGCAGGACCGCGTGGCGCAACTGTTCGACAAGGTGCAACTGCCTCGCAGCTTCATGCGCCGCTTCCCGCATGAGATGTCGGGCGGTCAGCGCCAGCGGATCGCCATCGCCCGCGCCCTGGCCCTGAACCCCAAGCTGATCATCGCGGACGAGGCGGTCTCGGCGCTGGATGTGTCGGTGCAGGCGCAGGTTCTGAACCTGATGATGGAGCTGCAATCCGAACTCAGCCTGTCCTATCTGTTCATCAGCCACGACATGGCCGTGGTGGAACGGGTCAGCCACCATGTGGGCGTGATGTATCTGGGCAGGATCGTTGAACTCGGCCCCCGCGCGCGGGTGTTCGAGAATCCGCAGCATGCCTATACGCAAGCGCTGATGAAGGCGGTGCCGATTGCTGATCCGAACAAGCGCAAATCGGAAAAAGACTTGAATTTCAAACCGATTCCGTCGCCAATTCACCCAATCGGCTACACGCCAGAGCCCTCGCAATATAACGAGGTTGAGCCGGGGCATTTCGTCCTGACCACCGACAGCGGATATTGACCTGATGGCACAGCGCCTGACGCCGCTTGAGATCATGACCACGCTGATCTCTTTCCCGACGGTAAGCCGCGAAACCAATCTGCCGTTGATCGACTGGGTCGAGACCTATCTGGGTGGTCACGGGATCAAGCCGCATCGCTGGCCGGACCCGAACCAGCCGCATAAGGCGGCGCTTTATGCCCATGTCGGCCCATGGGAAGACGGGGCGGTCATTCTGTCCGGCCACACGGATGTCGTGCCGGTGGACGGTCAGCCGTGGGACACCGATCCGTTCACGGTGACCGAGGCGGACGGCAAGTTTTTCGGGCGCGGCACCTGCGACATGAAAGGCTTTGATGCCCTGGCGATCTGGGCCCTGGTCGAGGCACAATACGCCGGGATAAAACGTCCCCTGCAACTGGCGCTCAGCTTCGATGAAGAGGTCGGCTGCACCGGCGCCCCGCCGATGATCGAGGCGATGCAGGGGGTTCTGCCGAAAGGCTCGGCCGTGATCGTGGGCGAACCGTCGATGATGCAGGCTGTCACGGGGCACAAGGGCGGATTTGGCTTCGATACCCATATCGTGGGGTTCGAGGTTCACAGCTCGATCATGCATACCGGCGTCAACGCGATCATGGAGGCCGCGCCTCTGATCGACTGGGCAAACTCGCAGAATGCCAAGAACAGGGCGGCCACACCCAGCGATACAGCCGCTGTGTTCGATCCGCCCTGGACGACCCTTCATGTCGGTATGATCGAAGGCGGGACGGCGCATAACATCACCGCCAAGGATTGCCGGTTCATGATGGATTTCCGAACCGTCCCGGATGAACGGAAAGCCGATTGGCAAGAGGCTTATTTCCAGCAAGTGCGTCGGGTCGAAGCCCATATGAAGGCCGTGCATCCCGAGGCGCGGATCGAACTGTCCGAGCGCTTTTCGATCCCCGGACTGGTGCCGGAACCGGATGGTGAGGCCGAGGCGCTGGTGCGGGCCCTGACCGGCGACAATGCCAGCCATGTTGTCAGCTACGGCACCGAAGCAGGACAATTTCAGGAGGCGGGCTATTCCGCTGTGATCTGCGGCCCTGGCGACATTGCGCAGGCGCATCAGCCCAACGAATTCATCTCGATTGCGCAATTCGAGGCCGGGCACAAATTCATGGAACGTCTGGTGCAAAAGCTGGCGCACTGACCCGTCAGACACCGGAAGAGAGGCCCCGTATGCCGGTCAAAAACAGACTTGCGGAAATGCAGGACGAGATCACCAAATGGCGCCGCCACCTGCATGCGCATCCCGAATTGATGTATGACGTTCACGAAACGGCGGGTTTTGTCGTGGACCGGCTGAAAGAGTTCGGGGTTGACGAGATCACGCCCGGGATCGGAAAAACCGGCGTCGTTGCCGTGATCAAGGGGCGCACGGATACCAAAGGCCGGGTGATCGGGTTGCGGGCCGATATGGACGCGCTGCCGATTGAAGAGGCGACGGGGTTGGACTATGCCTCGACCATTTCGGGCAAGATGCACGCCTGCGGGCATGACGGGCATACCTCGATGCTGCTGGGCGCAGCGCAATATCTGGCCGAGACGCGGAATTTCGACGGTACGGTTGTCCTGATCTTTCAACCCGCCGAGGAAGGCGGCGCAGGCGGTCTGGCCATGTGTCAGGACGGGTTGATGGAGCGTTGGGGCATTCAGGAAGTCTATGGCATGCACAATATGCCCGGTCTTCCGGTCGGTGAATTTGCCATCCGTCCCGGCGCGCTGCTGGCCTCGTCGGATGAGTTCGAGATCACCGTCACCGGCAAGGGCGGCCACGCTGCAGCTCCGCATGAGGCGGTCGATACGACGCTGGTGGCCTCGCATATTGTTGTGGCTTTGCAATCGGTTGTCTCGCGCACCGTCGATCCGATCAAGCGGGTGGTGCTGACGGTCGGGATGTTTGAAACCGACAGTGTGGCGTCCAACGTGATTGCGCACACGGTCCGGCTGAAGGGCACGGTTCGCACGCTCGATCCGGAATATCGCAGCATCGCCGAACAGCGCGTGCGCCGGATCGCGGAAGATACGGCGTCGGCTTTTGACGCCAGGGCCGTGGTGAGCTGGACGCCCGGCTATCCCGTGATGGTGAACTCTGAGGCGGAAACCGGCTACGCCGCCGAAGCCGCGCAGGCCGTCGCAGGCAAGGTGAATGACAGCACCGATCCGATCATGCCGTCCGAAGATTTCGCCTATATGCTTGAAGAACGGCCCGGAGCCTACATCTTTATCGGCAACGGGGACACGGCGATGTGCCACCACCCGGAATACAATTTTGACGACAACGCCATTCCCGCCGGCTGTAGCTGGTTTGCCGAGCTTGTGGAACGACGATTGCCTATTGCCTGAAACAGGGAGAATGACATGCCGATCAAAAACCGTCTTGCGGAAATGCACGAGGAAATCACCGGCTGGCGGCGTGACATTCATCAACATCCCGAAATCCTCTATGAAACCCATCGCACCAGCGCGCTTGTTGCGGAAAAGCTGAAAGAGTTCGGCTGTGATGAAGTCGTGACCGGTATCGGTCGCACCGGTGTCGTGGGTGTGATCCGGGGCAAGACCGACACGCAGGGCCGCGCGATTGGATTGCGGGCGGATATGGATGCGCTGCCGATGCAGGAGCAGACCGGGCTGGACTATGCCTCGCAAACACCAAATGCGATGCATGCCTGCGGCCATGACGGCCACACGGCGATGGTGCTGGGCGCGGCAAAATACCTGGCCGAGACGCGGAATTTTGATGGCACCGCTGTGGTGATATTCCAACCGGCGGAAGAGGGCGGCAACGGGGCCGAAGCCATGTGCAAGGACGGTCTGATGGACCGGTTCGGCATTCAGGAAGTCTATGCGATGCACAACGTGCCCGGCGTCCCGACCGGGCAATTCGCCATCCGGTCCGGTCCCTTGCTGGCCGCTGCGGATGAGTTCGACATTCATCTGGAGGGGCGCGGCGGTCATGCGGCCAAACCGCAGGATACCGTGGATACGACCGTGATGCTGTCTCAGCTGATCGTTGCGCTTCAGACCATTGTGTCGCGCAATGCGGACCCGATTTTGCAGGCGGTTCTGTCGGTGACATCCGTCGAAACCTCGTCCAAGGCGTTCAACGTGATCCCGCAATCGGCGCAGGTGAAGGGCACCGTGCGCACCCATTCAAATGAGATGCGCGACCTGATCGAAAAGCGCCTGACCGAGGTCGCCTCGGGCGTCGCCGCGGCGATGGGCGGCACTGCGACCGTGACCTACACCCGGGGTGTCCCGGTGACGATCAACGCCAAGGACCAGACCGGCTACGCCGAAGAGGTCGCCAGATCGGTCGGCGGCAGTTGCGCCGAGGCTCCGATGGTCATGGGGGGTGAGGATTTTTCCTTCATGCTGGAAGAACGCCCGGGTGCGTTCATTGTGCTGGGCAATGGCGAGGGCGCGGGCTTGCACCACCCCGAATACAATTTCAACGACGAGATCATCCCCATCGGATGCTCGTGGTTTGCCGAAATGGTCGAGCGCCGGATGCCGGCGGCTTGAAATAGGAGAGAGAAGATATGCCAGTCAAAAACCGCTTTGCCGAGCTACAGGGTGAAATCACCGAATGGCGACGGGACCTGCACGAGAACCCCGAGATTCTATTTGAAACCCACCGCACCAGCGCCATGGTTGCGGAAAAGCTGAAAGAGTTCGGCTGCGATGAGGTTGTCACCGGCATTGGCCGCACCGGCGTTGTGGGGGTGATCAAAGGCAAGTCGGACAGCAAGGGCAAAGTGATCGGCCTGCGCGCGGATATGGACGCGCTTCCGATCCATGAGGCGACAGGGCTGGACTATGCCTCGAAAACCGATGGGGCTATGCATGCCTGTGGGCATGACGGGCATACCGCGATGCTTCTGGGGGCTGCCAAATACCTTTCCGAGACCCGCAATTTCGACGGAACCGTGGTGGTGATCTTCCAGCCCGCTGAAGAGGGCGGCGGCGGCGGTCGCGAGATGTGCGAAGACGGCATGATGGATCGCTGGGGCATTCAGGAGGTCTATGGGATGCACAACTGGCCGGGTAAACCGGTGGGCAGCTTCTCGATCCGGCCCGGTTCGTTCTTTGCGGCGACCGATCAGTTCGACATCACGTTCGAGGGGCGCGGCGGCCACGCGGCGAAACCGCATGAGACGGTGGACACCACGGTGATGACCGCGCAGGCGGTGCTGGCGCTGCAGACCATCGCCTCGCGCAATGCGGACCCGATCGATCAGGTCGTGGTTTCGGTTACCTCGTTCGAGACATCGTCGAAGGCGTTCAACGTGATCCCGCAGACGGTGCAGATCAAAGGCACCGTGCGCACCATGAGCAAGGACATGCGCGATCTGGCCGAGCAGCGGATCAACGAGATTTGCAACGGGGTTGCGGCGACTTTCGGGGGCACGGCGGATGTCACCTATATCCGGGGTTACCCGGTGATGGTGAACAGCGACGAGCAGACTGAATTTGCCGCTGGCGTGGCGCGCTTGGTCTCGGGCGATTGCGAAGAGGCGCCGCTGGTCATGGGGGGTGAGGATTTCGCGTTCATGCTGGAAGAACGTCCCGGTGCCTATATTCTTGTGGGCAATGGCGACACGGCCATGGTGCATCACCCGGAGTACAACTTTAACGACGAGGCTATTCCGGCCGGGTGTAGCTGGTGGGCCGAGATTGTCGAACAGCGGATGCCTGCGGCCTGATTGTTGGTGCCGGTGGGGGCTCTGCCCCCACACCCCCGGGATATTTTTAGACAGATGAAGTTGGATCCTGCTCTGAGCCGCTCAGGTTGAGTGACGAGCAGAGGGTGGCGATGACCGTGTTGAGCGCGTCTTTTTGAGTGTTGACGCAGGCGCGGGCCGCGTTGCGGGCCTCGGTGAGGGCTGCGTCGTCTGATAGCCAGGTTTGGACTGTGTCTGTCAGGTCCTGCGCTGTGCGGATCTCGGTCGCGCCTCCGGTTGCGATCAGGGGGGCGAATGTTTCGGCGAAGTTAAAGTAGCCCGGGCCGGTGATCACGGCGGCCCCGGCCTGTGCCGGTTCGAACGGGTTGTGGCCGCCGATTTCTTTCAGCGAGCCGCCCAGAAAGACGATTGGGCAAAGCGCATACCAGGTGCCGGTTTCCCCGAGTGTGTCGGCGACGTAGACTTGGGTGTCAGGGGTTATCTTGACGTTGTCTGAACGGAGGGCGGCGGTCAGTTTGGCCTTGTTCAGCAACGCGGTGACTTCCCCGCGACGCTCTGGGTGGCGGGGGATCAGCAGCAGCAGAAGGTCAGGCCAGCGTTCCAGCAATTGACGGTGTGCCGCCAGAACGGTTTCTTCCTCGCCCGCGTGGGTGGAACTGGCGATCCAGAGCGGTCTGTTGCCGATCTGAGCGCGGATGTCGCCAAGCGTAGTCTGATCCACAGGCAGCGGGTCGGACATCGCTTTGAGGTTGGTGCCGGGGTGCACGCGGTCAGGACGCGCGCCCATCGCCACAAGATTGGCCGCGGTTTTGTCGTTCTGCGTCAGGAACAGGCGGAAGCGGTTCAGAATGAAGCGCGCGGTTTTGGGCCGTTTTTTCCAGCCTGCGACGGATTTGTCGGACAGGCGGGCGTTGAGCAGGGCCAGCGGCACGCCGCGCCCGGCGCTTGCGACGATCAGTTGCGGCCAGATCTCGCTTTCGACGAATATTCCGGCGTCGGGTTTCCAGTGGTCCAGGAACCGTTGCACCGGCCCGGCAGAATCCAGCGGCGGGTATTGGTGGCGCGTGCGGGGCGGCAGGCGTTTTTCGATCAATGCGGCAGAGGTCGGGGTGCCCGAGGTGATCAGAAACTCGGCGTTTGGCAGCCGCTCGCCCAGCCGTTTGATCAGGCTCAGCACCGACAGGCTTTCGCCGACGCTGGCGGCGTGGAACCAGATCAATTGGCCATCGGGGCGGGGTGTCGTGGCGCGGCCGAGCCGTTCCTGCTGGCGCTCCGGTGAAACACCTGCCGCTTGCAGCTTGTTCCGAACGGTGCGCCACGCCAATGGCGAGGCCACAGCAGTCAGGCCGCAATACAGATGGTAAAGCAGCGTTGGCTGGCCTTCGGGGTCGGCCATGTCAGCCGCCCGTGTGGCTCATGTGGCGGCTCATCTGGCCGTCGACGGCCTGACGGGAATAGTCGAAATCGTGCCCCTTGGGCTTGAGGTTGATTGCGGCGCGGATTGCATCCTCGAGCGGTTGCTCGGTCTCGGGGTGGTCGCGCAAGGCGCCGCGCAGATCGGCCATGTCCTCTTGCCCGAGGCACATGTAAAGCTCGCCGGTGCAGGTCAGGCGCACGCGGTTGCAGCTTTCGCAGAAATTGTGGCTGAGCGGCGTGATGAAGCCGATCTTCTGACCGGTTTCCTCGAGCCGGACGTAACGGGCGGGACCGCCGGAGCGTTCTGCCAGATCGGTCACGGCATAATGGTTTTCGTATTCCTTGCGCACATCCTTGAGCGACCAGTATTGGTCCAGACGATCCTCGTTGCCGATATCGCCCATGGGCATGACCTCGATCCAGGTCAGGTCCATGTCGCGTTCGGCGCACCATTCGGTGATGCGGGGCAGTTCCTCTTCGTTGAAGCCTTTCAGCGCCACCGCGTTGATCTTGATCCGCAACCCGGCCTTTTGCGCCGCATCAATGCCGTTCAGCACCTGTTTCAGGCGGCCCCAGCGGGTGATGTTGGCGAACTTGTCCTCGTCAAGCGTATCCAGCGAGACATTCACCCGGCGCACCCCGGCGGCATACAGGTCATCTGCAAAGCGATGCAGTTGCGAGCCATTGGTTGTCAGCGTCAGTTCTTTCAGCGCCCCGCTGTCCAGATGCCGGGTCATGCTGTTGAAGAACGTCATGATGTTGCGGCGTACCAGCGGTTCGCCGCCGGTGATCCGCAGCTTTTCGACCCCCATCTTCACGAAGGTTGAACACATGCGGTCCAGCTCTTCCAGCGTCAGCAGGTCTTTCTTGGGCAGAAAGGTCATGTTCTCGGACATGCAATACACGCAGCGGAAATCGCAGCGGTCCGTGACGGAGACGCGGAGATAGGTGATGGCACGTGCGAACGGGTCGATAAGCGAAGCAGTCATGCGACATAGGTAAAGCTGGAACCCATCTGCGGCAAGGGCGAACTGCGCTTTGGGCTGGTACAGATGCGTCGAGGACAGTAGGTTTCGGGTATGAGATATGCGTTTGTAGTTCTGGGTGTTTTTGTCGCCGGCTGTGATGCTGTCCGGTCCACCACGGATCGTGTGTTTGGCGGGGATGAGGCCCCTGCGGAAGAAACACCCGTTGCCGCTGAAAGCACGGTGTACACCGAGGCTCCGGTCGCCACTGCGGGCTGGGTCGGGGCCAAGAGAACGGTTGCCAGCCTGGGTGACCCGACAACGCCGGGCCGCTGGATGCAAACGCCGCTTGTCGATACCGAAGTGACGGCGCGTGTGGTGGTGCCCCGAACCGGGGCGCAGGCCTATATCACTCTGGTGCCCGAGCGGGGGCCCGAAGGGGGCGGCAGCAGGCTGTCACTGGATGCGATGCGGGAATTGTTGATACCGTTTGACGAGTTGGTCGAGGTCGAAGTCTACGCCAACTGATCTTTCAGGTATTTCCCCGCCTCGCGGCGGGCGAAGGGCTTCATGGCGTCCCCATGCTCGTCCAGAAACGTGACCACGCGCGCCGGGTCATGCTTGGACAATTCGCGCAGCCACCACGCGATGGCTTTGTGAATGAACCAGTCACGGTCGGGGACGTATCCCGCCGCCCAACCCAGGATCCGGTCGCGCCGTTGCAGGTCGTCCGGTTTGGGGTGGTTTTGCTTGGTCCAGGGCAGGGTGGCCACCAGCGCGGCGCGGCGGGTCCACATGTGATCGGCCCTTGTCCACTGTTCAACCTGATCCAGACGTGACGGATCGGCTGACAGCCGTTTTTGCATCGCCATACAGGCGTGATCGGCCACGGCCCAGGCGTCGAAATCCGGCAACCAGCTTTGCAGCAGGTCCCAGACCGCCGCATCCGGTCTGATCCGCGCCTGTGTCAGAAGTTTTGCGGCGGCAACGCGGGCTTCGTGGATGTTTGTCTGCCACAGCGCGTCAGCGACGGCCACCCGGTCAGGGATATCAAGCTCCCGACGCCAGGTTTTGGTCAGATCGTTCAGCACAGGGTTCGGAACGCCCAGATAGGGGCGGTCGACCTTGTGATAGGCCGCTACCTGCTCGGCACGCTCAGCATCGGCATGGGCTTTGATCTGGTCCAGATAGGCCTGCACGGCAGCTCACTCGACCGTCACGGATTTCGCCAGATTGCGCGGCTGGTCCACATCCGTGCCTTTCGCCACCGCCGTGTGATAGGCCAGTAATTGCGCGGGAACCGAATACAGGATCGGGGCGAGGCTGGTGTGGATATGCGGCATGCGGATCGTGCTCCAGACGCCATCCTCGGCCTCGGCAATGCCGTCATCGTCCGACACAAGGATCACCTTGCCTTTGCGGGCCATCACCTCTTGCATGTTCGAGACGGTTTTGTCGAAGACCGTATCGCGCGGGGCCATGACCACCACTGGCATATGCTTGTCGATCAGCGCGATGGGGCCGTGTTTTAACTCGCCCGAGGCATAACCTTCGGCGTGGATATAGCTGATTTCCTTGAGTTTCAGCGCGCCTTCCATCGCCAGCGGATACATCAGCCCGCGCCCCAGAAACAGTACGTCGCGCGCCTCGGACAGGCGCTGGGCGGCTTTGCGGATGGCGCGGTTCTGATCCAGCGCTGCGTTCAGGACCGAGGGCAAACCACGCAGGGCGGCGGCGTGATCGGCGATTTCCTCGTCTGTCAGAGTGCCACGCTCGGCTGCGGCCTTGAGGGCCAGCATCAGCAAAACGCTCAGCTGGCAAGTAAAGGCCTTGGTCGAGGCGACGCCAATCTCGACCCCGGCATGGATCGGCAGAGCAATGTCGCTTTCCCGCGCGATCGAGCTTTCGGGGACATTGACGACCGAGACGATCTTGTCCGCCTTCCCCTCGCAATACCGCAGCGCCGCAAGCGTGTCGGCGGTTTCGCCGGACTGGCTGACGAACAGGGCCAGCGTGCGGTCGGTGATCGGCGGTTCGCGATAGCGGAATTCGCTGGCGATATCGACCTCGACCGGCATTTTCGCCAGTTGCTCGAACCAGTATTTCGCGGTCAGACAGGCGTAAAACGCCGTGCCGCAGGCCACCATGGTCAGGCGATCCAGCTTGGTGAAATCCAGATCGGTGTCCGGCAGAACCACGCGGTCGCTGCCGGTGGGCAGATAGGACCGGATCGCCTCGGCTACCACCACGGGCTGTTCGGCGATTTCCTTGGCCATGAAGTGCTTGTGCTCGCCCTTGTCGGCGCGCGCATGATCCAGCTTGATCTTGCGCTTCTCGCGGTTGGCCAATTCACCCGCTTCGTTGCGGATTTCCAGCGAGGTGCGGGTCAGAACGGCGCGGTCGCCCTCTTCAAGGTAGGTGATCTGATTGGTCAGCGGGGCCAGAGCGATAGCGTCAGAGCCCACGTACATTTCTCCGTCACCGTGGCCGATGGCCAGAGGCGATCCCTTGCGCGCTGCCACGATCAGATCGTCCTGACCATCGAACAGGAAGGCCAGCGCGAAGGCGCCTTCCAACTTGTCGAGTGTTTTGAACGCGGCCTCGACCGGCGACAGGCCCGTTTTCATGAAATGCTCGGTCATCAGGGCAACGGTTTCGGTATCCGTTTCAGTCTGAAACCCGACCCCGTGTTCCGCCAGTTCGGCGCGCAGTTCGCGGTAATTCTCGACGATTCCGTTGTGCACAACGGCCACGGGCCCCGCCTTGTGGGGGTGCGCGTTGGTGACGGATGGCGCGCCGTGGGTGGCCCAGCGGGTATGCCCGATCCCGGATTTTCCGGGCAGGGGGTCATGCACCAGCAGGTCGCTGAGGTTCACCAGCTTGCCAACGGCCCGCCTGCGCCCCAGCGCGCCGTCATTGACCGTTGCGATCCCGGCGCTGTCATAGCCGCGATATTCCAGCCGCTTCAGGGCCTCGACCAGAATGGGGGCGGCCTCGTGCTGCCCCAATACGCCAACAATTCCACACATGGTTCTCAGGCTCCTTTGTCGCGGCGAGCCTTTTTCGCCCTCAACATATCAAACAATTTACGTGCATAACCCGGTTTGTTTTCCTGTCTGGCGCGGGCCACGGCCAAAGCATCAGAATCAACATCCTTGGTCACAACGGTTCCGGTCGCCGTCATCGCGCCGTCGCCCAGCGTCACCGGTGCGACCAGCATCGTGTTCGACCCAATAAAGACGTTATCCCCGATCACCGTGCGGTGCTTCATCACGCCATCATAGTTACAGGTGATCGTACCCGCCCCGATATTCGTCGCAGCCCCGACCGAGGCATCGCCGATATAGGTCAGGTGATTGACCTTCGCGCCCTCGGCGATTTCGGCATTTTTGATTTCCACGAAATTACCGATGCGCGCGTTTTCTGCCAGTTCCGCGCCTGGGCGCAGGCGGGCATAGGGGCCGACAATGGCGCCTCGGCTGACATGGCAGCCTTCCAGATGAGAAAACGCCCGGATGGTTGCGCCGCTTTCAACGGTGACGCCGGGGCCGAAGGCCACATTGGGTTCGATCACCGTATCCCGTCCGATCACGGTGTCTGCGGCCAGATACACCGTGTCGGGGTCCATCAGTGTCACGCCCAGATCCAGCAGGTCTGACCGCGCGCGGCTTTGGAACACAGCATCCGCCGCAGCCAGATCGGCGCGGGAGTTCACCCCCAGCGTCTGTGCCTCATCACAGGCGACGGCCGTGACGTTCAGGCCTCGGTCACGGGCGATTTCCACGACATCGGTCAGGTAGTACTCGCCCGCCGCATTGTCGTTCTCAACCGCGTCGATGAGCGACATCAGTACCTGCGCGTCACAGGCCAAAAGGCCTGAGTTACAGAAGGTTATGGCGCGCTGCTCATCCGTGGCGTCCTTGAACTCGACGATCCGTTCCAACGTGTCGCCGTTCATCACCAGACGACCGTAGCGCGCGGGATCGGCAGCGTCGAACCCCAGAATGACCAGATCGTTCGCGGCCCGCGCCTCGATCATGCGTTCCAGCGTGTCGGGCTGCAGAAAGGGTGTGTCACCGTACAGGACAACGACGTCGCCCTCGAAGCCCTCCAACGCGTCCCGCGCCTGTGCGACCGCGTGGGCAGTGCCCAGCTGCTCTTCCTGCACGGCGATCTGCGCGGTTTCGTCTTCGGCTTGCGCGACCTTTGCCACCGCCTCGGACCCGTGTCCGGTGACGATCACGGTGCGCTCGGGCGACAGGACGGAACCGGCGCGCATCGCGTGCACCAGCATCGGGGCCTGGGCGATGGGATGCAGGACTTTTGGGATATCCGAATTCATCCTGGTGCCTTTTCCGGCGGCAAGGATGACAAGGGCAGTGGTCATGAAATCGTTTTCTCTTTGTGTTTTGTTGCCGTCCGTTTTATCCGCTGGGGGCAAAGGCGCAAGCGGTTCGGGCATCAAACAAGATTGCCGTTTGCAACATCTTATGGCGGGAACCTGCCGAGCAAGGAGGCAAAATGCGCACGGTCATCTTCGATCTGGACGGCACATTGGCGGATACATCCGGCGATTTGCTCGAGGCCGCGAACCATTGTTTCCGCCACATGGGCCATGGCGATGTGCTGGTTCACGGGCAGGATGCCGGGGTTGCGTTGCGCGGCGGGCGGATGATGTTGATGCATGGTCTGAAGCGCGTCGGCGACTATGACGAGCAGACGGTTCTGTCTTATTACCCGATGCTGCTTGAGGCCTATTCGCAGGCCATCGACACCCACACGGAATTCTATCCCGGTGCGCTGGGCGCGGTTGAGGCTTTGAAATCCGCCGGATACGGCGTGGGGATTTGCACCAACAAGCCCGAGGCGCTGGCGGATCAATTGCTGACGCAGATGGGCGTGCGCGATCAATTTGCGTCGCTCGTGGGCGCCGACACGCTGCCGGTGCGCAAGCCCGACCCCGAACCGCTGCGCGAAGCTGCGCGCCGGGCCGGCGGGCATCCGGACCTGTGCGTGCTGATCGGCGATTCCGATACAGACCGCAATACCGCCCGCGCAGCCGGTGTACCCTCGGTGCTGGTGACATTTGGCCCGTCGGGTGCCGACATGGCCGCGCTGGAACCCGAGGCACTGCTGCATCACTTCGACGATTTGCCACAAGTGATCGCCGGGTTGATCGGTGCGGCTGCATGATCCCTTGACCCGGACGGGATGGAGCCCCAAGAACAAGCCTATGACCGAGACATTCACTGGCAGCTTTACCCAACAGGAACCCATCCCCGACGAGGCGATCGAGGCCGCTTTGGCCGTCATGCGCCACGGACGGTTGCATCGCTATAACGTCGCCCCGGGGGAATTGGGCGAAACCGCCCTGCTGGAACAGGAATTTGCCGCCCAGATGGGGGCGAAATACTGTCTGGCGGTGTCGTCGGGGGGGTATGCGCTGGCCACCGCTTTGCGGGCCGTCGGGGTGCAGCCGGGCGATCCGGTTCTGACCAACGCCTTCACCCTTGCGCCGGTGCCGGGGTCCATCGCCTCGGTCGGGGGTAGGCCGGTCTTTGTTGGCGTGACGGAAAGTCTGACCATCGATCTGGACGATCTGGAGGCAAAAATTGATCAGGCGCAGGTCCTGATGCTGAGCCACATGCGCGGACATCTGTGCGACATGGACCGGCTGATGCAGATCTGCGACGCCGCCGGAGTGATCGTGATCGAGGATTGCGCCCACACAATGGGCGCCGCGTGGCACGGGCAACTGTCCGGGCGGCAGGGGGCTATCGGGTGCTATTCCTGCCAGACCTACAAACATGTCAATTCGGGCGAGGGTGGTCTGCTGATCACCGATGACGAGGAACTGGCCGCCAAGGCAACGATGCTGTCCGGGTCCTACATGTTGTACGAGCGCCATCTGGCCGCTCCGGGACCGGAGGTGTTCGAGCGGATCAAATACACCACGCCCAACGTCTCGGGCCGCATGGACAATCTGCGGGCGGCGATCCTGCGCCCTCAGTTGCGCGATCTGGATCGGCAGGTCGAACGCTGGAACGAGCGCTATGCAGAGATCGAACAGGGGCTGCGTGACACGCCCGGTCTGACCGTTGTGGCGCGGCCCGAGGCGGAAACCTTTGTTGGCTCATCGATCCAGTTCCTGCTGCTGGACTGGTCGCCCGAGCGTATCGACGATGTGATCAAACGTTGCGCGGCCCGTGGGGTCGAGCTGAAATGGTTCGGCGGGGCAGAACCGACCGGTTTCACCTCGCGCTATGACAGTTGGCGTTATGCGGACAGTGCGCCTATGCCCGCAAGCGACCGCATTCTGACGGCGATCATGGATATGCGGGTGCCGCTGACCTTTTCGCTTGAGGATTGCCGCCTGATCGCCCGCATCATTCGCGCCGAGGTGAGTGCGGTCTATCAGTCGTAATCCAGCGGAGTGCGCCTGCGGCGCACGCATGATGAGCAAAAGCCGCCCTTTCGGGGCGGCTTTTTCGATTTTGTAACGCTCATTGACCGACTCAGTCTGCGCTGGTATCTAGTTATTGAACACTTGTTCATTAATTTCGAAAAGGGAGGCGCGGATGTTCACAGCGGTGATGCAATTCGATCTTGGGGAAGACGTGAACGCGCTGCGCGAGATGGTGCACCGCTGGGCGCAGGAGCGGGTCAAGCCGATGGCGGCCGAGGTCGACAAATCCAACGCATTTCCCAACGAGCTTTGGCGTGAAATGGGGGATCTGGGCCTGCTGGGCGTCACTGTGCCCGAAGAATATGGCGGCGCTGGCATGTCTTATCTGGCGCACACAATCGCGGTTGAGGAAGTGGCGCGCGCCTCGGCCTCGGTATCCTTGTCTTATGGCGCGCATTCGAATCTCTGTGTGAACCAGATCAAGCTGAACGGCACGCAAGCGCAGAAGGAAAAGTACCTGCCCCGCCTGATCTCGGGCGAGCATGTGGGGGCCTTGGCGATGTCCGAACCCTCGGCGGGTTCTGATGTTGTGTCGATGAAGCTGCGGGCGGAAAAGCGGAACGATCACTATCGCCTGAACGGCAACAAATACTGGATCACCAACGGGCCGGATGCTGACACTCTGGTTGTGTACGCCAAGACCGACCCCGACGCTGGCTCGAAAGGGATCACAGCGTTTCTGATCGAAAAAGAGATGACCGGGTTTTCCACCTCACCCCATTTCGACAAGCTGGGGATGCGCGGGTCGAACACGGCCGAGCTGATTTTCGAGGATGTCGAGGTGCCGTTCGAAAACGTGCTTGGGGAAGAGGGCAAGGGCGTCGCCGTTCTGATGTCCGGGCTGGATTACGAACGCGTGGTTCTGGCTGGGATCGGCATCGGCATCATGGCGGCGTGCCTTGATGAGGTCATGCCGTATATGGCCGAGCGCAAGCAATTCGGTCAGCCCATCGGTAATTTCCAACTGATGCAGGGCAAGATCGCCGACATGTACACCGCGATGAATTCTGCCCGGGCCTATGTGTACGAGGTCGCCAAGGCCTGCGACCGGGGCGATGTGACCCGTCAGGATGCGGCGGCATGTTGCCTTTATGCGTCCGAGGCGGCGATGACGCAGGCGCATCAGGCGGTGCAGGCGATGGGCGGTGCCGGGTTTCTGGCCGACGCCCCCGTCAGCCGGATTTTCCGCGATGCCAAGCTGATGGAGATCGGCGCAGGCACCAGCGAGATTCGCCGGATGCTGATCGGCCGGGAACTGATGAGCGAAATGCTCTGACAAAAACGCCCCGCGGTCGAGGGACAGCCGCGGGGCGTTTCAGGCGAAGGATCAGAAGCGATGGACGTAGGATACGCCGACCAGCCACGGATCGATCTCGGCAGTGCCGATATCGGCACCGTTCAGCTTGACGTCCGAGTCGATGTCGAACCAGCGGACGTTCAGACGCACAGCGCCGTTTTCAGTGACCTGATAGTCCAGACCGGCCTGCAGCGCGATGCCGAAGGAATTGTCGAGCTCCAGATCGCCCAGCGGGGATTTCTCGTCAAAGAAGATCGTGTAGTTCAGGCCCGCACCGACATAGGGTTTCCACGCGCTGTTTGTCGGGAAGTGATAGTTCAAAGACAGGGTCGGCGGCAGGTGATCGACGCTGCCCGCGTCAACGCTGCCACCCAGCGTTATGTCGTGGGTGTAGGGGGTCGAGGCCAACAGTTCGATCCCGAGATTGTCGCGGATGAAGTATTCGACGGTGAAGATCGGGCGGGTATCCGCGTCGATGTCGGCGTCGAGCCCGGCAAGGGTTCCGTTGTCGGATTTCGGGTCCAGATAGCCGACACCGACACCGACGGTCCAGTCACCCTGCGATTGGGCGAGTGCGGGTGCGGCCAGCGCGGCCAATGCGGCGGACAGGGTCAAAGCGGCGAGTTGCTTGGTCATATTCATGCCTTTGCTTCTGTTGATGCTCCTGATTTCGCAGGGACAGGGCGGGTACACTCTGATCTGCATCAAATTCAGGTCAGGTGTTCGCGGGGTGCTTCCATCGGGAAGATGCTGGAAAACAAGGGAAATCCGTGATGTCGGGCGCTGGACGCATACCGGGTTTGCACCCTGATGGCGGCTGGGACATTCCGGACCGGCTGAACATGGCGCGGCAATGTCTGGATCATGCGTCTGACAAGGTGGCGCTGATCGATCTGACCGGGGATGCGGCGCGCAGCGTTACCTACGCAGAACTCACCCGGATGGTGGACGGGATAGCCCGTGTGCTGTTGGCCAAATCACAGCCGGGGGACCGGATCGGCGTACTGCTCAGCCAGTCCCCATGGTGTGCGGCGGCGCATCTGGCGATCTGGAAGATCGGCGCGATATCGGTGCCTCTGTTCAAGCTGTTCAAGCGAGATGCGCTGGCCTCTCGCGTCGGTGACGCAGGCGCGGGTCTGGTGCTGACCGACGCCGAGGGCGCGGCGTTGCTGGGCGATCTGGCCGAGCCGCTGATGGCGGATGAGATCGGTCAACAGGGTGCCCCCGTGCCTTACGCTGACACCGGCCCCGAGGACCCGGCGGTGCTGATCTACACCTCGGGCACAACCGGCAGCCCCAAGGGCGCGTTGCACGGCCATCGGGTTCTGACCGGCCACCTGCCCGGCGTTTCGATCAGCCACAACCATTTGCGGCGGGGCGATTGCCTGTGGACCCCAGCCGACTGGGCCTGGATCGGAGGTCTGTTCGACGTGCTGATGCCCGGCCTGGCGCTGGGCATTCCGGTGGTCGCTGCGCGGTTGGAAAAATTCTCGCCCGAATCCTGTGTCGATATCGTCATGCGGGGCGGGGTGCGGAACGTGTTCTTCCCGCCGACGGCCCTGCGAATGCTCAAGGCGGCGGATCAGTCGATCCCCGGTCTGCGCTCGGTCGCGTCAGGTGGTGAGCCCTTGGGGGCCGAGATGCTGGCCTGGGGGCAGCAGGCGTTTGGCCTAACGATCAACGAATTCTACGGCCAGACCGAATGCAACATGGTCGTGTCCTCCTGCGCTGAGGATTTCCCGGTGCGCCCCGGCTGCATCGGCAAACCGGTGCCGGGGCATGAGGTTGCGGTGATTGATGCGGACGGCCAGCCGACTGATCAAGAGGGCGACGTGGCGATCCGGCGCGGCTCGGCCTCGATGCTGCTGGAATACTGGAACCGGCCTGAGGCGACGGTTGAAAAGTTCCGCGGCGACTGGCTGATCACCGGTGATCGCGGCGTATGGGAGGGTGACTATCTGCGTTTCGTGGGCAGGGACGACGACGTGATCACCTCCGCAGGCTACCGCATCGGTCCGGTCGAGATCGAGGATTGCCTGCTGACCCACCCTGCGGTGGCGACCGTGGGCGTGGTCGGCAAGCCCGACCCGCTGCGGACCGAGATTGTGAAGGCTTATGTGGTGTTGAAGCCGAGGGCCGAGGCGTCAGGGGCGGAGTTGCAGGATTGGGTCAAGGCCCGTCTGGCGCAGTATTCCTATCCGCGTGAGGTGGCGTTTCTGGAGGAACTGCCGATGACGGTGACTGGGAAGGTGATCCGGAAAGAACTGAAGGCGCGGGCGGTGGCAGAGGTGGTGCAATGACACCGAAAAATTCATCAAGATTGATCTGTCACCTGCTCACGTTGGCGTTCGGCGCAAGCTTCCTTCCTCAAGCCTCTCATGCGTATGAAATCGCTTCTGAACAAAACGAAAACTACTGGATAGAAACTGAAGTCATTGAGGAATGTTTGAGTGATGCGCGGGGGAAACTCGAAAAGAAAAAACCTCAGAGAGCAATCCCAGATGCAGTTTACGAATGCATTGGGATCGCCGCCGGGGATTGCATGGATCGGACCAATTTCTCGACCTATGGAATGATCATGTGTTTCGACGCAGAGACCATTTATTGGGACAGAGTGCTGGACCAAAATTACTCAGATTTGACGGAGTGGGCTGAGAAACTTCATGGCCATGTCCCCCCGGATGATCATGCCTTCAAGTGGACCGCACCCGATACACTAAAAAGGATGCAAGCCGAATGGAAAGTGTATTCCGAGGCTGTTTGCCGTTTCCAAGCCAGTGATTATTGGGGTGGAACAGCTGCCGGACCGACCAGAGGCGCATGCTGGATGCGCAGAACAGCTGAACAGGCTCTAAAGATGGAGCGAGAGGTACTTGGCATCTGTAGTTGGCAACAAGGCAGCATCATACGCGAAATTTGCGAAACTCGTGGGGTAGCTGAACAATGAAACTCACATCCAAAGCCATGCCCGCCTCCGAGGGTTTCAAATCCAACCACGCGGCTCATCTCGACGCACTAGCGCAAATCTCTGCCGCTGCCGAGGCCGCCCGCATAGGCGGTG
The DNA here is from genome assembly GCF_056533845.1 of Ruegeria sp. F5. Classification (NCBI taxonomy): domain Bacteria; kingdom Pseudomonadati; phylum Pseudomonadota; class Alphaproteobacteria; order Rhodobacterales; family Roseobacteraceae; genus Ruegeria; species Ruegeria sp. F5. The sequence goes on along the minus strand of NZ_JBQFOU010000005.1, from coordinate 119,472 downwards.
GTGAGAAATCCCGCGCTCGGCATGAATCTCGGGGCAAGATGCTCCCCCGCCGCCGTGTGGCGAACCTGCTGGACCCGGGGTCTCCGTTTTTGGAAATCGGTGCGACGGCGGCGCATGGGATGTATGGCGATGCCGCGCCGTGCGCCGGAGTCATCGCGGGGATTGGTCGGGTGCAGGGCCGTGAGGTCATGGTGGTGTGCAACGACGCCACCGTGAAGGGTGGCACCTATTACCCGATGACGGTCAAGAAACACCTCCGGGCGCAGGAGATTGCCGAGGAGAACCATCTGCCCTGCATCTATCTGGTCGATAGCGGCGGCGCGAACCTGCCCAATCAGGATGAGGTCTTCCCCGACCGCGACCACTTTGGTCGCATCTTCTACAATCAGGCGCGGATGAGCGCGAAGGGCATCCCTCAGATCGCGGTGGTGATGGGGTCGTGCACGGCGGGCGGGGCCTATGTGCCTGCGATGTCCGATGTGACGATTATTGTTAAGGAACAAGGGACGATCTTTCTGGCCGGGCCGCCCTTGGTCAAGGCTGCGACCGGAGAGGTGGTCAGCGCCGAGGACTTGGGCGGCGGTGACGTCCATACCCGCCTGTCTGGCGTGGCGGATTATCTAGCCGAGGATGACGCCCACGCGCTGGCTTTGGCGCGCCGCGCCGTGGGGTCGCTGAACCTGCGCAAACCGCAAACGGTCGATTGGGCCAGCCCCGAGGACCCGGCCTATGACCCCGAGGAAATCCTCGGCGTTGTCCCTGCCGATCTGCGCACGCCCTATGATATCCGCGAGGTGATTGCGCGCTTGGTCGATGGCTCGCGCTTCGACGAATTCAAGCCACGGTTCGGTGAAACACTGGTGACCGGCTTCGCCCATGTCAAAGGCTGCCCGGTCGGGATCATCGCCAATAACGGCGTCCTGTTTTCCGAGGCCGCGCAAAAGGGTGCGCATTTTGTCGAGCTGTGTTCGCAGCGTCGCATCCCCTTGGTTTTCCTGCAGAATATCACCGGCTTCATCGTGGGTCGCAAATACGAAAACGAAGGCATCGCGCGGCACGGGGCCAAGATGGTGACGGCGGTGGCGACGACGAGCGTCCCTAAGATCACCATGCTTGTCGGGGGGTCTTTCGGGGCCGGGAACTATGGCATGGCCGGTCGCGCGTACCAGCCGCGGTTCCTGTGGACCTGGCCGAACTCGCGGATTTCCGTGATGGGCGGAGAGCAGGCGGCGGGCGTTCTGGCCACCGTCAAACGCGACGGCATCGAGCGTCAGGGCGGCACATGGTCCGCCGAGGAAGAGGCCGAATTCAAACGCCCGACGCTGGATATGTTCGAGGAACAATCGCACCCGCTTTATGCCTCGGCCCGGCTGTGGGACGACGGCATCATAGACCCGCGCAAATCCCGCGATGTTCTGGCCTTGTCGTTGAGCGCAGCGCTGAACGCCCCGATTGAAAAGACACGTTTCGGCGTGTTCAGGATGTGACGATGGCTAAGAGTATTCGCCGAAAATTCTCGGGCGGAAACCCGGCGTTGGCTGTTGGTTTGAAGAAGGGGCTGGTAAAATGTTCAACAAAATCCTGATTGCAAACCGGGGCGAGATCGCTTGCCGGGTCATGGAAACCGCTCAGAAGATGGGCGTGGCCTGTGTGGCTGTGTATTCGGATGCGGATGCCTCGGCCAAACATGTGCAGATGGCGGATGAGGCCGTGCATATCGGCGGCGCCGCCCCGGCTGAGAGTTACCTTAAGGGCGATGTGATCATTCGGGCGGCTTTGGACACCGGCGCGCAGGCGATCCATCCGGGCTATGGGTTTCTCTCGGAAAATCCCGATTTTGTGGATGCGGTTGAGGCTGCGGGGCTGACCTTCATTGGCCCGTCGGCGGACGCGATCCGCAAGATGGGTCTGAAAGACGCCGCCAAGGTGCTGATGGAGCAGGCGGGCGTGCCCGTTGTGCCCGGCTATCACGGTGACAATCAGGACCCCGAACATCTGTCCGGTGCGGCGGATGCCATTGGCTATCCGGTTCTGATCAAGGCCGTCGCCGGTGGTGGCGGCAAGGGGATGCGGCTGGTCGAACGGTCCGAGGACTTTGCGACCGCTCTGGACAGCGCACGCGGCGAGGCGCGGACCGCCTTTGGCAACGACGCAGTGCTGGTCGAGAAATTCGTGGCCAAGCCGCGCCATATCGAGGTTCAGGTGTTCGGCGATGGCACCCATGCGGTGCATTTGTTCGAACGCGATTGCTCGTTGCAGCGGCGGCATCAGAAGGTGATCGAAGAGGCTCCGGCCTCCGGCATGACGCCCGAGATGCGCGAGGCGATGGGGCAGGCAGGCGTACGGGCGGCTGAGGCGATTGGCTACAAGGGCGCGGGCACCGTCGAGTTCATCGTCGATGCCTCGGACGGGCTGCGCCCGGACCGGTTCTGGTTCATGGAGATGAATACGCGCCTGCAGGTCGAACATCCCGTGACCGAGGCAATCACCGGGGTCGATCTGGTCGAATGGCAGTTGCGTGTGGCGGCGGGGGAGAGCCTGCCGAAACGTCAGGGCGATCTGACGATCACAGGCCACGCGTTCGAGGCACGGCTTTATGCCGAGGACGTGCCCAAAGGCTTCCTGCCCGCAACGGGCCTGCTGACGCATTTGCGCTTTCCGGCAGGATGCCGGGCCGATAGCGGCGTACGGGCCGGGGATACGATCAGCCCGTGGTACGATCCGATGATCGCAAAGGTGACCGTGCACGGGCCGACGCGCGCCGTGGCGCTTGAGACTTTGCATCGGGCACTCGGGGAAACCGAAGTGGGCGGCACGGTGACGAACCTCGCTTTTCTCGGGGCTTTGACACGGCATGAGGGTTTTGGATCGGGCGACGTGGATACTGGTCTGATCGGCCGCGACCTCGATGCGCTTATGCGCGAAGCCGAGGTTCCTGCGGTCAGTTTCGTGGCTGCCGCGATGCATGCGCTTGGGCTGGTGGACACGCACGCCGAGACCGGGTTCACCCTGTGGGCGCCGCTGCACCGCGCGGTGCAGTTGATGCATGCCGAAAATGTGGTCGATCTGGATGTGCAGGTCGAAGGGCCAAACCGGCAGCTTTGGCAGATCGGTGAAACGACGCTCGTGGCCGAGTGGCGCGACGGAGTTTGGCGCATCGATGGTCGGCGGATGCCGAATGTCGAACGCTTTGGCTCCAGAATCACCGTGTTTCTGGATTTTGGGCAGGAGTTCGAGATCGTTGACCTTCTGGACCGCGATGCCACCGCGGCGGGAGATACCAATGTGATCGAGGCCCCGATGCCCGGTCTGGTCAAGGCGGTGTTTGCCACCGCGGGGCAGACCGTGAAAGAGGGCGACCGGCTTGCCATTCTGGAGGCCATGAAGATGGAACATTCCCTGCTGGCCGCGCGCGACGGGGTTGTGGCCGAAGTGCTGGCGCAGGACGGTGCGCAGGTCGAGGCCGGGGCGGCTTTGGTCCGGTTGGAAGAGGATTGACCTGTTCGGTCCGTGCATTGCGTGGCACAGTCGGGCCAGCCGTATTTGAAACGAGAAGAAGCCGGGAGGGGCGCGCTGATGAAAGAACGGGTCGAGATATTCGAGGTCGGGCCGCGGGACGGATTGCAGAACGAACAGCGCGAGATTCCGGTGGCCGAGAAAGTGGCGCTGGTGGATTGCCTGAGTCGTGCGGGCTTTAACCGGATTGAGGTTGCCAGCTTTGTCTCGCCCAAATGGGTGCCGCAGATGGCAGGCAGTGCCGAGGTTCTGGCCGGGATCACACGGGCCGATGGCGTTCGTTACGCGGCACTGACGCCGAATATGCGCGGGTATGAGGACGCCTTGGCGGCGCGCGCGGGTGAGATTGCGGTATTTGCCTCGGCCTCCGAGGGATTCTCGAAGGCCAATATCAATGCGACGATTGCCGAATCCATCGAACGGTTTGTGCCGATCCTTGAGGCGGCGCGGCATATCGATCTGCCGGTCCGGGGCTATGTCTCATGTGTGACCGATTGCCCCTATGTCGGTCCGACCCCGCCCGAAAAGGTGGCCGAGGTGGCGGATGCTCTGTTTGCCCATGGCTGCTATGAGATATCGCTTGGCGATACGATTGGGCAGGGCACGCCGGACAAGATTGCCCATATGCTGCTGGCGGTGCGCGAACGGGTGCCGGTGACGCGGCTGGCCGGGCATTTCCACGACACCAACGGGCGGGCGATTGACAACATAGATGCCTCACTGGCGCTGGGCGTGCGGGTGTTCGATGCCGCCGTGGGGGGCTTGGGCGGATGCCCCTTTGCGCCCGGTGCTGCCGGGAATGTCGCCACCGAAGCGGTTGCCGCGCATCTGGAGCGGTTGGGGTATGAGACCGGTCTGGATGCCGAAGTGCTGGAAGAGGCCGCGCAGATGGCGCGGTTCATGAGGGGCTAATATGTTTGAAACGGTCACCGTGGCAACGGACGCGCGGGGTGTCGCGAAGCTGACCCTGAACCGGGCCGAAAAGCATAATGCGATGTCGGCGCTGATGATTTCGGAACTGACGCAGGCGGCCTCGGATCTGGGTCAGGACGATGCGGTCCGGGCCGTGGTTTTGACCGGCGCAGGCAAGACCTTTTGCGCCGGCGGCGATCTGGGCTGGATGCGCGCCCAGATGGCGGCAGATTCGGCCACCCGGTTTACCGAGGCGCGCAAGCTGGCGGAAATGCTTCAGGCGCTGAACACGATGCCGAAACCGCTGATCGGGGCGCTGCAGGGGAACGCGTTTGGCGGCGGTGTTGGTCTGGCCGCAGTCTGTGACGTCGCCATTGGCGTGGAGACACTGAAAATGGGCCTGACCGAGACGCGTCTTGGTCTGATTCCCGCGACCATCGGCCCCTATGTGACCGCAAGGATGGGTGAGGCCAAGGCCCGCCGCGTTTTCATGTCGGCGCGGCTGTTCGATGCCGCAGAGGCCGTCGATCTGGGTTTGCTGGCCAAGGCGGTGCCTGCGGACGGGTTGCAGGATGCCGTGGAACACGAAATCCGCCCGTATCTGTCCTGTGCGCCGGGGGCTGTGGCCTCGGCCAAGGCGCTTGTGCAAAGCCTGGGTCCCCGGATTGACGACGACGTGATCGACCAGTCCATTCAGGCCTTGGTTGCACGTTGGGAAACCGATGAAGCGCGCGAAGGGATTGCCGCGTTCTTCGAAAAACGTAACCCCCGGTGGAACAACAAAGATTAACTTTGCCCGGATAACCCCGAACCGGGCGGTCCGCAGATGATTCCCCGCTGCCCTGTCAAGTCCAGGATTGATGCGGTGCGCGCTTGTGTTCGGTTGACCCTCTGACCCCGCGCGGATAGAGAATGGCCAGTCAACACGCCAATTGACCGCGCGCCTTTATATTGGGGGGCGCAGGAAAGGAGCTTTACGTGGAAGACCTGCTGCGGGAATACCTCCCGATTCTGGTGTTTCTGGCCGTGGCCGTCGGCCTTGGAATCGTCCTGATTCTGGCTGCTGTCGTTCTGGCTGTCCGCAATCCCGACCCCGAAAAGGTCAGCGCGTATGAATGCGGGTTCAATGCATTTGACGATGCCCGGATGAAATTCGACGTCCGCTTTTACCTCGTCTCGATCCTTTTCATCATTTTCGATCTCGAGATTGCCTTTCTGTTCCCCTGGGCCGTGGGTTTCCGCGACATCAGCGATGTGGGCTTCTGGTCGATGATGGTGTTCCTGGCGGTGCTGACCATCGGCTTTGCCTATGAATGGAAGAAGGGGGCCCTGGAATGGGAGTGATGACGGGTGCCAACACCGCTGGCGTCGACAAGGAAGTCGCCACCCAGGCCCTGAACGCCGAGCTACAGGACAAAGGGTTCTTGCTGACCTCGACCGAAGACATCATCAACTGGGCGCGCACCGGCTCGCTGCACTGGATGACCTTTGGTCTGGCCTGCTGCGCGGTTGAGATGATGCATACCTCGATGCCGCGCTATGATGCGGAACGGTTTGGCATCGCCCCGCGCGCCTCTCCGCGTCAGTCGGACGTGATGATCGTGGCTGGCACCCTGACCAACAAGATGGCCCCGGCGCTGCGCAAGGTTTACGACCAGATGCCCGAGCCGCGCTATGTGATCTCGATGGGGTCCTGCGCCAATGGCGGCGGGTATTATCACTATTCCTATTCCGTTGTGCGCGGCTGCGACCGGATTGTTCCGGTGGATATCTACGTCCCGGGTTGCCCGCCGACGGCTGAGGCGCTGCTCTATGGTCTGATGCAGCTGCAACGCAAAATCCGCCGTACCGGCACCATCGTACGCTGAGGGAGAGGGCAGATGAGCGAAGCACTCAACGAACTTGGCGCGCAGCTTGAACTGAAACGGGCCGATTGTGTTCTGTCCTGGGATGTCACCCATGGCGAGTTGAACGTGGATGTGGCCCCGTCGAACCTTGTGGAATTCGTGGAATTCCTGCGGTCCGATCAGAACTGCAAGTTCTCGACCCTCGTGGATATCACCGGTGTCGACTATCCCGAACGGGCCAAGCGGTTCGACGTGGTGTATCACTTCCTGTCGATGTACCAGAACCAGCGCATCCGCCTGCGGGTCTCGATCCGGGAAGAGGACATGGTGCCCTCGATCACCGATGTGCACCCCTCGGCTAACTGGTTCGAGCGTGAGGTTTTCGACATGTTCGGCATCCTGTTCTCGGGCCATCCGGACCTGCGGCGCATCCTGACGGATTATGGTTTCCGCGGCTATCCGTTGCGCAAGGATTTCCCGACCACCGGCTATACCGAGGTGCGGTATGACGAGGCGCAAAAGCGCGTGGTCTATGAACCGGTGTCGCTGGTGCAGGAATACCGCCAGTTCGACTTCATGTCCCCGTGGGAAGGTGCCAATTACATCCTGCCCGGGGATGAAAAGCAGGAGAGCGAATAATGGGCGGCATCTGGTGGTTGATCCTGTCGGCGCTGACCATCATCCCGATGGTGAAGATTCTGCCGTTTTTCGGAATCAACAAATACTGGTGCCTTCTCTGTCTGATCCCGTTCGGCACAATCGCGTTGCTGTGGTGGGTCGGGTTGAAATTGCAGGAACTGGAGCGCCGCTGAGATGGTGACGATGCTGGGGGAACTGATCGCGCTGGGTGCGCTGGGGGTCTTGCTGGCAGGGGCCGCAGCCAAGGCGGCTGAGGCGGAAAAGGTCCGGGTTCGGGCCGAAGCGAAGAAGAATAAGCGGGGGCGTTGATGGACGGCTCAAGATATGATGACGGCAGCACGGACGCGCTGAGCGGAGAACAGAAGATCCGCAACTTCAACATCAACTTCGGCCCGCAACACCCTGCGGCGCACGGGGTTTTGCGCCTTGTGCTCGAGCTTGACGGCGAGATTGTCGAGCGGTGCGACCCCCATATCGGTTTGCTGCACCGTGGTACCGAAAAGCTGATGGAAAGCCGAACGTACCTGCAGAACCTGCCGTATTTCGACCGTCTGGATTACGTGGCGCCGATGAACCAGGAACATGCCTGGTGTCTGGCTATCGAAAAGCTGACCGGGGTCGAGGTGCCGCGTCGGGGCTCGCTGATCCGGGTTCTGTATTCCGAGATCGGGCGCATCCTGAACCACCTGCTGAACGTGACTACGCAGGCGATGGACGTGGGCGCGCTGACGCCGCCTCTGTGGGGGTTTGAAGAGCGCGAAAAGTTGATGGTGTTCTACGAGCGTGCTTGTGGTGCCCGCCTGCACGCGGCTTATTTCCGCCCCGGCGGTGTTCATCAGGACCTGCCGCCGGAACTGCTGGACGATATCGAGGCGTGGAGCCACGAGTTCCCCTCGGTCATGGATGACATTGACCGGCTGCTGACCGAAAACCGTATCTTCAAACAGCGCAACGCCGATATCGGCGTTGTGACCGAGGATGACATCCAGAAATACGGCTTCTCGGGCGTCATGGTGCGCGGGTCTGGCCTCGCGTGGGACCTGCGTCGCGCGCAGCCCTATGAATGCTACGACGAGTTCGAATTCCAGATCCCCGTCGGCAAAAACGGCGACTGCTATGATCGGTACCTCGTCCGCATGGAAGAGATGCGCCAATCACTGCTGATCATCCGTCAGGCCATCGCCAAAATCCGCGAATGCCCGGGCGACGTGCTGGCGCGCGGCAAGATCACCCCGCCGAAACGGTCGGACATGAAGACCTCGATGGAAAGCCTGATCCATCACTTCAAACTCTATACCGAAGGCTTCCACGTTCCCGCAGGCGAGGTCTACGCCGCCGTTGAGGCCCCCAAGGGTGAGTTCGGCGTCTATCTGGTCGCCGACGGCACCAACAAACCCTACCGCGCCAAATTGCGCGCACCGGGGTATCTGCACCTGCAAGCCATGGACCACGTCGCCAGAGGCCACCAACTGGCCGACGTCGCCGCGATTATCGGGACGATGGATGTGGTGTTTGGGGAGATTGATCGGTGACTAGGTCGCTCACGAGATATTGGATCGAATTCGCCGAACCGCGCCCATTTCTGGCTAATCTTGGGGTCGGCGTTACGGCCTTCGACGAAAAAGATGCGATGGGTCTTGTGTCCAGTTCTCTTTCTCTGAGTTGTGAAGTAGCCAAGGTCCACGCTGATATCGATGTCCGCGACCTTGATCAAAATCACGTAATTCCAAATATGGGAGCCCCCTCGAATAGAGGTGTATGGTTTCCACTAACTTGAAGAGCGGATGAAAAATGCTACGCCGTTTACACTCTGAACAGCCGGATACCTTCGCGTTCACCGCTGCCAACCGGCAATGGGCCGAAGCGCAGATGACCAAGTACCCCGAGGGGCGTCAGGCCAGCGCGGTGATTCCGCTGCTGTGGCGTGCGCAGGAGCAGGAGGGCTGGCTGAGCCGTCCGGCGATCGAGTCCGTCGCCGACATGCTGGGCATGGCCTATATCCGCGTGCTCGAGGTGGCGTCGTTCTACTACATGTTCCAGCTGCAACCGGTTGGCTCTGCGGCGCATATTCAGGTGTGTGGCACGACCTCCTGCATGATCTGCGGGGCCGAGGATCTGATTGCGGTCTGCAGGGAAAAGATCGCCGCCAAGCCGCATGAACTGTCCGCCGATGGCAAGCTGAGCTGGGAAGAGGTCGAATGCCTCGGCTCCTGCACCAACGCGCCGATGGCGCAGATCGGCAAGGATTATTATGAGGATCTGACGGCGGAAAGCCTCGGCAGGATCATCGATGATCTGGTGGCTGGAAAGGTGCCGGTGCCCGGTCCACAGAACGGGCGCTATGCGGCGGAACCGCTGAAAGGGCTCAGCAGCCTGACGGAGTATGAGGCCGGGAAACCCAAGTACAACGCGAGCGTCGAACTGGCGACCGATCTGGGCGATACAGTCAAGTGTATAGACGGGACCGAGGTGCCGATCCTGACCCCGTGGCTGGGCAAGGACGGGAAGGCTGCGGCAACCAAGGCGGCTCCGAAACCGCCGAAAGCGCCCGCGCCTGCTAAGCCTGCGGTCAAGCAGGCGGAAGAGGCGAAGGAAGCCCAGCCTGAAACGCTGACCGCAGCGCGGGACGGCAAAGCGGATGATCTGAAGATGCTGAAAGGCGTCGGGCCCAAGCTGGAGCAAACACTGAACGTGCTTGGGTTCTACCACTTCGACCAGATCGCGAAATGGACCCCGGAACAGGTGGCCTGGGTCGATGCGCGGCTGAAGTTCAAAGGCCGGATCGAACGCGATGGCTGGATCGAACAGGCGGCCAAGCTGGCAGCGGGCGAAGAGACCGAGTTTGCAAAACGTGCCAAGGAAGACGGCACTTACGAGGATTAAGACAGGTGCCCAGCGGGGCATCGGGATGAGATGGACAAGGACAAGGAACTGGCTATAGCCCGCAAGGGCCGTCATATCGGCATCGTCATCGCCGTGACGATGCTGCTTTGGCTTGCCATGTCTTCTATCGGCCCGCAGTTGGGGCTGCCGGGCCGTTATGCTCTGCTTTTTGATTTTGCCGCTCTGGCAGGATTCATTTATGCGGGCGTCAACATTTTTCAACTCTGGCGCATGCGTCAGGATAGCTGAAGGTAACACGGGATGCTCAAGGATCAGGACCGGATCTTTACCAACATCTACGGGATGCACGAGCGGACGCTGAAAGGCGCGCAGGCTCGGGGGCATTGGGATGGCACCGCCGGCCTGATCGAAAAGGGGCGCGACTGGATCATCCAGACGATGAAGGATTCGGGGCTGCGTGGTCGCGGCGGTGCGGGTTTCCCGACCGGTCTGAAATGGTCGTTCATGCCCAAGGAAAGCGACGGGCGCCCGGCCTATCTGGTGGTGAACGCGGATGAATCCGAACCCGGCACCTGTAAAGACCGCGAGATCATGCGCCATGATCCGCATACGCTGATCGAGGGCTGCCTGATCGCGTCTTTCGCGATGAATGCGCATACCTGCTACATCTACCTGCGCGGCGAATATATCCGCGAGCGTGAGGCGCTGCAGGCCGCGATTGATGAGGCCTATGACGCTGGTCTGCTGGGCAAAAACGCGGCTGGATCGGGCTGGGATTTCGATCTGTTCCTGCATCACGGGGCCGGGGCCTATATCTGTGGTGAGGAAACGGCGCTGCTGGAAAGCCTTGAAGGCAAAAAGGGCATGCCGCGTATGAAACCTCCGTTCCCGGCGGGCGCGGGGCTCTATGGCTGCCCGACCACGGTAAACAACGTGGAATCCATTGCCGTTGTGCCGACCATCCTGCGGCGCGGGGCCGACTGGTTCGCGGGCTTTGGCCGTCAAAACAACGCAGGCACCAAGCTGTTTGCGATCTCGGGCCATGTGAACAACCCCTGTGTGGTCGAAGAGGCGATGTCGATCCCGTTCGAGCAACTGATTGAAACCCATTGCGGCGGTATTCGCGGCGGCTGGGACAATCTGCTGGCGGTGATCCCCGGTGGCTCTTCGGTGCCGTGCGTGCGCGGGGAAGACATGCGCGACGCGATCATGGATTTCGACCACCTGCGCAACGATCTGGGTTCGGGTCTTGGCACGGCGGCGGTGATCGTGATGGACAAATCCACCGATATCATCAAGGCGATCTGGCGGCTGTCCAAGTTCTACAAGCACGAAAGCTGCGGGCAATGCACGCCCTGCCGCGAAGGCACCGGCTGGATGATGCGTGTGATGGACCGTTTGGTGCGGGGCGAGGCCGAGTTGGAAGAGATCGACATGCTGTTCGATGTGACCAAACAGGTCGAAGGCCACACGATCTGCGCGCTCGGCGATGCGGCAGCCTGGCCGATCCAGGGCCTGATCCGCAACTTCCGCGAAGAGATCGAAGATCGCATCAAGGCGCAGAAATCGGGCCGAACAGGCGCAATGGCGGCGGAGTAAAGGCTATGGAAGCACTGATTGAATATTCCCACGCAATCGCTTCGGTTGTGATTTTCACCCTGATTATTCTGCTGTTGGCCCCGTTTTCGGCACTGGCGAAGCAGGGCAAAGGGTTGGCTCCGGGTGCGACGCCGGAACAGGACTATGCCGATCAGGCCTATCGCCTGAACCGCGCCTACCTGAACGGAACCGAAACACTGCCTGCTTATCTGGCGGTGGTGATGGCGGCGATTGTGATGGGGGCGAGCCCGTTCTGGGTCAACCTGCTGGCCTCGGTCGCGTTGCTGGCGCGCTTGGCAATGCTGGTGATCCATATCCGTGGGATCGGAAAGCCGCACAGCGGATTGCGCTCGGTCCTCTATGTGGTGGCTTGGGCCTGCATGTTTGTGATGGGGCTTATGGCGTTGGTGGCGGCGTTTTGATGATTATTAACGCAAAATACCTCCTGCGTGCCGGAAAGCCCATTGCTGCGGTTCTGGTTTTGTCGCTGGTGACCGCCTGCGGCCTGATCAAACCGTCGGAAGACCGGATTTTGTTTGATGGCAAGTCCTTCCGGGCCAAGGCCAAGGTCGTGGACAAGAAAACGTCACCGACCGACTTTACCGTGGTCGTCAATGGCGTCTCGGCCTCACTCGATGGCGCGCGCGAGGCTGGCCGGTATGAGGGGACAAAATTCTGCATCCAGAATTTCGGATCATCCCGCATCGCCTGGAAAGTCGGGCCGGATACCGAGCCTCAGAATCTTCAGATCAGCGATAACAAGCTGACATTTGCGGGAACCTGCCAAAGACCATGAGCCGCGCAGTTGCATATCATGACATTCCCGGGCGGTTGCTATCGCATAGCAAACCGTCTGGCCTTTGTTTTGGGATATCCAAAACGAAAGGAACAGTCATGTCTGTTGCAAAAACGCTTGTTGTGGCCACGTTGATGACCGTGCCTGCCGCCGCGCAGGCCAAGCCCCCCTTGAGGGATGTCAAAGAGATCGACAACGAACTCTACTACATCGCCATCGCAAATGAGATTTCCGAAGTGTGCCCGTCGATCAGCGGGCGTCGGTTGAAGGCGATCAGCGTGATGTGGGGACTGCGGTCCAAAGCGAACAATCTGGGTTATTCGGACAGCGAAATCCGAAACTACGTCGAGTCGGACGCCGAAAAAGACCGGATGCGCACCAAGGGTGAGGCGTATCTGGCGCAGAACGGCGTGTCCTACGACAACCCGGAAACCTTCTGCACGCTGGGGCGGAAGGAAATCGAAAGAAACAGCGCCATTGGCGTGTATTTGAGGGCGAACTAGGCGATGTCTGACCTCCGCAAGATCAATATCGACGGGCAGGAAATCGAAGTCGATGGCGCGATGACCCTGATCCAGGCTTGTGAGCAAGCCGGGGTCGAGGTGCCGCGCTTCTGCTACCACGAGCGTCTGTCGATTGCGGGCAACTGCCGGATGTGCCTGGTCGAGGTTGTGGGCGGCCCGCCCAAGCCTGCTGCGTCCTGTGCGATGCAGGTCCGCGATCTGCGCCCCGGCCCGGAAGGGCAGGCTCCGCAGGTCAAGACCAACTCGCCCATGGTCAAGAAGGCCCGCGAAGGGGTGATGGAGTTCCTGCTGATCAACCACCCGCTGGATTGCCCGATCTGTGACCAGGGCGGTGAGTGTGACCTGCAGGATCAGGCGATGGCCTATGGTGTCTCTGGCTCGCGCTTCAAGGAAGCCAAGCGGGCGGTCGATGATCTTGATCTGGGGCCGCTGGTCGGCACCGCGATGACCCGCTGCATCAGCTGCACCCGCTGCGTGCGGTTCACAACCGAGGTCGCCGGGATCACCCAGATGGGCCAGACCGGGCGGGGCGAGGATGCCGAGATCACCTCGTACCTGAACGAGACGCTGAATTCCAACCTGCAGGGCAACATCATTGATCTGTGCCCCGTTGGGGCGCTGACCTCGAAGCCTTATGCCTTTACCGCGCGTCCTTGGGAACTGACCAAGACCGAGAGTATCGACGTGATGGATGCCTTGGGCTCGAACATTCGCGTGGACACCAAGGGTCGTGAAGTGATGCGGTTCCTGCCGCGCAACCATGATGGCGTGAACGAGGAATGGATCAGCGACAAAACGCGGTTCGTGTGGGATGGCCTGCGCCGTCAGCGACTTGACCGGCCTTATGTGCGCGAGAATGGCAAGCTGCGCCTGGCCACCTGGCCCGAGGCGTTGGGCAAAGCCACCGAGGCGCTGAAAGGCGCCGAGAAACCCGCCGGGATCGTGGGCGATCTGGCCCCGGTCGAGGCCGCCTTTGCGCTGAAGCAGATGATCGAAGGGCAGGGCGGCGTCGTCGAATGCCGCACCGATGGGGCCAAGCTGCCTGCGGGCAACCGGGCGGCTTATGCCGGGACGGCTGCCATCGAAGACATCGACACCGCCGAGCGTATCCTGCTGATCGGCACCAACCCGCGCGATGAAGCGCCGGTTCTGAACGCGCGTATCCGCAAGGCGTGGATACATGGGGCCGAGGTTGCTCTGGTCGGGCCTGCCGTCGATCTGACCTATACCTATCATCACGTGGGCGATGATCGCGCGGCGCTGAAACAGGTTGTCGACATGGGCGGCGATGATGAGATCAAGGGCAAACGCTCGCTGGTCATCGTCGGGCAGGCGGCCTTGCAAGAGGCGGACGGGGCCGCCGTTCTGGCCGCCGCGCAGACCGTTGCCGCCAATACCGAAAGCGGCCTGATCGTCCTGCACACCGCCGCCGCGCGCGTCGGTGCGATGGATGTGGATGCCACCAACGAAGGCGGCATGGACGCGGTTTCGGCGGCGGACGTGATCTATAACCTCGGCGCGGATGAGGTCGAGATCGGCGAAGGCGCGTTCGTGATCTATCAGGGCAGCCACGGTGACCGGGGCGCGCACCGCGCCGACGTGATCCTTCCGGGCGCGGCGTACACCGAAGAAAACGGCCTGTTCGTGAATACCGAAGGCCGCCCGCAACTGGCGATGCGCGCCGGTTTCGCGCCGGGTGAGGCCAAGGAAAACTGGGCCATCCTGCGCGCCCTGTCGGCGGAACTGGGCGCAACGCTGCCCTACGACTCGCTGGCGCAATTGCGCACCGCGCTGATCGAGGCGGTACCGCATCTGGCCCGGATCGATGAGGTGATCGAGAATGAGGTTCAGCCGCTCGAGGCCGGAGTTCTGGGCGACGCCACCTTCCGCAATGCGGTCAAGGATTTCTACCTGACCAACCCGATTGCCCGCGCCTCGCAACTGATGGCCGAGCTGTCGGCGCAGGCCAAAGCGCTGAACGCAGACAGGATCGCCGCAGAATGATCCGCCCCGCAGACATATCCAAGACGACCCACGGTGTGAGGACCAATGGCTGAATTCTTTAACACCCCAGGCGGCATCGCCATCATCATCCTGGCGCAAGTGCTTGCAGTGGTTGCGTTTGTGATGATCTCGCTGTTGTTCCTTGTCTATGGCGACCGCAAGATCTGGGCTGCCGTCCAGATGCGCCGTGGCCCGAATGTGGTGGGCGTTTACGGCCTGCTGCAATCGGTGGCGGATGCGCTGAAATACGTGGTCAAAGAGGTCGTGATCCCTGCGGGTGCCGACCGTACCGTCTTTATGCTGGCACCGCTGACCAGTTTCGTTCTGGCGATGATCGCCTGGGCGGTGATCCCGTTCAACGACGGCTGGGTTCTGTCCGATATCAACGTCGCGATCCTGTATGTTTTCGCCGTATCCTCGCTGGAAGTTTATGGCGTGATTATGGGCGGTTGGGCGTCGAACTCAAAGTATCCTTTCCTGGGTTCGCTGCGCTCGGCGGCGCAGATGATTTCTTACGAGGTCTCGATCGGGCTGATCATCATCGGCGTGATTATCTCGACGGGATCGATGAACTTCGGCGACATCGTGCGGGCGCAGGATGGATCGTTCGGGTTCTTTAGCTGGTACTGGCTGCCGCATTTCCCGATGGTGTTCCTGTTCTTCATCTCGGCACTGGCCGAAACCAACCGGCCCCCGTTCGACCTTCCGGAAGCGGAATCGGAACTGGTCGCAGGCTATCAGGTGGAATACTCGGCCACGCCCTTCCTGCTGTTTATGGCCGGAGAATACATCGCCATCTTCCTGATGTGCGCGTTGACTTCGCTGCTGTTCTTCGGCGGCTGGCTGTCGCCGATCCCGGGTCTGCCGGACGGCGTGCTGTGGATGGTCGCCAAGATGGCTTTCTTCTTCTTCCTCTTCGCGATGGTCAAGGCAATCACCCCGCGCTACCGCTATGACCAGCTGATGCGGCTGGGCTGGAAAGTCTTCCTGCCGTTCTCGCTGGCCTGGGTGGTGTTCGTGGCCTTCGCGGCGAAATTCGACTGGTTCTGGGGCGCGTTCGCACGTTGGGGAGCGGGAGGATGAATATGCCGAGGAAAACCATTTTGGCCGCATGCGCTTTTTTTTCTAGTGGCTCGTACTCAGTTGCGGGTCAGGAAACATCGCCGCTGGAACAGCGGAGCTTCCTTGAACTTGCGCGTGTTTCTTGTGCGGCTCAAGTTGACGCTCTCTCTGCTGTCGATACCCACACCATTGATGTCCTCGAAGCGCAGACGGGCGGTCTGGATCCCAATGTGCCGCCAAACTATCATGCGTTTTTCGACAAATTCGCAGTCGGTACATTGATGAACGCAATCCAGACCGGAGACATTGCGTCATATGTTGCCGCGCTCAATTCTGATGCGCCTGTCTCACCCGAGAAACATGAAAAGTCTTCGGTCACATTGGATTTGGTCGAATGCTTGTGGATCACTCCAGAAGACCGGATTGTGCTGGATGAATTCGTCCAATGGGGCATTGAGTCGGGGAATATCCCCAATGGGACGACAGCAGACGACGTCCTTCACGCTGTAAACTACTCAGAGTGCATTCGTCATATCGAAGCGAGCCGCCGTATCTTGGCCATTGACCTAGATTCCTTAGATGCCCCAAACCAAGTGCAGGCTACCTATGAGGATACAATTGGAAGCTGCGAGGAGGCATACAAGTGACCCAAATCGACTACACCCGCGCTGCCAAATACTTCCTTCTGCAGGACTTCTGGGTCGGCATGAAGCTGGGGCTGAAGTACTTCTTTGCCCCCAAGGCTACCGTTAACTACCCGCACGAAAAGGGTCCTCTGTCGCCACGGTTCCGGGGCGAACACGCTCTGCGTCGTTACCCGAATGGCGAGGAACGCTGCATCGCCTGCAAACTTTGCGAGGCGATCTGCCCGGCCCAAGCCATCACTATCGACGCCGAACCGCGTGAAGACGGCAGCCGCCGCACCACGCGCTACGACATCGACATGACCAAATGCATCTATTGTGGCTTCTGTCAGGAGGCCTGCCCGGTCGATGCCATCGTCGAAGGCCCGAACTTCGAATTCGCGACCGAAACCCGGGAAGAGCTGTTCTACGACAAGGAAAAACTGCTGGATAACGGCGAACGCTGGGAAGCCGAGATTGCCCGCAATCTGGAAATGGACGCACCGTACAGATGACTGACAGCCCGACAAATCCGTTCGAGCTGATGATGAAGCAGGCTCAGGACATGGCCAAGGCGATGAACCCGGCGATGGAGAACTTCTCGCCCAAAGGGTTCGAGGCGCTGTGGCCAACCATGCCGAAAGAGGTCATGGAGATGATGTTCGGCAACACCGTCAACAAGGACGGGCTGGATGCCAAAACCCGCCTGCTGCTGACGCTGGCCGGGCTGACCTGTCAGGGCGCGCAGGCGGATTCGGCGGTGCGCCAGACCGTGCGTCATGCGTTGGAAGCAGGCGCAAAGAAACAAGAGATCGTGGAAACGATCGGTCAGATGTCGGTCTTTGCCGGCATCCCGGCCATGACCCGCGCGCTGGATCTGGCGCAAGAGGTCATGGGCGATAACGAGGATGAGGATCAATGACCGTCTTTGCCTTCTATCTGTTTGCCATCAGCGCCATCACCGGCGGGCTGTTCACGGTGATCAGCCGCCAGCCGGTGCACTCGGTGCTGTGGCTGATTCTGTCCTTCCTGTCCTCGGCGGGGCTCTTCGTGCTGTTGGGGGCCGAGTTCGTGGCGATGCTGCTGATCATCGTCTATGTCGGCGCGGTTGCGGTGCTGTTCCTGTTCGTGGTGATGATGCTGGACGTGGACTTTGCCGAGCTCAAGGCGGAAATGGCGCGCTATATGCCGCTGGCCCTGCTGATCGGTCTGGTGATCCTGATGCAGTTCGTCATGGCCTTTGGCGCCTGGGACAGCGCGCAAGGAGCCGCCGCCAATCTGGCCCAGCCGGTTCCGGCAGACCGCCACAACACCGAGGCGCTCGGCGTCATTCTTTATGATCAATACTTCCTTCTGTTCCAACTGGCAGGCCTGATCCTGCTGGTGGCGATGATCGGCGCGATTGTTCTGACGTTGCGCCACCGTCAGGACATCAAGCGTCAGGACATTGTCGGCCAGATGATGCGCGACCCGGCCAAGGCGATGGAGTTGAAGGACGTGAAACCGGGGCAGGGGTTGTGAGGTTTTCCAAACTCATAGTCGTGGCTTCGTTAGCCATGGGCGTTTCGTTTGACGCGAGAGAGGCTTTTGCCTGCTCCATAGAAGAGCCGAGCAATGCCCAGAAACGGAGAGATAACCGCCAAGCGCGGGTTTCAAGCGAACCTGTTGTTATTGGTCAACGCTGCGAAATGTCGAATGTTGGAATACGGGACCGCTTAAAAACTGGGGCGGCAATGGCTCTTGGCGGTTCTCGTTTTTATCAAGTGATTGACCATGGCAAAGGCCAAGTCATCGACGTGATCGTCGGAGACTGCGCTTCACGTGAAGTAATGCGCGTTTTCAGTTTTGAAGAATGGTCAATCGAAAAGTTGGACTCGGCGTGCAACCTTGTTGGACGGGAACCCGTTTCGTTTTTAGAGCCCAATAGTCCGTTTTCACTCACAGAAGGCTCGACTCTTGCCGAGTTAAGAACCCATCTGTCGGCGTATTCAGATCAGGTCACCATCGACGAAGACCTAGAGCCACTGTTGTTGGATGACCTCGGCAAAAAAGTACCCAAAAAGGATCGTTTTGACCCTCTTTGCGGCTGCAAACTCTACTACCCCGACTCGCCAGGAGCGAAGCTATGATCGGACTTGAACACTATCTTACGGTCGCGGCGACGCTGTTCGTCATCGGCATCTTCGGTCTCTTCCTGAACCGCAAGAACGTCATCATCCTGCTGATGAGCATCGAACTGATGCTGCTGGCGGTGAATATCAACCTCGTGGCGTTTTCCAGCTTCCTCGGCGATCTGGTCGGGCAGGTGTTTACGCTGTTCGTTCTGACCGTCGCGGCAGCCGAGGCGGCGATTGGGTTGGCCATTCTGGTCTGCTTCTTCCGCAACCGTGGCACCATCGCGGTTGAAGACGTCAATATGATGAAGGGGTAAGGGACTATGGAAACAACCATCCTCTTTGCCCCGCTGGTGGGCGCGCTGATCTGCGGCTTTGGCTGGCGGTTCATTGGCGAGAAAGCCGCCATGTGGACCGCCACGGGCCTGCTGTTTCTGGCCTGTCTGCTGTCGTGGATCGTGTTCTTCACCTTCGACGGGGTGACGCAACAGATCGAGGTTATGCGCTGGATCGAAAGCGGCTCGCTGTCGACAAGCTGGGCGGTGCGTCTGGACCGGCTGACCGCGATCATGCTGATCGTGGTGACGACCGTCTCGGCGCTCGTGCACCTGTACTCCTTTGGCTACATGGATCACGACCCGCAATGGCGCGAGGGCGAGAGCTATAAGCCGCGTTTCTTTGCCTATTTGTCCTTCTTCACCTTCGCCATGCTGATGCTGGTGACAGCTGACAATCTGGTTCAGATGTTCTTCGGCTGGGAGGGCGTGGGCGTCGCCTCGTACCTGCTGATCGGTTTTTACTACCGCAAACCCTCGGCCAATGCGGCGGCGATGAAGGCATTCATCGTGAACCGCGTGGGTGACTTCGGCTTTGCGCTGGGGATTTTTGCGCTGTTCTTCCTGACGGACAGTATCAATTTCTCTGACATTTTCGCCTCGGCCTCGACGCTTTCGGAGACGCAGTTGCATTTCCTGTGGGGCGAGTGGACCGCGGTTGAGGTGATCTGCGTCCTGCTGTTCATCGGCGCGATGGGTAAATCGGCGCAGTTGATCCTGCACACCTGGTTGCCCGACGCGATGGAGGGCCCGACGCCTGTGTCCGCCCTGATCCACGCCGCGACCATGGTGACAGCGGGCGTGTTCCTCGTCTGCCGCATGTCGCCGTTGATGGAGTTCGCACCGGGCGCGACCGGGTTCATCACGTTCCTTGGGGCCTCGACCGCGTTTTTTGCCGCGACCGTGGGGCTGGTGCAGACCGACATCAAGCGCGTCATCGCCTATTCGACCTGTTCTCAGCTGGGATACATGTTCGTAGCCGCTGGCGTCGGCATGTATTCGGCTGCGATGTTCCACCTGCTGACACACGCGTTCTTTAAGGCGCTGCTGTTCCTTGGCGCCGGTTCGGTGATCCACGCGATGCATCACGAGCAGGAGATGACCGAGTATGGCGGTCTGCGGAAGAAAATCCCCTACACCTTCTGGGCGATGATGATCGGCACGCTGGCCATTACTGGCGTCGGTATCCCGCTGACCCAGATTGGCTTCGCCGGGTTCCTGTCCAAGGATGCGATCATCGAAAGCGCCTTTGCCGGTGGCACCGGGTATGCGTTCTGGATGCTGGTGATCGCGGCGGCGTTTACCTCGTTCTACAGCTGGCGGCTGATCTTCCTGACCTTCTATGGGGAAGAGCGGGGCGACAATCATACTCATGACCACGCCCATGAAAGCCCGATGTCCATGCTGATCCCGCTGGGTGTCCTGTCTTTGGGCGCGGTGTTTGCCGGGATGATCTGGTACAGCAACTTCTTCGGTCACGCGGATAAGGTCGGCAAGTTCTACGGCATTCCGGTTGCGGAAGCGTCCGAACATGCCGAGGCCGGGGACCACGCAGCCGACACATCGCATAGCGATGAAAGTCACGCTGACGACAGCCATAACGAAGCCCACACGGATGACGGACATGGTGAGAAAGACGCCCATGGCGGCGATCATCACTATGCCTTTGTCGGCGAACCGGGCGAGGGCGCGATCTATATGGGCCCGGACAACCATGTTCTGGACGACGCGCATGCGGCTCCGAAGTGGGTCAAGGTGTCACCCTTTGTTGCGATGCTGCTCGGGTTTGTGGTGGCCTATTGGTTCTACATCGTGAACACCTCTCTGCCCGCGCGGCTGGCGCAGAACCAGCGTCCGCTCTACCTGTTCCTGCTGAACAAATGGTATTTTGACGAGATCTATGACGCGGTCTTCGTCAAGCCCACAGTGGCGCTTGGCCGGTTCCTGTGGAAGCGCGGCGATGGCAACACCATTGACGGCTTCCTGAACGGGGTTGCGATGGGCGTTGTTCCCTTCTTCACCCGCCTCGCAGGCAAGGCGCAGACCGGGTACATCTTTACTTACGCCTTCTGGATGGTCTTGGGGCTAGCCGCCCTTGTCACCTGGATGTCGATCGGCGGAGGCGCGCACTAATGGACAATATCCTATCTATTGTCACCTTCATCCCCGCTATCGCAGCAGGCATTCTGGCCCTGTTCCTGCATGGCGACGATGCCGCTGCGCAGCGCAATGCCAAGTGGATTGCCCTGCTGGCAACAACCGTGACTTTCTTTGTCTCGATTGGAATCTACACGGGCTTTGACCCCTCGAACACCGGCTTCCAGATGGTGGAGGAAGGCGAGTGGCTGCTGGGCCTGAAGTACAAGATGGGCGTTGACGGCATCAGCGTTCTGTTCGTGCTGCTGACGACCTTCATCATGCCGCTGACCATTCTGGCCAGCTGGCAGGTGACGGATCGCGTCAAGGAATACATGGTGGCCTTCCTGCTGCTGGAAACGCTGATGCTGGGCGTGTTCATGGCGCTGGATCTGGTGTTGTTCTACCTGTTCTTCGAGGCGGGCCTGATCCCGATGTTCCTGATCATCGGCATCTGGGGCGGCAAGGACCGTATCTACGCGAGCTTCAAGTTCTTCCTGTATACCTTCCTCGGCTCGGTGCTGATGTTGGTGGCGATGGTCGCGATGTATGCGGATGCGGGCACCACGGATATCGAGGCGCTGATGCTACATCACTTCTCGTCCGAAGGGTTCAGCGTACTGGGCATCTATATCGTCGGCGGCATGCAGACGCTGATGTTCCTTGCGTTCTTTGCCTCATTTGCGGTGAAGATGCCGATGTGGCCGGTGCATACGTGGTTGCCGGATGCGCACGTGCAGGCCCCGACGGCGGGGTCTGTGGTGCTGGCGGCGATCCTGCTGAAGATGGGCGGCTATGGCTTCCTGCGGTTCAGCCTGCCGATGTTCCCTGTTGGCTCGGCCGTGATGACCGATCTGGTGCTGTGGATGTCGGCAATTGCCGTTGTCTATACCTCGCTGGTGGCGCTGGTGCAGGAGGATATGAAAAAGCTGATCGCCTATTCCTCGGTCGCGCATATGGGCTTTGTGACCATGGGCATCTTCGCGGCGAACCAGCAGGGTATTGATGGCGCGATATTCCAGATGCTCAGCCACGGGTTCATCTCGGCGGCGCTGTTCCTGTGTGTCGGCGTGATCTACGACCGGATGCACACCCGCGATATCGAGGCTTATGGCGGTCTGGTGATCCGCATGCCCGCTTATGCGCTGGTCTTCATGCTGTTCACCATGGCCAATGTGGGCCTGCCGGGCACATCCGGTTTCATCGGCGAATTCCTGACCCTGATGGGCGCGTTCCAGGTCAACACCTGGGTGACGGCGGTGGCCGCGACAGGCGTGATCTTCTCGGCCGCTTATGCGCTGTGGCTGTACCGCCGCGTGGTGTTTGGCGATCTGATCAAGGAAAGCCTGAAGGCGATGACCGACATGAGCTCGCGCGAGCGGCTGATCTTTGCGCCGCTGATCATCATGACGATCCTGTTGGGGGTCTACCCGTCGCTGGTGACGGATGTGATCGGCAACTCGACCGCCGCGCTGATTTCGAACTATGACACGGCTCTGGCCGCGGCTGAGGCCGCGACCCAGACAGCCGCCTCGCATTAAGGGAGCTTTGGAGGCATGATCCAGGCTGATCTCACAATAATCCTGCCGGAAATCGTTCTGGCCGTGTATGCGATGGCCGCTCTGATCGGGGCTGTCTACACCACCAAGGACGCGCTTGCGCCGGTTCTGGTCTGGACCACGGCGGGGCTGATGGCGCTGCTGTCGTTCTGGATCGCCACCAACGGCGGCGGGACCAACGTGGCCTTCAACGGCATGTTCGTCGATGACGGCTTCTCGCGCTTTGCCAAGGTTGCGATCCTGCTGTCTGCCGCGGCGGTTCTGGTGATGAGCCAGGATTACATGGCGCGCCGCGATCTGCTGCGGTTCGAATATCCGCTGCTGGTGGCTTTGGCCGCTGTGGGCATGATGATGATGGTCAGTGCGGGCGATCTGATGTCGCTTTACATGGGACTGGAACTGCAATCCCTGTCGCTCTACGTCGTTGCTGCCCTGCGCCGCGACAGCGCAAAATCGACCGAGGCCGGTCTGAAATACTTCGTGCTGGGTGCGCTGAGTTCGGGCCTGCTGCTGTATGGGGCCTCGCTGGTCTACGGCTTCACCGGCACCACGCTGTTCTCGGGCATCATCGCGACGGTGCATCACGGAGACGTCTCTCTCGGCCTGCTGTTCGGCCTGATCTTCCTGATCTCGGGTCTGGCCTTCAAAGTGTCCGCCGTGCCCTTCCACATGTGGACCCCGGACGTGTACGAAGGCTCACCCACCCCGATCACCGCCTTCTTTGCCACCGCGCCGAAAGTTGCCGCAATGGCACTGTTCGCGCGCCTGATGCATGACGCGTTCGGTGGCATCATCCAGGACTGGCAGCAGGTGATCGTTCTGCTTTCGGTTCTGTCGATGCTGCTGGGGGCCGTGGCAGCGATTGGTCAGCGCGACATCAAACGCCTGATGGCGTTCTCGTCGATTGCCCATATGGGCTACGCGCTGATCGGCCTTGCCGCCGGGACCGAGATGGGCGTCAAGGCGATGCTGATGTATCTGGCGATCTACGTGACAATGAATATCGGCACCTTCGCCTTCATCCTGATGATGGAGCGGGATGGCAAGCCTGTCACCGATATCGATGCGCTGCGGCAATATTCGAAACGCGATCCGGGTAAGGCGCTGGCGGTTCTGATCCTGATGTTCAGCCTTGCAGGCGTGCCGCCGATGCTGGGCTTCTTCGCCAAGTTCGGCGTCTGGCAGGCGGGTGTCAGCGCGGACCTGACCGGGTTGGTGATCGTCTCGGCCATCGCCTCGGTCATCGGTGCCTTCTACTATCTGCGGATCGTGTTCTACATGTATTTCGGCGAGGAAAACGAGGACCCGATCGAAACCCATTCGACCCCGGTTCTGTGGGTCGCCCTGATGGGATCGGCCGCGCTTATGCTGATCGGTGTTTTCTATCAGTTCGGCGTCGAAGGGGCTGCAGCGGCAGCGGCGGCTACACTTGTCAACTGATGTCCTGAAACGTCAAACGCAGGGGGCTCGGTCTTTGCACCGGGCCTTTTTGACATGAGTGAATGGCCCCAAGGCTACGGCCTGCATGTGCTGCAAGAGGTCGACAGCACCCTGAACGAAGCCGCACGCCTTGCGCCCACGGCCCAGGGTCCGGTTTGGATCATGGCGCATCACCAGACCGCCGCGCGCGGGCGGCGCGGGCGGGCGTGGGCGAACCCCAAGGGCAATCTTGCCGCAACTCTGCTGATGCGCCCGCAGGGCGAACCCGAGCAGGCCGCGCTGCGCAGTTTCGTGGCGGCCTTGGCGCTGTTCGATGCGTGCGTGGCCGTGACCGGACGTGCGGCGGGGCTGTCGCTGAAATGGCCCAATGACGTGTTGCTGAACGGCGGCAAACTGGCCGGTATCCTGCTGGAAAGCACCGGGCAGGGCCGGGGCGTGACGCATCTGTCAATCGGCATCGGCGTAAACCTGTCCGAGGCGCCCCGAGCCGACATGCTCGAACCCGGCGCCGTCCGCCCGGTGTCGCTGCTGTCCGAGACCGGCGCGCATGTGAGCGCGGAGGATTTTCTGACCGAACTCGCCGCCGCCTATGCCGGCTACGAGACGCAATTCACCTACGGGTTTGAGCCGATCCGCACCGCATGGCTGGCGCGCGCCGCCCGGTTGGGCGAGGTGATCACCGCCCGGACCGCAGCGTCAGAAACCGTCGGCACCTTTGAAACGGTGGACGCCGGGGGCAACCTTGTCCTAAACACCGCAAAAGGCCGCGTCAGCATACCGGCGGCGGATGTGTTTTTCTGAAGGGGGCTCAGATGCTTCTGGCCATCGACTGCGGCAATACAAATACGGTGTTCTCGATCTGGGACGGTGAGAGGTTCCTGTGCACGCTGCGCACCTCGACCCACCATTCGCGTACGGCGGATGCCTACTTCACGTGGTATTCGACGCTGGTAAAACACTATGGGATCGAAGCGGACATCACAGATGTCATCATCTCGTCCACCGTGCCCCGGGTTGTGTTCAATCTGCGGATCTTTGCGGATCGGTTCTTTGGCTGCAGACCGCTGGTCGTGGGCAAACCCGATTGCCTGCTGCCGGTCCCGCCTCGGGTGGATCAGGGCACGGTCCCGGGACCGGATCGACTGGCCAACGCAGTCGCCGCGTTCGACCGCCACGGCGGGAATTCGGTTGTCGTGGACTTTGGAACCGCGACCAATTTCGACGTTGTTGCCGCGGACGGGGCCTATGTCGGCGGTATCATCGCGCCGGGCGTGAACCTGAGCCTGGAGGCACTGCATCAGGGCGCAGCGGCGCTGCCGCATATCGACATCACCCGGCCCGAAAAAGTGATTGGTACAAATACGGTTGGCTGTATCCAATCCGGCGTGTATTGGGGGTATTCCGGTCTGATCGAGGGGCTGATTGCCCGCATCAAGGCCGAATTCGGAATGCCGATGAAAGTCGTTGGAACCGGCGGGCTGGCCCCGCTGTTCGATCAGGCCGACGTTGGGTTCGACGTTATCGAAGATGATCTGACGATGCATGGCCTGACCGTGATCCATCGTTACAATAAGGAAAATGGCTCAACATGAGCAGTGAACGACTGATCTACCTGCCGCTGGGCGGAGCGGGCGAAATTGGCATGAACGCCTATGTCTATGGCTATGGCAAGCCGGGGCAGGAACGGCTGATCCTTGTGGATCTGGGCGTGACCTTCCCCGACATGGACACAACGCCGGGGGTGGACCTGATCCACGCCGATATCGCGTGGCTGCAGGAACGCGCCGACCGGCTCGAGGCTGTTTTTGTCACCCACGCGCACGAAGACCACGTGGGGGCCGTGGCCCATTGCTATGACGCGCTCGGTGCGCCGGTTTATGCCCGCGCCTTCACCGCCAACATCGCGCGCCGCAAGATGGAAGAGCACGGCCACCCCGAAGACGCCGTGCGTACGGTTTCGGGCTGGCCCGAGCAGGTCTCGGTAGGCCCCTTCACGGTCGGGTTCCTGCCGGTTTCGCATTCGATCCCCGAAAGCGCGGCGCTGGTTATTGACACTCCGGCAGGGCGGGTCGTGCATTCGGGTGACTTCAAGCTGGACGCAAACCCCGTAGTGGGTGAGCCGTTCGACCCCGATCTGTGGGCCGAGGTCGCCAAGAGTGGCGTCAAAGCGCTGGTCTGTGACAGTACGAATGTGTTCTCACCGCATGAAGGACGCTCGGAATCCGAGGTCGGCCCCGAGATTACCAAACTGGTCGAAGGTGCCGAGGGGATGGTGGTAGCGACCACTTTTGCGTCGAACGTGGCGCGTGTGAAAACACTGGCCGAGGCGGGCCAGCGGGCCGGGCGGTCCGTCGTTCTGCTGGGCCGCGCGATGCGCCGGATGATCGAAGCGGCGACGGAAACCGGCATTCTGTCGGATTTTCCCAAGGTGATCAGCGCGGAAGAGGCGGTAGACCTGCCGCGCCAGAATCTGATGCTAATCGTCACCGGCAGCCAGGGCGAACGCCGCGCCGCCAGCGCGCAGCTGGCACGTGGCAAGTATCGCGGGATCGAGTTGAAAGAGGGCGACCTGTTCCTGTTTTCCTCAAAAACCATCCCCGGCAACGAACGCGGCGTGATCTTCATCATCAACCAGCTCAGCGAAAAGGGTGTGGATGTCGTGGATGACAGCTCGGGGCTGTATCACGTCTCGGGCCACGCCAACCGGCCCGATCTGGAAAAGGTACATGCGCTGGTCGATCCGCAAATGGTCATCCCGATGCACGGCGAACACCGTCATCTGCGCGAACACGCCAAACTGGCCGAGGCCGGTGGCCGCACCGGCATTCTGGCAGTGAACGGCACCATGCTGGACCTGACCGGGAACGCGCCGCGGGTTGTGGATTACGTCGAAACGGGCCGGACTTATCTGGATGGCACCGTCAAAGTGGGGGCGCTGGATGGCATCGTTCGGGATCGTATCCGCATGGCGCTGAACGGCCATGTCACGGTCACGGTCATTCTGGATGATGAGGATGAGCCGCTGGGCGAGCCCTGGTGCGATACGATGGGTCTGCCGGAAACCGGCACCTCCCGCGCCGCGCTGGTTGAGGTGCTGGAAGAGGATCTGAACCAGTTCCTGATGCGGGCCGATGCCAAAACCTTGCGCGATGACGAAAAGCTGGAAGAGGCGATGCGCCGGATCGTGCGCCAGACCGCCAAGACCGAGATTGGCAAAAAACCCGAAGTCACCGTGGTGATCAGCCGGATGAGGTGACCACTTAGTCGGCTTGCGGCATGGGATAGCCTTTGAGGCGCAGGAACAGGTTCTGCTCGTCCTCATTCTTGTAGAAGGGGACGGAATCGGGCGGCTCGGGGGTCGTCACCCGGGCGGCGATTTCGGCCAGAACGACCTCGGTTATGAAGGGCAGGTCGAAATCCCGCGCCCGGTCAAGTTTGACCCATTGCAGATGCGACAGCTCGTCCGAAGCGCGGCTGAAATCATCCAGATCGCCCTGAATCGCCCCGGCATCGACCAGAAAGAACCGCGCATCAAAGCGACGGGGGCGACCGGGCGGGGTTATGGCCCGGAAAACGAATTGCAGCGCCTCGGCCGCGGGTCGGAACCCAAGCGCGGCGAAGCTGGCCCAATCATCGGGCGCGTCGCCCTGCCATGCACCCGGCTGGCCCAGGATCAGGCCGGTCTCTTCCCAAAGCTCGCGGATTGCCGCGATGGCAAGGGCCTGTTCCAGACCGGGCTGCGATTGTTCACTCAGCCGATCGTGACAAAGCGCCGGAAGCGGCGAAGCGAGCGGCACGCCAGCGTCTTCCGGATCAACCGCACCGCCGGGGAACACGAACTTGTTCGGCATAAACGCCGCTTTTGCGCCGCGCTGACCCATCAGTATTGACGGATCGGTCAGTCGGTCGCGCAGCACGATCACCGTTGCTGCATTGCGGATTGCGGTTTTGTCTGGTGTCATGCCTGTGGTCACGAGGCCTTGTCGAACCCGTGCATGCGCCGGGCCCACTGATAGGCAACAACCGCCCCTTTCAGGCGCGGCAGCAGGTACAGCGACAAGGCCACGCAGCCAATCGAAAAGCCGATGGCCATGGTCCACGGATCAGGCCGCCAATGCACATAGGACACATGCAGCGCCGGTGCCAGCAAGTGACCGACCAGCAGAATCGTCAGATAGGCTGGCCCGTCATCGGCGCGATGGTGAAACAGTTCCTGCCCGCAGTTCGAGCAGGTATCGTTGACCTTCAGGTAGCTGTGCAGCAGCTTGCCTTCGCCACATTTGGGGCATTTGCACCGAAACCCTTTGACCAGAGCGGGCCATGTCTGGCGCTCTGTCCCGTCCGTGGTGTCGATCGTCTGATCCGTCATAGTATAACTCGCGCGTTCATCTTTGCCGGATATTGCGCCTGTTTCGGCCAATATTAAAGGGGGGTGCGTCGCTTTGCATCGCCCCGAACGGGAAAACTCTTGTGAGCGCCGACGGGGGCCGTTTCGAAAAAGTTGAGATACTGGCGACGGAAATCCGGCCCCGCCGCGTTTGAATGGGTATGAGCAGCGGCAATCAGGTCGCGTCAACAAGGGAAAAACCGATATGAAAAGCTCGAAAATCATCACGGCCATTGTTCTTTCGGCGGTCGCAGTCACAGGCACATCCGTTTTGGCCGCAGGCCCAAAAGACCGCGAGCCAGTGTCGTTTCAGGAACTGGATGCCAACAATGATGGTCAGGTGACACAGGAAGAAATGCTGGCGCATCGCAACCAGCGTTTCACGCAGGCCGACACCGATGGCGACGGCCAGCTGAGCGTCGAGGAAATGCAGGCGGCGGCCCAGCAAAAGGCAAACGACCGGGTCACGAAGATGTTCGACAAGTATGACGCCAACAGCGACGGATTTCTGAGCGACGATGAGTTGCCCAAGCCGCGCCGGGCTGACAAGATGTTTGATCGGATGGATGCGGATAACAGTGGCGGCATCTCAGAGCAGGAATTTGCCGATGCGAAGGAAAAGATGGGCCGGCATCACAAGAAGCGTGCCAAGGCGGGCTCTGACGACAACTGATGCGGGATGGAGGATCTGACCTCCCACATGCAACAGGTTCGCGGTGCGGATTGCACCGCGAACGACCTCAGCGACGATGTGTTGCTGGGGCGCTTTGCCAATGGCGACGCAAAGGCCGCGCGGGTTTTGACCGACCGTCTGGGGCCGCGCAGCTATTCGGTCGCGCTGCGTATGCTCGGGAACCGGGCCGAGGCCGAGGATGTGACGCAGGACGCGATGATGCGCCTGTGGCAGATGGCGCCGGATTGGGTTTCGGGGCAGGCCAAAGTGTCGACATGGCTCTATCGGGTGACGCTGAACCTGTGCGTCGACCGCAAGCGCAAAAAGGCCCCCGACCGATTGTCGGACGTGCCCGAGCCCGAGGACGGCGCGGCCAGCGTTGTCGACCGGATGCAGGACACGGCGCGCAAGGACGCGCTGCAAGTGGCGCTGTCGCAACTGCCTGACCGGCAACGGCAAGCGGTGATCCTGCGCCATATCGAAGAATTGCCCAACCCCGAGATTGCCGGGATCATGGGGATTTCGGTAGAAGCGGTCGAAAGCCTGACGGCGCGGGGAAAACGGGCGTTGGCGGCCATATTGGCCGGGCGTAAGGACGAACTGGGGTATGACGATGGCTGATGACAACATGGAACTGGATCAATTGTTTGCCCAGGCCCGGCAGGATCGCCCGGCGCTGCCGGATGATCTGGCCGTGCGCATCCAGACCGATGCCGAAGCGGTTCGGCTGGGGCGCCTCAGACCCGCGCGCCAGCCGCGTTGGGCCCGCATTCTGAGCAGTATCGGCGGCTGGCAGGGTATGGGCGGACTGGTTGCCGCCAGTGCGGCGGGCATCTGGATCGGCTTTTCGGCCCCCGGATTTCTGCCCGACCCCGCAGGTCTTCTGACCGCGCAGGACACCTCGTATCTGGTGGCTGACCTCGGGTTCGACACCACCTTTCTGGAGAGCACGGAATGAGCGCTGATCCCAAACCGAAACGGCGTTGGATGCCGATTGTACTGGTCGTTTCACTGGCCCTGAACCTTCTGATTGTCGGCATGGCGGCTGGGACGGCGCTGCGGCTGAAGGGCAGTGATCACGCAAAGTCACCGCCGGGGTTTGCCTCGGCCCTGTACCGTGCGCTGCCCAAAGAGGATCGCAAGGCGATGCGCGGCGAATTGTCGGGGCTGCACAAGAAGGGTTCGAAAAACCGCAAGCAGGACTTTCAGGAACTCAGTCAGGCCCTGCGCGCGGTGCCGTTTGATCCGGCTGCCGTCGAAATCCTGTTGCAGCAGCACGCGCAATCCATGGCCGATCTGCAGGTGGCTCTGCAAACCCAATGGCTGGACCGCGTGACCGATATGAGCGATCAGGAACGTCAGGACTATGCGGATCGATTGGAAGAGGTCGTGGATCGCGGCCCGCGCGGCCACAAGAAAAAGGACTGACCGGATCAGGCGGCGTTTTGCCTGATCCAGACCTGATTGCGCCCGGCCTTTTTCGCGGCATAAAGCGCCTTGTCGGCGGACTTCAAAAGGTCTTCTGCAGGTTCCGGCGTGCTGTCTTGGGACAGGTAAGCCGGGGCGGACATTTTCAACCCGATGCTGATAGTCACATCGACCGAGCCGTGATGATCGGGAAGATGGAACGGTTTTTCGCAGATGCGGGCGCAAAGAGCCTCGGCCAGTTTCAGGGCTTTGGTCCGCGACGTGTTCGGCACCACGATCACAAACTCTTCTCCGCCGATACGGGCGACGAATCCTGTTTTGCCAAGAACGTCCCGCATACGCGCGGCGGCCTGGCTGAGAACCAGGTCGCCGCCC
This sequence comes from Ruegeria sp. F5, assembly GCF_056533845.1. Taxonomy (NCBI): domain Bacteria; kingdom Pseudomonadati; phylum Pseudomonadota; class Alphaproteobacteria; order Rhodobacterales; family Roseobacteraceae; genus Ruegeria; species Ruegeria sp. F5. Next base: position 88,659 of record NZ_JBQFOU010000005.1, on the reverse strand, counting down.
GCGTGACCGAAACTGTCATTGATGGCTTTGAAATGATCGAGATCGGCCAGCATGACGGCAAACCCTCGACCGGTCTTGACCGACTGGCGTGCGATCAGATTCAGTTCGTGCATCGCGTAGCGCCGGTTGTAGAGGCCGGTCAGCGGGTCGATCCACGAATCCGCGATACCCTTTTTTAACGAGGCCCGCATACGGTCCATCCGCGCCTTGCGGGCGATCTGGTTTTCCAGCCTCAGCAACACCTCCTGCCCGCAGAACCCGCCAAGACAGACGGCATCTGCGCCCCGGTCCAAAGCCTCAGCCGCGCGGGCGGCGTTGTTGTCCTGCAGCACCCCGATCAAGACCGTGTTCCGCGTGGCGCCGCGCGATCTGAGGTCGGCCAGAGTGCGCAGGCAGGATGGGTCTGCGTCCAACTCGACCACAATCGCGTCCGGAACCGCGCCGGACAAAACACCCCGCAGGTCGGATTGGGTGGACCATGTCAGGTTGCAGCCCGACTGCCCGCTCAGCGCCCTGAGCCATGCCGCGCCGGTGCGCGCCGTGTTGGTCAGGATACCCACATGTGCGGGTCTGGGCGGGGCGATCGGGTCGGCAGCGAGTTCCGCAAAACCGATCGATTGCGGGCCGTCTTTGACGTCAAGCTCCTGCGTGTCGGCGCGGGCCCGCAAAAGGCTGCGGATGCGCGCCAGCAGCAATGTGTCCTTGAATGGGTGAACCAGCACATCGTCCAGCCCATCGGCCAAGGCCCGCAGCCTTGCACCCTTGTCATTCTGAACCGCGATTGCAACGACCGGAACATCCGCAAGGTCCGGTTCATTCGCGATCATCTTCTTGACCTCTGCCGCTGTTCCATCGGGCAAGGTCTGGGCGGTCAGCACCAGATCGGGCCGCGTGCGCCGAAGAAGGGCTGGCAGGCCTTTCAGTTTTTCCCCCTGAACCACGTGATACCAGGCCGCCGTCAGCTGAACCTTCAGCATGATGCGATTTGTCGATACCCCGTCGAGGACAAGGATGGTTCCCTGCACGGACATTGTTGCTCACCATTGATTGCATGCGTGAACAAAGTGTTTATGAGTCTGGTTAACAAACCCTTTCCAAGCCTGCGATCCGGGAAAAATTAATGTCCATCTCCGACGATTCTGCGCAAACGCTGGCCCTGAACGCTCTGGGCTGGCTGGTCGGGAATGAGGAACTTCTGCCTGTTTTTCTGGGCTCAACCGGACTGGCCGCAAGCGATCTGCGCGACCGGGCGGCCGAGCCGGAATTCATGGCCTCGGTGCTGGATTTCCTGATGCTTGACGATTCGTGGATCATGGCGTTTTGTGACGCAAACGCAGTCGCCTATGACCAACCCGCACAGGCGCGGGCGGTTCTGTCGGGCGGCGCGGATATCCACTGGACCTAACTACTACTGCCGCAGGAGCCCCCGAATGCCCATCGAAGCGATCTTGTTCGACAAGGACGGCACGCTGTTTGACTTTGCCGACACATGGGGCACCTTCGCGCGCACCTTGCTGCTGCGCCTGTCCGACAACGACACCGCGCGCGCCGCCGAGTTGGGGCAGGCTATCGGCTTCGACTTTGAGCGCGAGCATTACGCGCCCGACAGCGTCGTGATCGCCGGAACGGTCGAGGAAATTGCCGAAGCCCTGCACCCGCATCTTGAGGGCATCGACCGCGCTGAGCTGATCGAGTTGATGAACCAGGAAGCCGCCGCCGCGCCGCAAGCGCCTGCAGTGCCCTTGGGGCCGTTTCTGGAAGGGTTGAAGGAATCGGGGATCAGGCTGGGTGTGGCGACGAATGACAGTGAACACCCGGCGCTGCAGCATCTGGAATCGGCGGGGATCAAAGACCATTTCGACTTTATTGCCGGGTATGACAGCGGCCACGGGTTCAAGCCCGGACCCGGCCAGTTGCTGGCCTTTGCGACCCATATCGGCATCGATCCGGCCCGAATTGCCATGGTCGGGGACAGTTTGCACGACCTTCAGGCCGGGCGGGCCGCTGGAATGACCACAATCGGCGTGCTGACCGGACTGGCCGAGGCCGAAGCGCTGGCCCCGATGGCGGATGTCGTGCTGCCGGATATCGGGCATATCCCGGCATGGCTGGCGCAAAACTGACCGCACGAAGCTGAAATTCGGCGAGTCAGGTTAGAAAACCGACACAACCTGTCGCAGACAGAGCGGCCTGCTGCCCCGCTTCGGGGCTTGCTTGAAGGAAAGCAAAAGCAGGAGGTGATGATGGCCGACACCACAACTCGCAAACGTCGTGGCGGCGGGCGTGCCGGAGCAGCCGCGCGTCGGGGTAGCGCTGCCATCGATCAGATGCCCTGGAACCCGCCGGTCAATATCGACCGCCCCACCGAACCATTGGATCAGGCGGGGGTCGAGGCGATCCACGATGGCGCGATGCGCATCCTCGAAGAGATCGGTGTCGAGTTCTACAATGAAGAGGCCATCGGAATTCTGCGCCAGGCCGGGTGCACCATAGACGGTGACAACGTGCGCATGGGCCGCGATTTCGTGATGGAGATGGTGGCGAAAGCGCCAAGTCAGTTTTCGATCACGCCGCGCAACCTGAACCGTAAGATCGAGATCGGCGGTAAGAACCTGCTGTTCGGCAACGTGTCCTCTCCGCCGAATTACTGGGACATGGAGATCGGCACCAAGGTTCCCGGCAATCGCGAGATGTGCCGGAATCTGCTGAAACTCACGCAGTATTTCAACTGTATCCACTTCGCAGGCGGCTATCCGGTTGAGCCGGTGGATCTACACGCAAGTATCCGGCATCTGGACGTGCTCTACGACAAGTTGACCCTGACGGACAAGGTGATGCACGCCTATTCGCTGGGTAAAGAGCGTGTCGAAGACGTGATGGAGATGGTCCGCATAGCGGGCGGCCTGACCCACGAAGAGTTCGAAGCAACCCCCCGGATGTACACCAACATCAACTCGACCTCGCCGCTGAAGCATGACCATCCGATGATCGACGGCTGTCTGCGTCTGGCGCGGCGGGGGCAGGCGGTGGTGGTGACACCGTTCACGCTGGCCGGAGCGATGGCCCCGGTGACCATGGCGGGCGCGGTTGCCCAGTCTTTGGCCGAGGCCTTGTGCGCGATTGCGTTGTTCCAGTATGTGCGTCCGGGTACGCCTTCGGTGATCGGCACGTTCACCTCGAATGTGGATATGAAAAGTGGCGCGCCGGCCTTTGGAACGCCGGAATATATGCGTTCGACCCAGATGACCGGCCAGATGGCGCGGTATTACGGCCTGCCGATGCGGTCCTCGGGGGTGTGTGCCGCGAATGTACCGGATGGGCAGTCGATTTGGGAAACATCGAACTCACTGTGGGCGGCGGTGCAGTCGGGTACGAATGTCGTCTACCACGCTGCGGGATGGCTGGAGGGCGGGCTGATTGCCAGCCCCGAGAAGTTTATCATGGATTGTGAAATCCTGCAGCAAATTCAGCGGTATATGAACCCGGAGCTGACAGCGACCGGCCCGGATGAGATCGCGCTGGATGCCATTCGCTCGGTCGGTAATGACGGTCATTTCTTTGGCATCCAGCACACGCAGGACCGTTATACCACCGCGTTCTACCAGCCGTTCCTCAGCGACTGGAAGAACTACGAGGGCTGGGACGCGGCCGGCGGTATCTGGACGGCGGAACGCGCGCATCACATGTTCAAGGAAATCATCACCAGCTTCGAGGCCCCGCCGATGGATGACGCCATTCGGGAGGAACTGGCAGACTTCGTGGAACGGCGCAAAGCCGAAGGTGGCGCGCCCACGGATTTCTGACACTCAAAAGCTTCGCATATCTGAGCCGAGCTTGTCGTTTTGTTAAGGATTGTCGGGCCAGATTGGGGGCGTAACCAATCCGGGGCATCTGATGCATGGTCTGATCAATCGGGCGCTACAGTCGTTTGTCTGCGCAACCTACGGGCGCCCCTGCTGGCAGCGCGTGACCGAGGTGGCAGGCCTGGGCTTTACCGAATTTGAAGCCATGCTCGTGTATGACGATGTGGTATCGGCGCGGGTTCTGACGGCGCTGAGTGACGACCTGAACCGCCCGCAGGCAGAGATTCTCGAGGACCTTGGCACTTACCTTGTGTCGCACCCGAACACGGAAGGGCTGCGCCGTCTACTGCGTTTTGGCGGGGTGACTTATGTGGAGTTTCTGCACTCGCTGGATGATCTGGCGGATCGAGTAAGGTTGGCGGTCTCGGACCTTGCCTTGCCTGCCTTGGAACTGCGGGAACTGAACGCCGCCGAATTCCAACTTCTCTGCTTTCCCGGTCTGCCGGGCTATTCCAGCGTCATGGTCGGTGTGCTGCGGGCTATGGCGGATGATTACGGGGCGCTGGTGATGCTGTCGCATGACGGGGTACAGGGCGAGGCCGAGGTAATCTCGGTCATGCTGGTCGAAAGCGCTTTTGCCGAGGGGCGTCATTTCGATCTGGGGGCGCGTAAGGGATGATGCAATCGGATAAGCTTGCCGGTTTGCTGGAAACGCTTTGCCCGATGTTCGTGTTGGTGGATGACGGCGGCTGTATACGGCGGGCCGGTCCGACGCTGCAGAAACTGCGGTCTGATACAGTGCTGATCGGTCGGAACTTTCTGGATGTTTTTGAACTGATCCGCCCGCGTGCGGTGACAACGATGCCTGCTCTCATGTCGATGGCCGGGGCGCGGGTGCACCTGAAATTCCTTGATGAACCGCGCACGGCGCTTAAGGGTCTGGTCGCGCCGCTGCCCGATGGGGGCGGGGCAGTGATCAACCTGTCGTTCGGGATTTCGATACTGGACGCAGTGCGCGACTACGCTCTGACCAGCGCCGATTTCTCGGGCACCGATCTGGCGATCGAACTGCTCTATCTGGTCGAGGCGAAATCGGCGGCGATGGAGGCGTCGCGATCCCTGAACCTTCGCCTGCAAGGCGCGATGCTTGCCGCAGAAGAGCAGGCGTATACCGACACGCTGACGGGGATAAAGAACCGGCGCGCCATGGATCACATGCTGGGGTATTTGGTTTCGGCAAACTCGAGTTTTGCGCTGATGAATCTGGATCTGGATTTCTTCAAATCGGTAAACGACCGGTTGGGACATGCCGCAGGTGATTTTGTTCTGCAAAACGCTGCCCGGATCATGGTCGAGGAAACGCGCGGCAGCGACATGGTGGCCCGGGTTGGGGGTGATGAGTTTGTGATTTTCTTCAAAGACTTGAACGACGAAGCTGTGCTTGCCGCGATTGCGGACCGCATCATCACGCGCCTGCAGGAACCGGTGGTCGTTCAGGGTGAAACCTGCCGGATTTCTGCCAGCATCGGCATGGCCCTGTCGACCCAGTTCAAACAGCCAAATGCTGCAGCGATGTTGAAGGCGGCGGATCAGGCCTTGTATCAGGCCAAACGCGCTGGGCGATCACGCCACCGGCTGCATTCGACCCTGTCCAGCGCATAACGTTGTGTGATCCATCGCGGACCCGATGCCGCAGTCAGGGGCGCGCGCCTTCGGAAAACGCCTGGCGCAGTTTTTCGGCAATCCGGGTTTGGATCGGGGGCAATTCGCCCACGACCGGCATCACGTGGCCTGTGAACTGCGCCCGGTTCAGTTCCTCGGGGATGTCGTCCAGAACATGACCTCCGACGCAGGCAAAGAAGGGCAGGCAGATGGCGTTCTCTCCGGTGCCACTGGCGGTGTCGGAGATAGAGGGCGGCTCCTCAACAAATCCCACGCGGATGGATTTGAGCGTAAGCAACTGGCCCAACCGGGTGGCAAACGCGTTGGCCACGGCAGAGGGGTTTCGACTGCGGCCAGACCCGTGCGCGGCGATCACCAGATCGGTCGCGGCCGCATCCCATCGCAGCCCCGCCACCGTGTCACGCACCGCATCCGCCGCCAGCCGGGGCAGGTCTTGGTCGATGCCCAACGGGTCGAGAACGCGCAGATTCCGGTCGCCGATCCGTTTCGGCAATGCACTGGTCACAAACCACCCTTTGGCCATGAACAGAGGGTAAATCACGGCCCCCTCTGGAAGGTTGTCCATTTGCGCCTCAAGCGCGCCGGGGGCGGCCAGGGTGGCCGAGCGTACGGAAACCGACCCGGCCAGCGCGTCGACCTTGGCCGCGAAAGACGCAAGGGCCGCCTCGGCCGGGTCCGGGTCCGAGGGCTGGCCATGAGCGACGATAATGGCATGCGGCATGCGCGGGTCTCCTGTCTGAGTGCGCGAAAGATGTGTCGCCCGACACAAAAGTCAAACCGTGATTAACCCAGAAGGGTCAACCAGAGCCAGACAGTCAATATCGAAGCGGCGGTCCCGAGCAGGACGGATGAGGCGGCAACCCGCTTGGCCCGACCATACATGGAGGCGAAGATATAGGCGTTGAAGCCCGGAGCCATCGCTGCGTTCAACACGCCGGACCGGAACAGGTCCTGCGGCAGCCCCACGGATTTGCCAAACAGCCAGACCAGGCTTGGATGCAGCATCAGCGAGATGCAACAGACATAGGCGATGGTGCGCAGATCGCCTTCGGGTTTGTATTTGACCAGTACACCCCCAAGCGCAAACAGCGCCCCCGGCAGGGCTGCGCGTGTCACCAGTTCCAGTGCCTCGTCCACAACGGCCGGGATGGTCAGACCGGACAGATTGACCACAAACCCCAAGCCGATACCCAGGATCAGCGCGTTTTTGAACATGGCCGACAGAACCGACCGGGCCATATGCGCGCCGCTGTGACCCCGGTTGCGGACAACCTCCATCACCGTGATCCCGACGCCGTAGCAAAAGGGCGAATGGAAGGCGATGATCGCGTAGTTCCCGGTCAGGTTTTCCGGTCCGTAGGCGCGTTCGGTGATCGGAAGGCCCAGCAGGACCGAGTTCGAGAACAGGCAACAGAACCCGATCGCGACGCAATCCTCCCAATCGCGGCCAAAGATGATGCGCGCGCCGAACAGGCCGACCGTGAAACACAAGGCCGCCGCCGAATAGAAGCTGGCTAGCAGGCGGGGATCGAAACTTGCGCTGAGGTCCAGATGGGCAATCGCCAGAAACAGCAGGCAGGGAATGGCAAAGCCCTGCGTGAACTTCATCAGCCCGTCAACGTGGACTTCCTTGAAATACCCGGAGCGTGTCGCGGCGTAGCCGGCACCGATCACCAGAAAAACCGGTAGGATGACGTTGATCAGGTTCTGAAGCATGCCGCCCCCGCTGGCTGTGCCGCTGACGATATCCGGCAGGCGCGGGGCAGGGCCTCACAGCGCCTGATGGATCACCATGCCGTCAAAAGCGGGGGTGATGTAGTCGGGTGTCTCGGCCTCGACCGTGGCATAGTCGAGGTCGATATGCATGTTGGTCAGAACGGCGCGCTGGGGACGCAGTTTCTCGATCCAGCCCAGGGTCTTTTCCAGATGCGCGTGGGTGGGGTGCGGCGCGCGGCGCAGGGCGTCGATGATGAGGCAATCCAGCCCCTCCATCTCGGGCCAGGCGTCGTCGTAAATCTCGGCGACATCAGGCAGATAGACGAGTTTTCCAAGACGGAACCCCAGAGAGTCTATCGAGCCGTGATTGACCTTGAAGGGGTGGAACGGGATCGGGCCGCCGGGGCCGTCCACTTCAAACGGGCCATTAATGGATTTCAGGTCCAGAATAGGCGGATAGGGTGAGCCTTCAGGCTGGATGAACGCGTAACCGAACCGCCCAAGCAGGGCGTTTTGCGTGTCGCCATCGGCCCAGACCGGAACGCGCGTCTTCATGTTGAAGACGATCATGCGCAGGTCGTCGATGCCGTGAACGTGATCCGCATGCGAATGGGTATAGACCACTCCATCCAGCCGCCCGGTTCCCGAATCCAGCAACTGGCTGCGCATGTCCGGCGAGGTGTCGATCAGGACCGAGGTCGTGCCCTCGGGGCCGTCCCGTTCCACCAGCATCGAGCAGCGGCGGCGGATATTTCTTGGATTATTCGGATCGCACGCGCCCCATTGCCCGCCCAAACGGGGAACGCCGCCGGATGATCCGCAGCCCAGAATGGTGCAACGCAATTGGGTCATGCAGCGGCCTTGTCGTGGGCCGCTTTCGAAAACAGCCGCTCGAAATTGGATTGCGTCTGCGTCGCAAAGGCGGCGTAGTCCATGCCAAACACCTCGGCCCCTTTGCGGGCGGTTTGGGCCGTATAGGCAGGCTCGTTGCGTTTACCGCGATACGGTGGTGGCGCCAGATATGGCGCGTCGGTTTCGACCAGAATGCGGTCTACAGGGGCGCTGGCGAAGATGTCGCGCAACTCCTGACTTTTGGGAAAAGCCGCGATGCCGGACATGGACAGGTAAAAACCAAGATCCAGGGCCGCTTTGGCCAGTTCGCCTGAGGATGAAAAGCAGTGCATGACGCAGGAATAGGGCGCGTTGCGGTATTCTTCGGTCAGGATGCGGGCCATGTCGTCATCGGCGGCGCGGGCGTGGATGATCAGGGGCAGGCCGGTGCGCTGGGCCGCTTCGATATGGATGCGCAGGGATTGCTGCTGAATGTCCTTGCTTTCGGCGGTGTAGTGATAATCCAGCCCGCTTTCGCCGATGCCGACGAATTTCGGGTGCTGCGACAGGGCGACCAGTTCGTCCACCGTTGCCATCGGCTCATCAGCGGCGCTCATCGGGTGGGTGCCTGCGGCGTAGAAGACCGGCGCGTGCGCCTCGGCAATGGCGCGAACGGTGGGTTCGTTGCGCAGGCGGGTGCAGATCGTGACCATGCGGGTGACGCCAGCCTCGGCGGCATTGGCGATGATCTGGTCCAATTGCCCTTCGAAATCGGGGAAATCCAGATGGCAATGGCTGTCGGTGATCTGGGGGGTGTCGCTCATCTGCTCTGACCGGCGGTTTCCTGTATCTTGAACACCGTATCTAGGACCAGAGCGGCAGGGTCAAGGTTCACCGCTTGACCATGTCGCGCGCGGGCAGTGATTGTCGCCGCAACCTCGGCCCAGCGGCGGGCCTGATGCGGTGAGGCGGACAGGCGCGCCAGCGTCTCCGCCTCGTTCGGGGCGGCCTCGGGCGTTGGGGGTGCCCCCGTTGCCCCGGTCAGCGCCAGACGCGACAGGGCTACGTCGATCAGCGTCAGCAACAGGTCGAACCTTTCCGCCGCGCCGCGCTGGGCGGCGGCTTCGGCCAGGGCCAGCGCGCGTTGGCGATCCATGCGGGGCAGGGTGCCCAGAATGGCGATAAGCTCGGCGTAAATCTCCAGCCCGCCCAGATTGATCAGGCGTACCGCGTCGCCTACCGATCCGGCGGCGAGGGCGGCCAGATGGTCCGTCTTGCCCGGCAATTCGGCCCCGGTCTGGGACAGCGCGGCCTGCATGTCCCCGGGTCCCAGAGCGGACAGGCGCAAGGTGCGGCAGCGCGACCGGATCGTCGGCAACAGGCGTGACGGCTGGTGCGAAACCAGCAGCAGCGTTGTCCGCGCGGGCGGTTCTTCGAGCATTTTCAGCAGAGCGTTTGCAGCGCTGACATTCATCTCGTCCGCCGCATCCACGATCACCACCCGGCGACCGCCATCGGCAGAGGACAGGCCGAAGAATTTGCCAAGCTTGCGAATGTCGTCCACGACGATCTCGTTCCGCAACCGGCCCTGATCGTTCAGCGAGCGGGTGATTGCGGCCAGCCCCGGTTCCGCCCCTGCCAGAATGCGGTGCGCGACCGGGTGTTCGGGATCGATATCCAGCGTTTCAGGGGGTGGGGGCGCACCAAACAGCCCGCCATCATCCGCCGGGGGCGTCGCCAGCAGGAACCGCGCGATCCGCCAGGCCAGGGTCGCCTTGCCAACCCCGCGCGGCCCCGTCAGCAACCAGCCATGATGCAGGCGATCCGAGTTGAACGCCGTCAGAAACGCCTGTTCCGCCGCGTCCTGTCCGAACAAACGGGTGGTTTCGCGCGGATGCGGTGCGCCGGGGGCCTGATCCGGGGTTGGGGTATCGTCGCTCATCTTCTATCGCAGGGCTGCCATGACGATATCTGTCACATCCCGGGCGACGCTGTCCATGTCCCGATTGCCGTCAACCACGCGAAAACGGTCCGAGAATTCCTCGGCCAGGGCCAGAAACCCGGCCCGCATGTTCTGTTGCAGGGTCGGCCCAAAATCCTCGAACCGTTCTTCGGTGCCTTGCCGACCCTTGGCGCGGGACAGGCCGGTTTCGGGGTCCATGTCGATCAGCAGAGTTATATCCGGCTCGCGCCCGATCATCAGGCTGTGCAACTGGTCCACCACCCCGCGCAGATCACCGCGCGACAGGCCCTGATACATGCGGGTGCTGTCGGCAAAACGGTCGCAGATCACAACCTTCCCCGCGGCCAGCGCAGGTTCGATTGTACGTTCCAGATGGTCGCGGCGGGCGGCGGTGAAGAGTAGAATCTCGGTCTCCGCCGACCAGCGGTCCGGGTCCCCTTCCAGAACGAGACTGCGGATTTCCTCGGCCCCGGCAGAACCACCCGGTTCTCGGGTCAAGACGACCTCATGACCCGCCTCGCGCAGATGCTGCGCCAGCATCCGCGCCTGAGTGGATTTTCCCGAACCGTCAATGCCTTCGAAGGTCAGAAACAACCCCGCCCGCGTCACATCGACTCCAGCGGAGTATTGATCACGTCTTTCAGAACGATCCCGCCCACGGTCATCATCCGCACCAGAAAGCCGCCAAGGGCCACATCTTCAGCCGCGACCAGAGGGCGGCGGATTTCCGGCAGCCCTTCGGGTTTGATCACCAGTTCGGCCAGTTGCTGGCCCTTAGCCACGGGCGCATTGATGGGGCCTTCGTAGACCACTTCGGCCTCGACATTTTGGGTGCCCAGAACCGGGAACAGCACGGACAGGTCGCCCTCGGGCACCAGCCCGACGGTGCTTTTCTCACCCATCCACAGCTTGGCTTCGGCTATCGGCGTTTCCGCGTTGGCAACTGTCCTCTCGACAAAATTGCGAAACGACCAGTTAACCACGGCCTCAGCCTCCTCTGCGCGCTGGCCGGTGCTGTCGAGGCCCGAAAGCACAAAGATCACCCGCCGGTCGCCCTGCTTGGCCGAGCCGACAAGTCCATACCCGGCCTCTTGCGTGTGGCCGGTTTTCAGGCCATCCGCGCCGATATCCAGTTTCAGCAGCGGGTTCCGGTTGCGTTTGTTCGATGGCGCGCGCCCGTCAAATTCGTATTCTTCCTCGGCGAAGAGCGGGTAGTATTCAGGGAAATCGCTGATCAGACGGTCCGCGAGAACGGCCAGATCATGCACCGACATCATATGACCTGCGGCGGGCCAGCCGTTGGAATTGGCGAAGTTCGAGTTGTCCATGCCCATCTGCTTGGCCCGCTGGGTCATGTATCGGGCAAACCCGGCCTCGGTTCCATCGGGGCTAAGCGCCTCGGCAATCACGACACAGGCATCGTTGCCGGACAGCACGATGATCCCGCGCAGCAAATCCTCGACCGTCACCCGATCCTGCGTGTTCAGGAACATGGTCGAGCCGCCATAGCTCATGGCATGTTCCGACACTGGAAGGGTTTCGCTGAGCGTCAGCCGCCCGTCCCGCAGCGCCTCGAACGCCACATAAAGTGTCATGAGCTTGGACATTGAGGCAGGCGGCAACGGCTGATCTGCGTCTTTGGACAGCAGCACCGTGCCGGTCGTCTGGTCCATCACATAAGCAGCGCGCGCCGAAGTGTCGAACGCATGGGCCGGTACCGCCAAAAGGGCCAGCGCCAGAACAGAATTTCGCAGTGAGGACAGCATAGATTGCCTCCTATCTCAGTTGGATACGGTGAACGCGTCGGAAAAGCCCAGGTCTTTCACATCACTCTGCATGGCCCGGCGCTCGGCCCTGTTTGTGGCAGGTCCGACCAGAACGCGCCAGACGGTCTTATCCTCGGTCTCTAACTCGCGCACTTCGGCGGCCATTCCGTTTCGGCGGATCTTTTCAGCCGCGCTGTTTGCATTCACTTCGACGCCAAAGGTCCCGATTTGCACATAGGGTTTCGACAGCGAAGATGTCGCCGCCGGAGCCGCAGCGGCCACGGGCGTTGGGTCCGACGCCTCGATTGCGGCAGCGGCACCTTCGATGGGATCAAGCGGCGTTTCGGTGATCTCGTTCGGGTCTTTCTTCTGCCACCATTTCCGTTTCGCGGGCTTTTCGGCAGGCGCTTCAACTGGCGCATCTGTCAGGGCAGGGGTTGCAGTCGCGCTGGCCACTTCGGTCGCGGTACTGGCGGTTTCGACCGTCGCAGCGGTGGCCGCCGTGGCTGTACCCGCGGCTGCGGCAGTCGCGGGCTCTTTCTTTTGCCACCATTTGCGCTTGGCGGGTTTTTCGGCCGCTTCCGTTTCCTCAGGCTCTTCGGCAGAGGTATCGGCGTCAGCGCTTGCAGTTTCTTCGGCCGCTTCCGTCGGGGCCTCGACGGACGCAGCAACCGCCGCTCCGGTCGCAGCAGCGGCACCTGCCGCCGGTTCCTTCTTTTGCCACCATTTCCGTTTCGCGGGTTGCTCTGTTTCGGTTTCGGCCACTTCGGTGGCCTCATCCGTCACGTCTTCGGCTTCAGTGCCTTGGGCCTCGGTTTCTGCTGCCGGGGGCGGAGTTTCCTCAATCGTCTCGCGGCGCAGCGCGACGACCTGAATCTTGACCGGCGCGCCCGCCAACATCCCAAGTTGTTCGGCGGCGGCGGACGACACCTGCAGGGCCGGTCCCGGCAGGTTCCGTTCGCGCCGGAACAGCGCACCGACTACAGTCTTGTCATTCGCGGCGTTCTTGATCACCACTCGTTCGGGCTGGTCCACATCGGGATGCGCCACCCAGATGCCGCCAAGCGATGGCCGCCCGTCCCAAAGCCCGGCCTCGGACACCTCGAATACCTCGGGCGCTTCAATATCGCGCTGTGAGGCCTTGGAGACACTGGGTAAAAGCTCGGTTTTACTGCTGTCTCCCGCGGCGTCGGGTGCCTCGGTATCGCTTTGTGATAATGCGGCCTCATCACACCCCGACAATACCGTCAGGGTGACGGCGAGAATAGCCAGTCCTCGCGGTTTTGCGCCTGTCTCAGTCGCTCGCTTCATCTGTGTCATCCCTTGCCTGAAGGGGCTGCGTTTCCCGAGCCCCGCCGCCAACCGACTGGTTCTGCATGCCAGCCTGATACGGTCTTATTTCGGGATCATAACGCGGCTGCGGAGCCATGGAAAGACTGCCGCGCGGCCTTCGGCAAGATTTCCCGATTTCGACTTGCCTCTGCACCAACTTGGCCTTAGACCCGGCCCCACGCGGGGAGGTGGCAGAGTGGTCGAATGCGGCGGTCTTGAAAACCGTTGGGCGTGAGAGCGTCCCCAGGGTTCGAATCCCTGTCTCCCCGCCACTCATACCTGTCTCACTTCAGTTGTGTTTTCTGACCCGGAATTGTGCCGCAATTCCTGCGAGTTGGCGCGTGCGCTTTCAATCAGAGACGGAGCAGACTGTACATTCAAAGCGCAATTCCGGCCGCAGTCTCAGTGCCGCATTTTGGCGGGGTCGCTTTGGGCTGGATTTCCCTGATAACCTGCAATTTACAGGGAATTTCTGCAAAACAGTTCTGAGTTCCGTCATTCCTCACTTAAGAACTGTATGTTTTCCAGAGGTTTATGTTGCAAATTCCCTAAAACGTGGAACAGGGAATTTTCTCGTGGGAACAGGGAATTGTTCCGCCGGATCAGGGAGGGCGAACCCTGTATCAGGGACGCAGGATCTGGAGCTATCAAAAGCCGAACAGGCGTTCCTGTTCGGACCAATCAAGTGGGTGGGTCACGCTGACCAAACGTTTGAGTGTAAGTTCGGGTGGCTGGGTGCCGTCGAGAATCGCGGCCTGAATCTTCGGTGAGAGAAATGCGAGCTGGGCACGGGTACGGATGAATGCGCCGGGAACGCTTTCGCGGCGTGCAATCTCCATCAGTTGAACTCCAGCTTTCAGATCACGGGCCCAGCCATGGGCGCGGATCAGCATGGACCGGAGGTGGGGATCAGGTTGGGGTGCCATATCTCCGGCGATGACCTTGGCCTCGACGCCGCGGCGGCGCAGATCGAAAGATGCGGTGACGTGGGTGAGGTCCGGGTGCAGATACTCCGCAGCAGTGCCAAATGCGCTTGCCAGAGTTTTGGGGTTTAATTCGAGGTCAATGTGTCCTCGTGCGATTCCACCGCTGGCCAGAATATCAACGCCGACCTGACCGCCTTGGTGTTGAAGCCGGGTTACTAAATCCGCAACTGAAGTCTGAACTGCCTCGGCTGACCCGGCCTCCGGCTGCGCCAGAACTCGATGCGTGATTGCGGCGTCTTGCAGATGTCTGACGATGACATCAATGACAGCGTTTTCCAGCGCAGGGCCGGGCAGTCGCCAGCCGGAGATATCCTTTCCGCCCGAGATGAGTCTGTTGGAGATATAGTAGCTCAACCGTCGGCCTTTGCGTGTGGTGTGGGTTGGCGTCAACCGATCACCAGTTTCGTCCTGCAGCAGACCGGTGAGCCAGGCCCCGGGGTCATTGGTGTGTTGGCGCTCATCGGAACCATCACGTGCCCGGGAGCGGTTGGAGGCCCGTCGCATTTTTTCCTGCACCCGGTCCCAGATGTCCTGGTCGATGATCGCTGGATGTTGTCCGCCCCAGATCTTATCCTTGTGGCGGATTTTTCCGAGATAAACCGGGTTGCGCAGCAGGTAATAGATCTGGCCGCGTGACAGCGGACAATCCCCTTTCACGCTGCCATCTGTCCGAAGAACCCGTTTTGACCGCAGTCCTTCTGCCGTTGCCCGTTCTTCTACTTTGCGAAGGCAACCCAGCTCGTCATAAAGCCCAAAGAGATGCCGGACCGTTCTGGCCTCATCTTCGTTCACCACCAGCGTTCTTGCTTTTGGATCGGGGTGGCGGTCATAGCCCAGGGGCAGGTTGCCACCCATCCAAAGCCCCTTTTTCTTGGACGCCGCGATTTTGTCGCGAATACGTTCGGCGGTGACTTCCCGTTCAAACTGAGCAAAGGACAACAGCACGTTCAGGGTCAGCCGGCCCATGGAGGAAGAGGTGTTGAAGGCCTGCGTGACGGACACAAAGGAACAGTTCGCCTGTTCCAGCCGTTCGACCAGCTTAGAGAAGTCGGCAAGCGACCGGGTCAGCCGGTCAATCTTGTAGACCACCACCATGTCAATACGCCCGGCATCGATCTCTTCAAGAAGGCGCTGAAGGGCAGGGCGCTCTAGGGTGCCGCCCGACAGGCCACCGTCATCGTAGCGGTCTGGCAAAAGGGTCCAACCTTCGTGCCGCTGGCTGGCGACATAGGCCGCGCAGGCCTCATGTTGCGCATCCAGCGAATTGAAGTCCTGATCCAGACCATCTTCTGAGGACTTGCGCGTGTAGATGGCACATCGGGTTTTACGGCGCAGGCTCATTTGGCCCCCTTGCCAGAGAGTCCGAAGAAACGCGGCCCTGACCAATGCGCACCGGTAATCTCTCGGGCGATGGCCGAGAGCGAGCGATGGGACCGACCGTTCCAAGTGAAGCCGTCCTCTGTCACATCGACCATATGGGTCACGCCATTCCACTCGCGCAGCAGGCGCCCGCCTGGTTTAAGGGTAGGGCATTTAGGCCGGGGCTTTTTCTCACAGCCCTTTCCCAGCGTGGCTTTGGCATGCCGGGTTAGCCCGCCATGACGGCGAGACTGCATCTCAAAGCCGATAAAACGGCGCAGGAAGGGTTGGCTGAGCATGGCGGGGGCTGGTTGATGAAACAGATGCTGCCAAAGCGTGACTAGATCCGATCGACCCATGGCGGCGAGATCGGCGACATCGCTGATCTTCGTCATGACTCGCCGCCCTTGTTTGCTGTGAGGTGATATGTGGAAAAACCATGTGGCTTGTCGGATTCGCGTCGTTCAATTGTGACGCCTTTCTTCCGTAACCCACTCAATGCCGCTCGGACCGAATGAGGCTGCCATCCCGTTGCTTTGCAGAGCGCCTCAAGGCTGGCGCCGCTTGGGCGACGCAACAAGGCTTGCACCTTGTCAATTTTGGTTTGTTTCGATTTGGACATGTATCGTCTCCTCTGATCCGGGGCTGGCGGAATGCCAAACCCCGGTACCGAGGAGCGCCCGAATGGCTCGGGCGTGGATCCAGTGATGCGTGGTTCACAGCAACAGTCCAGCTCTTTCTGGGGCAGCCTCAGGAGGGGTGTGTTTTGCGGGGCGCTGCTGCCGTACCCCCGATTATTCGTCAACAATCTTAATTGGTTACTTTTTGCTTGGGGGTTGCAATTGCAAAAGCCCGCGCATAGATTCTAGCCAGCCCTGCAAGGGACAAGGTCCCAAGGGGAGGTGAATACATCTCCCAGGCAGCGTTCGGCGCCGCTTTTTTTGCGGAGTAAGACCGAGAGCATTCGAAGGGGCAACGAACCGGATCGATTGGTCCGGAGAGTTGCTAGTCGTGCTCTCTCCGAATTCCCAACACGATCCTTTCTTGTCGACGCTAACGAGCGTCAAACGAAAGGAGGCGGTTATGCCTGCCAAAAAAACACAGAGCGACGCCAAGGCGTCCAACACGCCGATCTGGATGGCGGACAAAGTCGTCCAATCTCAAATCAGCCAGATCAAGCCCTACGCCAACAACAACCGCGTGCACGCGGCCAAGAATATCGACAAGCTCAAAGCGTCGGTGGCCAAGTTTGGCTTTGTCACACCGATCCTGTTGGATGGTTCGGGCACAATCATCGCGGGTCATGGCCGCTATGAGGCCGCCAAGGCTCTGGGGTTGAAGTCTGTGCCGACGGTTGTCGCGGATCACTTGTCAGACGCGGAAGTACGCGCCCTGCGCATCGCGGATAACAAGCTGGCGGAATTGTCCGACTGGAACGAAGATGCTCTGCAGATTGAATTTGCTGAGCTGATGGATCTCAGCCTTGATGGCGAGCTGGACTTTGATCTGGATATCACCGGGTTCGAGACGCCGGAGATTGACATCATCATCGATAGTGCAGGCGAGGCCACGGAGACTGAAGCAGAAACTGTTGAGACGCCGGACCCTGCGGCACCGGCAATTACGCAGCCGGGCGACCTTTGGATTCTTGGAGATCATCGCATCTTCTGCGGGGATGCCCTGCAAACCCAGAGCTACGACACCTTGCTGAAAGGCGAGACCCCACAGATGGTCTTCACTGATCCGCCTTACAACGTGCCGGTCAATGGGCATGTCCGTTGCGGCACCGGCGGCGATCATCGCGAATTTGCCATGGCGTCGGGAGAAATGTCGGACAGCGAGTTCCGTGGCTTTCTTTCAGAGGTGATCAGTCGGTTGTTTGACTGTCTGCCGGATGGGGGCATCGCAATGATCTGCATGGACTGGCGTCACATTGAAGAACTGATTGCGTCCGGCAAGGCAGGTGGCTTTGATCTCATCAATCTCTGCGTCTGGAACAAGACCAATGGCGGGATGGGCAGCCTTTATCGGTCCAAGCAAGAGCTGGTTTGCATCTTCAAGAAGCCCGGTGCACCGCATATCAACAATGTCGAACTGGGCAAACACGGGCGCTACCGGACCAACGTCTGGGATTACGCCGGTGTGAACAGCTTTGGGGTAGGGCGCGAAGCGGACCTTGCGGATCATCCCACAGTGAAGCCGACAGCTTTGGTGGCAGATGCCATCATGGATGTGAGTCATCGCGGCGATGTTGTGCTGGACGCCTTTGGCGGGTCTGGCGCGACCTTGCTGGCAGCAGTGAAAACAGGACGCCGGGCGCGGCTGATTGAGCTCGACCCGGCCTATGTCGATGTCGCCATCCGCCGTTGGCAGGAGATGACCGGTGAGAACGCCGTGCATTCGGTGACCGGCCAGACGTTCGATGCGCGTTCTGCGGCCAGCGACACCACCTCGAAGCAGGAGGCGGATCATGTCTGACGATACGAGAGAGTTTGAGGTGGGCTACGGCAAACCGCCCAAAGCGACCCAATTCAAGAAAGGCCGATCCGGCAATCCTAAAGGGCGGCCGAAAGGTGCCAAAGGAGTGAATGCCAGCCTGAAACGCGAATTGGAAGCCAAGATCACCGTCCGTGAAGGCAGCCGGGAAGTCCGGATTTCCAAGGCCGAGGCAATTGCCAAGCGGGTCACGGCCAGCGCATTGAAGGGCGACACGAAAATGCTGATGGCGCTGCTGAAGCTGGACACAGATCTGTTCAACACAAGTGACATGGACGCGCAAGAAAGCGTCCGTGCGGTTGAGCCGGATGCTGTCGACTACGACATCCTCCGGGATTTCTTTTCCAGTCACCCGGATGGTGACGGCGGTCCTGAAGATGAGGAGGCCAATGATGTCAGCTCCTGATCCCAAAATGGTCCGGCAGGTCGCTCGCGAGGTTTGCCGGGACAATTTCTTTCCCTTCGTGTGGCGCGTGTTTGACACGCTTCACCAGGGAACTGACCGCAGCTTTGATCCGGCCTGGCATGTGCGGGCCATGTGCCATGAGTTGGACAACGTTCGCGTCGGCGAGAACAAGCGATTGATCATCAACATTCCGCCCCGGTGCCTGAAATCGGTCACCGTAGCTGTTGCATATGTCGCTTATCTTCTCGGTCATAACCCCAGCGCCAAGATCATTGTTGCCAGCTACGGGCTGGATCTGGCGCGCAAGCATTCCGAAGATTGTCGTCGGATCATGTCTGCGCGCTGGTACCGGGAAATGTTCTCTGAAACGGTCTTGGCTAAAAAGGGCAACACCTCAGAAGAAATCCGCACCACAAAGGGAGGCAGCCGTAAGGCTGTCTCCATTGGCAGTTCTGTGACTGGACATGGCGCTGATTACATCATCATCGATGACCTGCTGAAAGCCGGAGATGCGGGCTCCGAGGCCGAACTGATCAAGGCGCAGGAGTTCATTGAGGGGACCTTGCTGTCGCGCTTTGACAACCCGGCCGAAGGGCGTGTGGTTATGGTTGCACAACGGTTGCACGAGATGGATCCGCCTGGTTATCTGCTGGAACGCGGGACCTATCGGCATCTGAATCTGCCTGCCATCGCCGAAGACCATGAGACGGTGCCTCTTGGGCGCGGAAAGGTCATGCGCCGCAAACCGGGTGATCTCCTGTGCCCGTCGCGCCTGGATCAGAACACGCTGGATACCAAGCGTCGTGAAATGGGCGCAGCTGTGTTCAATTGCCAGTATCAACAGAACCCGATTGCGCCAGACGGATCGCCGCTGCGCTGGGAGTGGTTCGGCACCTATGAGACAATCGAAGATCGTCGCTGGTATCAGCTTGTCGTTCAAAGCTGGGATACGGGGATGTCTGAGGATCCCAGGTCCGACTTCTCGGTCTGCACAACTTGGGGGTTCCGCGAAAACGCGTGGTACCTTCTCGACGTCTGGCGTGGGCAGGTGGACTACCCAGACCTGAAAGCCAAGGCACTGCAGCTTGTCAGTCGCTGGGATCCGGATCGTGTTTTGATCGAGGATGCCGCTTCTGGCAAACCGCTTTTCGATGAGTTGTTTCGTGATGACCGCCGGCGGTACGACCGTGTCAAACCTGATAAGGACAAGGAAACCCGGTTCCAGTCCGCGTGCGGTCCTGTCGAAGAGGGCAAGGTGTACCTGCCTGCAGACGCGCCCTGGCTGGCGACGTTCAAACGCGAACTGCAGTCCTTTCCACGCGGTCGCAATGACGATCAGGTCGACAGCTTTGCCCACTTTGTGAACTGGTCCAAGGGAGTGGGGTTCTATCGGGCGCTAGGCCATGATCATCAGATAAACATCGAACGTCGCGAGCGCCGTCGCGAGCGGATCAGACGGCGGTAGAACAGAAACCAAAGTTCGAGGCCGGTAGTCGGCCTAGAACCGCCCAGCGAAACCTTGGTCATTGGGTCCGAAGGGCGGAAACCGGAAGTTCGCTGCAGGTGCCAACAACTCTTTGTGCTGGCATCGAAGCGGACCTTCAGATTGCCAAATGTGCGATCAACTGAAAGTGGGTGACGGAACCGCGAAATTGCGTTCTTGTTCATCAGAGAACCACATTTACTTGGCATATACATACAACAATATTGGATTACTCTCGTCGGTGGATAGACAAAGTAATTAAGTGAAAAAGTGATTTACAGTATCGCTCAGTCTCTAGTCGGTTGACGCAAAGCGAGAACCAGCAGACCCGACGCCGGCCGCATCCAAGTATTCGGGCCAGTTGTCGGACACCCCTGTTTCCAGGCCATCGTTCTTTACGCTCCTCTGAGCCGAATTGCTTTCACTTTGAACATGCTGTACGCGGATTGCCCGGCAAACGCTCTGACAGACTTTGGAACACTGCGTACAATACCGGTATCATAAGAAGGCCGAGGGTGCTGTCGATGATCATGCCTGCAAAGACTGGATAGCCGATAGACACCCGGCCCGCCGCGCCCGCACCGCTGGCCAGCATCAGCGGCAGCACGCCCATGATAAAGCATAGGCCCGTCATCGTGACCGGCCGGAACCGCATG
Organism: Ruegeria sp. F5; assembly: GCF_056533845.1. Taxonomy (NCBI): domain Bacteria; kingdom Pseudomonadati; phylum Pseudomonadota; class Alphaproteobacteria; order Rhodobacterales; family Roseobacteraceae; genus Ruegeria; species Ruegeria sp. F5. The sequence goes on along the minus strand of NZ_JBQFOU010000005.1, from coordinate 68,179 downwards.
TGGGCGGCCTTGATCGCCGCATCATCAATAGATATGCCTTCATTGCGCCGCATGTTATGGGCAAATTCGACAACCATGATGGCCTTCTTTGCGGCGAGGCCGATCAACAGAACGATCCCAATCTGTGCGTAGATATTGTTGTTGATGTTGGGGATGAATTGCAGCGGAATGAGCGCGCCCAGAACCGCAAAGATAGTGGACGCCATGATCGCAAGGGGCAAAATCCAGCTTTCATATTGGGCGACCATAAACAAATAGGCAAAAACCACCGCAAGCGCCAGGATAATGAGAACGAGGTCACCGGCTTGGACCTCCTGCAGTGATACGTCCGTCCACTCTAGGATGTAGCCTTCGGGCAGGGTGCTCGCGGCGACCTGCTCAACCAGCGCGATGCCTTCGCCAGAGCTGACCCCCGTTTGCAGCTGGGTACTGATCGACGCTGAATTGAACAAGTTGTAGCGATAAAGGATCTCGGCCCCCAGTTGCGGCTTGACGGTCACGAATGTCCGCAGCGGCAGCGCGGTGCCTGACGCATTCTTGACATACACTCCTTCAATCTCATCCAACGATTGCCGGTGTTTTGCATCTGCTGACATGACCACCCAATAGACCCGGCCGCCGCGCACGAAATTGTTCACGTACAGTGACCCAAAACTTGCCTGCAGAGCGGTGAAAATCTTGCTAACATCCACTTGCAGCGCTTCGGCCCGGTCTCGGTCTATATCTAGGAAATACTGGGGTGCATTGGCTGACATGGAGCTGTAGGCCTGCTGCACTTGAGGCTGTTTCATCAATGCGGCAAGCAAGCCGTTTTTAACCGCATCAAACTCCTGCACGTCATGGGACTGCAGATCCAGCAGTTGTGCCGACAGGCCGCCTGCCTGCCCGACGCCGGAAATAGCAGGTAGTGGGAAAACAAACGAGGTCGCCTCTGGTCTTGTCGCGAGAATATCGTTCAAGGCGAACATGATGTTATACCACTGGGTTTCCTTGGATTTCCTCTCGTCCCATGGATCGAGAAGCATCACCAACATACCTACATTTGACTTGTCCCCGGCGATCAGGCTGAACCCTGCAACCGACGTCACCGAAGCAACTCCGGGGTGCTCTTTGACCTGTTCGCCGATGTCCAGCAACACCTCTTCGGTGCGCTGAAGCGATGCACCATCGGGCAGGGTAATGCTGGCAAAGAGAACGCCGTTGTCTTCGGGCGGGATAAACCCGGTGGGTGTGTGCAGGAACAGATACACGGTTCCGGCCACAACGCCAGCGTATAGGATCAGGCACAGGGCCTTGAACCTCAGCGTGAGCCTGACCAGTGCCACATAGACATCCCGGCATCGGTTGATCGCTTTGGGTATGATGCGGGCAATCCCTTTGGGATGCCCGGTTTTACGACTTAGAAACTGAGCGCACAGTACCGGGCCTAGCGTGAGGGCGTTTATTGCAGAAAGGGTGAAGGCAAAGGTGATTGTCAGGGCGAATTGAAGGTAGATGCGGCCGGTAATGCCCGGAAAGAAGCAGACCGGTATGAACACGGCGGCCAGAACAAAAGTTGTTGCGATGATCGGTCGCGTAACCTGCGACATGGCCTTGAGCGTTGCCTCGCGCGGCTCCAGACCGTCTTCTTCCATGATCCGTTCGGTGTTTTCGATGATGATGATCGCATCATCAATCACCAGAGTGATGGCCAGTACCAAAGCAAAAAGAGTGATCATATTGGCGCTAAACCCAATCAGGTAGATGAGAGCAATCGTCCCCAGAAGGGACACAGGGATGGCAACCGCTGGGATGATCGTGGCGCGTATGCTCAGCAGGAACACAAAGGTCACGGCAACAACGATGGCGGCTGTTATGGCCAGTGTTGTGATTATCTCTTCGATCGACTGACGCACCGCGTCGGTCACGTCATAGGCAAGGATGTATTCTACATCATCGGGGAATTGTTGGGCCAGTTTTTCGATCTCGGTCTGTACGGCTGTAGAGACATCGATTGCGTTGGCTCCGCTTTCCTGAAAAATCGCAAGGATCGCGGAAGGCTGACCGTTGTAGTAGGCGATGGCGGAATAGTTCTCAGCGCCTAATTCGATGCGGGCAATGTCCTTAAGACGCACAAATGAGCCGTCATCCTGCGCTTGAACAATGATGTTCTCGAACTGTTTTGGATCGTCCAACAGGCCTTGAGCATCCAAAGTGAACTGAAACGCAGTCGTTTCATCGTCGAACGGGGCCGCGCCAATCTGCCCTGCTGCGGCTTCGATATTTTGTGCCTGTATCGCGGCTTCCACGTCAGTGGCATCAATGTTAAGGGCCGCCATCTGATCCGTGTTCAGCCAGATCCGCATGGAATAGTTCAACTGACCAAACTGCGTTGTTGCACCCACTCCGTCGATGCGGCTGAGAGGGTCTTGCAGGAAATCCGCCGAATAGTTGCTCAGAAACAGTTGATCGTAGGTTTTATTGGGCGATACCAGGTTAATCACCTGCAGCATGTTGCTGTTCTGCTTCGAGGTGGAAATCCCTTGCTGAGTCACCGTCTCGGGCAGAAGCGCTGTGGCCAGCGCGACGCGGTTTTGCACATTTACCGCGGCAATATCCGGGTCGGTGTTAATATCGAAAGTGATTGTCAGACTGTATGTACCTTCGCTCGACGACGAGGAGGACATGTAGATCATGCCCTCAACTCCGTTCACTTCTTCTTCGATAGGTGTTGCCACAGCGTCCCGGATCAGAGCAGCATTAGCGCCGGGATAGCTCGCTGTGACCTGGATCTGTGGCGGAGCGATTGACGGGAATTCGGCGATGGGTACCAATCGGGTCGCGATGGCACCCAGCAGAACCATAATCACAGCCAGAACAATGGCAAAGTTCGGACGATCAATGAAGAATTTGGATAGCATATTAAGGACTACCGCTTAGGATTGGTTCTCGGTCGGGGTGACTTTTTCATCCTCCCGGACCCGTTGCAGACCCTGAACGATGACCAAGTCCCCGGCCTGCAGGCCCGAAGAGACCACCCAGTCAAGACCAGTTTGTGCCCCCAAGGTAACATCCTGCCGTTTTGCGACGTTGTCGCTGTTCACAACAAACACGAAGTGACCCTTTTGGTCCAATTGGATGGCGGTCTGAGGGATCACAACCACTTCTTTGGCATTAGGATCGTCGAAGGTGACCGTCACCACTTGTCCGGGGATCAGCAGACCGTCAGAGTTTTCGAATGTGGCACGGATTTCAATCGTGTCGGTTGCCGCTTCGATTTCGTTGCTGATGTAGGTAACCTGCCCGCTTTGCGCATAGGTCGCCCCGCTACTCAGTTCCAGCCGAACACCCAGCGTCGATGTATTTTGTCCGATCAGTCCTTGCTGCCGCTTTTGGATCAGATCACGCTCGCTGACGTAGAGGCTGACATAAATCGGATCGACGCTGGTGATGGTCGCAAGCACGCCGGAGTTTGAGCTAACAAGATTGCCAACGTCGACGTTTGACTTCGATATGCGACCGTCGATTGGGCTGGTGATCGTTGTATAGCTTAGATTGATTTTCGCCTGTTCCAGTTCCGCTTCGGCCTTACTGACCGCAGCCTGATCCGCGCCAAGCGTTGCCTGTGCCGAGTCAACCGTGGATTGCGGAACATCGTCGCGCTGCAGCAGGGCCAGCTGACGCTCGTAGTCCACCTCAGCGCCTTTTGCGGTCGACTTTGCGCCGTTGACCGTCGCAGCGGATTGATCGACCAGCGCCTGGTAGGAATCTCGTTCGATCTCAAACAGGATATCGCCTGTTTTGACCAGCCCACCTTCGACGAACTTTCGCGCATCTAACGTGCCTTCGACACGCGCCATGATATCCACCGTGCTGATCGCCTCGACACGGCCCACATAGGAATCTGTCAAGCCTGATTTTTGGGTTTGGGCCTTCAGGACAAGCACACTTGGTGGGGTCGCATCAGTCTGCGCATGAGCGGCCGCCGAAACAAACAAAAGAGCTGTTGCCAGAACGAACCAAACACTTCGCATCAACTCAAATCCACCTTTGTATGAAAACAACTGTTGCGAGCGTTGCATTGGTTTGCCCGTCAGTCAATCATTCAGGCAGCCGGACCTCCATTGGCGCCTTGCGACCCGAACAAAGTGAGAATGGCGAAATGAACACCGCGCGCTTGGTGAACCTACCTGACCGTTTCACCGATCGCGGTTGATGAATTGGCAGGGGCAGCTATGACTGAACTATCTTCTCAATCGAGACAGGGACCGTATGAAGCGCCTCATTCAAATAGTCGGAACTGTTCTGGTCTGTATGATCCCTCTTGTGCTGATTTACGCCGCAAGCGTGTTTTTCTATGGCAGGTACTTTTACGACAGCCAGTCTGAACTGCCAGGCTGGCCGGATACAAAAGACTTTGATGATCCGCTGGAATGGCGTACCGACGATCCCAAGCGGGTGCGCATACTGGCGATGAACGGTGGCGCCTTATATGGTCTGGCAGAGCTTGAAGTTCTGAAGGCGCTTGAGGAGAAATCAGGCAAGCCTGTACACGAACTTTTTGACTTTGTAGCCGGATCATCGACCGGAGCAATCATAGCCGCGCTGTTGTTCAGCCCCAGCGGGGAGAACGGACAACCGATCACGGCCGAAAAAGCGCTGGAGGACTATGAGCAATATGCAAGAGAAATTCTGGGAATCCCTATTTATCATAAAATACTGACGGGCCATGGTCTGTTCGGCCCGGCCATCCCAAATGAGGGCCGCTTTAGAGTGTATGAACAAGCATTTGGTGACACTAGGTTCAATGACCTTCTGCGCCCGGCTATGTTCCCGTCTTATTCGCAGAAAGAGAACGGACTTAGAGTGTTCCGAAACTGGGATACTGTAGAAGGCAACATCTATCTACATTCACTTGTAACGGCGGTGACCAGTGCTCCGGTTTATTTTCCTGCGGTTACGTTCTCGGGCGAACATGCATCTGGGGAATTCCTTGGGGATGCTGCCATGATTTTGAACGCTCCGGGTGAAATCGCGTATCTGCACGCGCGCTCGAACCTGCCAGAACATCAGGAATTCGTAGTTGTCGCGCTTGGAAGCAAGCTGCGACAGCCTGTATCACCCGCGACCGCCGAAGGTGGCGGATTGATTAAGTGGTTCTTTCCTATGATGCATATGGTTTTCAACGGAGAAGCGACGGTCAGTTCGCACGCATTGCAAAGACATGCGGATTTTGAGTCGTCCATTGATATAGACAGCTATTTCCTGTCACCAGACGCGGTGACAGGCGTCAATGGGTTCAATCCTAAACAAGAAAATATCGACCAGATTCGGGCCTCTGGCCAGCGCTATGTCAAAGAAAACACTGAGTTGATTGATAAAGTTGTGAAGAAGCTCACCAACTAGATTCAGTAACACATGTCTCGATACCGAAAACTCTGGGTTTTTATGGGGCACTTTGATTGGCAGGTGGGTCCGGAAGCGATTTGTCGTTTGACTATTCGGCAAGCCAAATACGAGCGGGTATTCCAATATATATATCTGCATCAACTCCGGTCGTTCGTGAACGCCAAAAATAATTGAAGTTTGGGCTGGATCATCAGCAAAGAGGACGGATACACCGGAAGATCGCTCGTCATCGGAGTTACATAGCGCGCTAGACTCAGAACCCATGGCCTTTACTCGATGATCTGAGGAATCGAGACCTTTGGTTTGCGTAAGTACAAGCTGGACGCTTGCAAGGATAAGATCAGAGACACACGCCTTGGGTCACTCACTTCAAATAGTTTTGAATGAACTCCGGCGATTGTTCAATGTAGTCACTCCTGATAGCGTCTGCCGCAGTTTTGAGGACCGCCGCATCTGCCCCTGAGATTTCTGTGTATGTCGTGCCGACCGCGCGCATTTGCTCCTCGAATGCAACTCTTTCATCTTCAAGTTGCAACCAACGCGCGGCTAAGGTGTTTGACACTTCTTCAATCACGATTTGTCTGTCGCGTTCACCGAGCGAAGCGAGCCAGTCATCGTTTAATACGGCACCGTAAAACCCGACGCGCATGTCAAGATCAACCAATACATATTCCCCATCGGTTGGGCCAATCAGGTTCCATCCGGCGAAAGACGTTAAAACGACATCTACCCTCTTGTCTCCTAGGATCTTTGGCAACTCAGGCGCTGGAAAGTTGACGCCTTTCGCTCCAATCGCTTCCAGGTAATCCGTCAGCATTGGCGACCCTGGTACGCGGACGATCTTTCCCGGCAGCTGGTCAACACTGGTCAGAGGGTTCTTACTCACAAACAGAGTGTATCCGGCCGGGGCTAGACCCAAAATGTCCAGGCCCACATTGTGAAGCCGGTTTGAAAGGTCGTCTACTAGCGCCGCGTGGCCTTTTGCATCGCGAATGGCAAACAAGTCGATGCTATACGGAAGCGTCAGCAGCATGAATTCGGGGGCAAAGCGTTCAAGACGCGCCACCGGAGGCCAGACCATCTGAACTTGATTGTTGACCAAGGCGTCCAGTGCGGTGTCTTCATTCGGAAACAAACCCGATTCTGCACTAAAGAACTCGGCTTTGATCCGCCCCTTGGTTCGGTCCCGAATCTGGGTCACCAAGGACGCCAGCAGTTTAGATTTCGGATGCGTGGACGGCGTATCCGAATACACACTCATACTTACTTGCGAAAGCGCCGCCACAGGAAGAAACATCATACAAGCAAAAGCTGTAGCTACCGATAGCATTCTCATAACAACACTCTCCTGTATGGATACTTTGGTGCCAGTCCTCTCTATCCTAGGTTTCAAGCGGCGCCTTGTAAAATCACGCCAATCGCAAACCACGCAAATCTCGCGATCAATACGAATACAGTTAGAAACGCCGGCAGACGTAAGAAATGGGCAAGCTTTGTCGCGCTGAGAAGAAGCTTCACGGCGACGGGGTGCATCGAGCTATCGAGGCTTCCTAAAGCAGTGTATGACAGCGTAATGGCTCTCTATCATCCTTCGCTGCCTCTGCTCTCTGGTGTTTTACCAGAAGAAGATGGCCACTCTGTGTTTTGGCAAACATTCGGTAACGAAAATGCGCCAGCTATTGTGCTGCTGCACGGAGGGCCCGGCGGTGGGACGCGTCCGCAAATGGTTCAGTTGTTCGATCCGGAACGTTGGCACATTGTGACAATTGACCAAAGAGGGGCGGGGCGCTCCAAGCCGCACGCGGGCGACAGCGTGGATGGCCTCACGGCGAATACGACAAAACACCTGATCCATGATCTTGAACGATTACGCGCAAGTTTGGGGCTGGCGAACTGGTACATTTATGGTTCTTCATGGGGTACCACGCTTGCCGTGGCCTACGCGCTGGAACATCTGGACCGGGTGAACGGTTTAATCCTTGCGGCGGTGGCAATGACATCCAGCGAAGACCTCGACTTTCTCTATTTTGGAGCCCGTCGGTTTTTGCCCGAGGCACATGAACAGTTCCATGCTTTAGTACCCGAAGCTCACGACGGGATTGAAATTGCAGCCGGTTACAACGATCTTCTGATGGGTGAGGACGCAAGCTTGAGGTCCGCTGCCGCGCTCGCGTGGTGCACATGGGAAGCCGCCGTAGTAAGCTTGGACCCCCGCGTAGAGCCCAATTTATCTTACGATGACGAACGCTTTCGGCTTGGTTTCGCAAGGGTCGTCACCCACTACTTTCGCAACCTTGCCTGGCTCGACACGCCATTATTAGAGCAAGTCTCCAAACTCGCTGATCTAAAGACATATCTTATCCACAGCCGGCTCGATCTCTCGGCTCCTTTGTGGACACCTTGGCGTCTGCATAGGGCCCTGCCTCGATCAGAACTCGTTATTGTGCCGGGTGGATTGCACGGAACCCTTTATGGCCCCCTTGCCGATGCCATCATCGCCGCAGCGAACAAAGCACTGCAGTCGCAATAACCTGTCTTTAGCTGACGACAGATTTCAACTCTCAGCACGGACGAATTACCCTGAGGGCGTTTTTTCCGGTTTCTCGGTCAGCGACAGGGCAAGATAGACAGAAATAGCATTAAGCCCGGCCAGAACGATCAATGGAAACAGGACGCTTTGGATTTGCGCCACCAGTCCAAGCACCGCAGCGAAAATGATCCCGCCTATACCTGCCACCGCGTCTGCGAGCGCGACCATATATGGGCGATTAGTGTCAGAGGACATCGAAAGCAGATACAAATACCGTCCTTCAGTTTCCCCACCGATTCCAAAGGACAGAAAAAAGATCGTTGTGGCATAAACCCAGGGGTTGCTGGCCAGGCCGAACAGGTCGAATCCAATCGCCATAAGCGCCGAAAGGCAAGCGATCATAGACGCGCCAGCGATTGTGTAGCGGATCGACTTGCGAACAACCCGGCGCCACAAGATCGCGCCAAGTGCGCGTCCAGCACTTGTTGCCGTAACGAAGATACTCAGGATGTGCGGAGTAGACAGGTGAAATGTAGCCGCATGAATTGTGTAGAATGGCGTCGCCAGTTCGACTGACAAAAAGAAAAGTCGCGCGACGAGGAAGCGGCGGAACCAGGCAAATTGGAGCGCCAGGGACCAACCCCGCGAAACCTGATTGAAAAAGGTCTCTTTCTCCTCGGAAGCCTCCGGATTGCTAACCTCTTCGGGCGATTTCGTTAGTACAAGTCGAAACATGCAAAAGCACGAAACCAAAAGTGCCAGCACACCCAACCAAAGCAAAACACGATGTCGCTCGAACGGAGTTTCTCCTGTCATCAGCGCTCGTGTGGCCCAAACGAGGACTATCGCTATGATGCAACTTAGTGCCAGTTGCGTGAAGATGATCTGCCCTCGTTCTTCGTCTTCGAGTTCCGACCCGTAGATGTGGTTACTGCCCAAGGCCCAGATTCCGTAGCAACAGCCAACTACCAAGGCGACCAGCACAAACAGCACCATGACGACCCCATTGGGAAGTGCCGCACCCGACAACGCCAAAACGACTAGGACCAAAGCAATGACAAGGTTGGGAAGGATCATCGCCTTTTTGGAGCGTTCCCCCACGCGCACATACGGAGACATCACGGCTTCAGCAACAATACGAGCACCCTTTACACATGGAAGAAGCAGCCCCGCGAGAAATTGGGGAGCCCCAAGCGCCAGATACAAAAATGGAAGCACAATGCTCGGGCTGGCGAGAATATCGGACAAGGAATCCGCAATGCCACCCCAAAGTAGGTACGCGCGGTTCTTTTTCCCCGTTGAACCCGCTGGCTTGTCTGAGCCACTCATCGCGCTGAACTTTTTGCCATAGATTGTGCCTCGACCCGCTGGCTTGCATTGCCGATCTTGATATCATCATACACGTAGTTTTTGCGAACTTACCCAATGGAAGGAGGATCAACCAACATGAGTGTTGCAGACCTGTTTGACACCGCCATTGCCCGCCTCGAAGCGCAGGACAAAAAAGCTTTCAATCCAAAGTTTGGCGTTGGTGCATACCGTCACGAGGGCGCGAGCTGCTTGTTTGGCGGTATGATCGAAGATGAATTCTACGAACCCACAATGGATGCGCATCACGACGAGTTGGGCAACGTCGTTGCGCAATCGCCTGCGCACAAAGCACCGGTGCTGAAAGCGATCCAGTCTTCTACCGGTGTAAATCTGCTTGATCGTCTGACCGTTGAGGATATCCAAACCATTCATGAAATACACGAAGTGGAGTGGCGACCAGGGCATTCCTTCAGGGACCTCCTGCCATCCAGGATTTCAGCCAAGATATGGTCCACGGCCTCCAGCAAATAAAATTCGTTGATTCATTGTATCCTGTTCGACGTAAATCTGGTTAATTGCAAATTTCGCTCGCGCAGCGAACGGCAGGAAAGAGGGCTGCGGTCGCAGTATCCAGGTGCTCAGCTGAGTGACCGCTTTGGGCCGTCTCCTAACAAGTTGTGGAAAAAATCACGGTATCACCTTAAATATCAGTGCTATCGCTCAGATTGTACCAAGTTGGCTACGCCAATTCGCTGACAATCGACTTCAGATGGCGCATGTCGGTACCGCAGCATCCTCCAAATACTTGGATCGACGGATTCTGCCTCGCAATCGCGGCAATCTGCTTACCAAGTTCAATTGGATCGCCTTCGTCCAGCTCATCTGCTTCGTCAAGTTCCGCATGCGAGCAACTCGAAGCGTTCGCCACCATGCCTCTCAGCCGGGGGTGGTTGCCAAGCGCTCCGGCGAAATGGGTCGGATGAGCGCAGTTGACCATAAAAAACAGCGCCGCCGAGTCGGTTGCCTCGTCGATCTGATCAATTCCGTCCACAAGTTTGGTCCCGTCCGCCAGACACCCGTCCGTTTCGACAACCAGAGACATGATGATCGGCAGATCTGCGTCTCCGGCGGCGAGGATGCATCCCGCAGCCTCACTTGAACGGTTGAACGTATAAGCGGTGACCAGGTCGACGCTTGTGTCTTTCAGGCTGTGCATTTGTGCGGCGTGGTATTGGCGTGCATCTTCGACCGTCACCGGAGGGATGTCGGCGTAAGGATCATAGCGCGGGCCGATACAGGCCGACACCAGTATATCATTGCGAGCGGAAGCTTGGCGCACGTCTTCCATTAGACTGACCGCGTCTTTGTTCACCTCAACGAGCCGTTCTGCATCGTACCCCAAAGGCGCTGCCCGGTCGGCGTTCGCCATCCATGTGGGCGCATCAAGGATGCATCCGACACTCATTTCACCGGCGAGATCGACAAGTGCCTGCATTTGACCAGCCAGTATTGCCCTGGTGTCAGGTTCTTCCAGCAATGGAAACGACGCGAAACCGGGTAGCTCAACCCCATGATTAAATATCAGGTCTGTGCCAGTGCCGGCATAAACCAGAAAGGTCTTGTCACCTTCGAGTGGGAACTGTCGCGCCATTCTGATCCACGCCTATTGCTGTCAAATCTTCATAGAAATCTACATTGTCTTGGGTCTCCTGTGAACCTTAGGGCGACGACAGGGTGTCTTCCCTGAGCATGACCTCATCTGGCCGGGCAACTGGCAACCGCAGCGAAATTCTTTTTCTGCGGGCTGCACCGCAGCGTCATCAAGCCCTTGCCGATGCCCGATTTGGTCCGCCATCAATTGGCTGGAACCGCGTAACCCCGTACACCATTAGTGGTGGGTCCGCAGAGTTATTGCTGATTGTAAATGCTTTGAAGGCCCTTAAGATGAGTGGCAATCTTTGGAGGACCAGATGAGAGTCCTACGGATTAGCCTGCTTTTGGCGACACTCGGTGTTCCCGCCAGTGCTGACGAGCAACGCATCGAAATCAACAATGTCTACCCTCTAAATCAAGAGAACTTTGACCTTGGGGATCACATTTTTCACCTAACAGACAATCGGGGTGGTTTCGAAGTAATTGAGGGTCCAATGGATGATGGGCCTGCCAGATGTTTGGGTTCTGGATTTGGATTTGAAGACGGCACCAACTCAATCAATGGAATATGCGTTTTCGGTGAAGGTGATGACACTTTTATCATGCGATGGAAGGCCGGGGAAAAAGGCGAGGCAAACACTTGGGAAATCGTCACCGGGACGGGGCGCTACGAAGGAATGACTGGCAGCGGCATAGCGACAACAGATATCGCCTCAGCATACCAAGCGCTGCCCCTGAGGCGAACTCATATTGTCGGAACCGTGGAAATCCCGGACTAAGACGGCAGCGGATCTAGTATCTGTCCAGTTTCGATTGGTCTCGAACTAATTCGGTCTTAAGTGGCTTTTGCGGCTTGGCCTCAATCCTTCCGGGATAACTTGCATTAGTGCGGCGTACGTCCGCTTAGTCCCACGAAATGTGAGTTCGTGTATCGTCCGCCAGCACCTCAAACCATCATACCCATGGAGCAAAAGCCGCTGATGCACTAACGATCATTTTGGATCAGTCAGGTGAGGCTGCTCAGCAAAGTGGAATTCTGCACCACCGCCGTCTCAAAAAAGCCCTTTCCGTAATATGGTACGGTCAGACATCGGGAGGGATCCAGATATGCTCGAAAAGGTAACAATCGCATTGTCCATGTTTCTGATTTCGGGGCAGGCCTTTGCGCTTGATTGTGGAGATGTATCCAATCCCTGCAAAATAGACACCGGTGAATACCACATCGCCCTGCCAGATGAATGGCGGGGCGGGCCGGTCGTGATGCACTTGCATGGTTATGGCGGGTCCGGAGCAAAGGTACTTAAAAACAAGCAGTTCGTCGAAACATTCACTGCGCGGGGTTATGCGTTTGTGGCACCGACCGCATTGCCATGGCTGGAAGGAAAACCTGCTGACTGGTCGGTTAGGGATGGGTGGATTACCTATCCCCGCTCTGATGTCAGGTTTCTCCGTGACGTGCTGGCGGATCTCGTGATCCGTGCAGACGTAGACCCGGACCAGGTGCTGCTGACAGGGTTCTCACGAGGTGGTTCCATGGTGTGGGAAGTTGCGTGCCTCGCGCCTGACCTGGCGCGTGGCTATGCTCCTGCGTCCGGTGGCTTCTGGCTTCCCATGACCCAGGAGTGTCTTGACCCGGTACATATGCTTCATACGCACGGTTTCACTGACAAGGTTGTGCCGCTTGAGGGCAGATCAATACACAATGAAGAGTTCGATATCACCATTACCCAGGCCGATGTCTGGGAGGGTCTTTCGTTATGGCGGCGAAGAAACGAATGCCAACACAACGCGACAGAAAACGAAGTGACGGCCAATCTTTGGCGCAAACGGTGGGAATGCGAACACGGTAGTCTTGAACTCTTTTTACACGACGGTGGGCACGGCTATCCAAAGGAATGGGGAACGATGGCGCTCGACTGGTTCGAAAGCCTGGAAAACTGACGAACCACGAAATCACAGCGGTCGGGTGATCGCTCAGCCAAAACTAGCCCATTTGCTCCGAGGCACACCGTGTCGGGTGAACTTCACTTACCCTTAAAGGAAATTGCCCAGATAGCAGCAATGATGACACCGGCGCAGGCGGCGGACACCAATGCGATAGCGCTGAAGAACAAACGCGGCTGGCTGGAGCGGCGGATAATCGAAAAATGAATTCTTATCTGGCCTCTGAGTAAACCACCCGCTGCCATGGATATTGCAAAAAGGCCAAGTGACAGCGCACTGGAACCGCCCCATAGCCGTTGCCATTGCTCATTCTCAGTCACTGACAGCAGTAAACCGGTTAGGACAAAAAAGCGCTGCGAAGAGCCACATCAGATAGGTAGAAATAATCAACCCGGTGACCGCACGCCTTGGTCAATCCAGTAGTTGACCAATGCAGTTTCCGCTAACTCACCGAGATCAGGATGGTCGCTAAAATAGTACAGAAACCTCAACACGGCCTCGTTCTGTGCAGGCGTCAATTGGTTGAACTTGGACTTCCTGAACTCATGCAGCAGTTCTTTCGATGTGCCGGGGTCGAGTGCAAGTAGGATGCTTTCACTGGCATATTCCGGACTGTCTGAATTTCGCAGAGTCCAAAGCAGATACGCGGGCAAATAATACTGAAAGGCCTTGGCGCTGAAGGCAGTGGGGGCTGCGTACCCGTATACGATCATTTGATCGGTCATCTCATGCCATTTGACCCCTCCATAGAATTCAAGAATATCCACGTCATCCATACTTTCGGGGTGAAGAAGTTCATCATCAGCAGGTGGATCAAGGCCGTCAAATGCAGCAGTGATCCGGGTTGCAAGAGCTTCCGTTGTTGTCGTTACCTTTGGCATGGTGACATATTAAACTGGCGGTCTTGTCAGAAGAACTTGGGTTGAGTGGGGCAGGGGGCTTTCGTAGCTTTTGCCCATGACCAAACCTGCCTCCTTCAAATACTTTAAAACCAGCCCCGAGATCATCCGCCTTGCGGTGATGTTATACATCCGTTTCCCACTTTCGCTTCGGAATGTCGAAGATCTGTTGCACGAGCGAGGCATCGACGTGAGCCACGAAACTGTCCGATATTGGTGGAACAGGTTCGGGCCGATGTTTGCTGCTGAGATCAGACGGAAGCGTGTTCAGCAACTGCGCGCGTTCTCCAAATGGAAGTGGCACGTGGACGAAGTTTTCGTGAAGGTAAATGGCAAGCGGCATTATCTTTGGCGGGCTGTTGATCACGAAGGCGAGGTGCTGGAAGCCGTTGTCACCAAACGCCGAAACAAAGCTGCAGCACTGAAATTCCTCAAGAAGTTAATGAAGCGACACGGCAAAGCGGAAACCGTCGTCACGGATCGCTTTGCCTCATACAGAGCCGCGCTCAGAGAACTGGGTGCGCTCGAAAAACAAAGGACGGGCAGGTGGCTCAACAACCGCGTCGAGAACTCGCACCTGCCGTTTCGACGACGCGAACGCGCGATGCAGCGTTTCAGGCGCATGCGAAGTTTACAGAAATTCGCCTCCGTTCATTCCTCCGTCTACAATCACTTCAATCAGGAACGATCGCTCACCAGCCGAGACACCTTCAAGTTGACCCGCAGCGCCGCTCTTACCGAGTGGCGTCAACTTTGTTCCGGATAGGTTCACGGTTTCCGCGGCAAACTGAGACTGGTTCGAATTCGTCTGACAGCACCCTTTAGATTGTTGTCCTAATTGAGGCAAATTTAGGTACAGAGCATTTTTGGGCTACGTCAGCCAACGTAAACGCCAGGGAATATGGGCAATACGAAATCCAATTATCCAGATGACAATTGACGAACTATTGGTCGACTAATCTCATTGTCCGAGCAAAACCTACCATGCGAGCTTCAGCGCTGCTTTCGTTTGACCGAAATAATGCATCCAGAATGTTTTGGATGCCTTGCAGGCACATCCCGTGCCATTGCGTCCACGTTTCCCAGGTGCCGTAACGCTCCGTTGTTCAGCAACACGCCTCGCCCAGCATCATAACGGCGCTGTCCAAATCCGCTGGCAACGCATTCCCAGTCTTCCTTGGCCGCCGCGTTGCGGAATCTCGGTAGGTCGTGCGGGTCATGTCGTCCAGGTGTTGCTGCGACGTGATCGTGTTTCTTCGCATTGCTTTGGTGCGTTAGATGGTGGGTCACTTGTGTTGTGCCAGGTTGCTGGACAGTACCGGTTGTCGGCCTCGGCTTAGGGCGCATGATTGTCACGACGCCTTGTGGCTTCGGATGCCCTGGGACTGCCACGTGAGTTGCCGTCGGTTTTGGTGTCAACTGTGGAACCTGGCCAGGAACCGCCGTGGGAACCTGATTGGGGGTTGCGGTTGGGACAAGCGGTGGTGTCGCCGTAGTACCGCTGGGTTGCGGAACACGGCCGGGCACTGCGACCGGAATCTGGTTTGGTGTTGCAGTTGGGACGAGCGGTGGCACAGCAGTTTGTCCAGTGGGCTGAGGTGGGACCTGACCAGGAACTGCGACTGGTATTTGGTTTGGTGTTGCGGTGGGCACAAGTGGCGGCACCGCTGTTGGGCCGGTGGGTTGAGGCGGAACCTGGCCAGGGGTAGCGACCGGAACTTGATTGGGAGTTGCAGTCGGAACTTGCGACGGCACCGCGGTAGGACCGGCGACCAATGGTGGAACCTGATTGGGAACGGCTGTCGGAACCCGGTTTGGTGTCGCGTTTGGTGCCAAAGGCGGAGCTAGAGTTGGCGCTACTACCGGCGTGGGAACCTGACCAGGAACCGCTATCGGTGTCGCAATAGGAACCTGACCGGGAATTGCGTTCGGGACCGCGCCCGGCGCAAGGACTGGAACAGTAACGGACGTGGGCGTTTGCTGCGTTCCCTTAGGCGGCAACTGATTTGCCACCGGCTGAGTTGGGCCAGTAACTTGATTACCTGCCCCTTGCCCACCAGCCTGCCCGCACCCTTGGCTCGACTGGTGTGGGTTCCCTACACCTCGGCACCACCCGTAGTGATTTCCGCGGGCAAAGACCTGAGTAACGGCCAGTTCTGTAATTAGACAAGTTGCGGTAAGTACAGCAATTCGGTTCAGTTTCATAACATTCTCACCAACTTGTTGTCAGAGCAAGATACGCGCCAGGATCGCCAGAGTCGGTCAAAGGGCCGTCTCTCAAAGGGACACCGACATATCCGGACAGAAATAGATTTTTCTTAAACTCAATGTCCAAACCCAGACCTGTCGACGCCAGTGTAGCATTATCAACTTCGAAACTCGCAGGGTCATTGTTCGAGATGTAACCCACGTCGAAAAAGGCAAAGGGCGTTAAGCGATGTATGCTCTGGGAACTGGGGAAGTAGGAATGAGACACTTCGAAAATCGCGGAAATCCCGGAATCGCCATCCACTTCGTCAAAACGATATCCGCGCAAAGCATAACGATCACCAAGGAAGTACTCTTCGACCGAGGGCAGCCGGTCTGTTGTGTACTGCCCCCAGATCTCGGTTCGCCAAGCTGTGTTGGGAGACAAGCCCGTTAGCGGGCTTTCGTATCCGACGCCGCCTCGTAGATGCCAGAACGAAGAGTCCCCGTCGTCAAAATTCGCGTCTGTCGTGTCGTTGTCATTGTCACCAAAAGATAAGGTTAGCCCCGCTTCCAGAGCTTGTCCCTTTGGATAGTTTTGCCCGTAAAGATATGTAAGGCCAACGACACTCGCGTCACTGGATAGTGGAACGCCACCACTGACTGAGTCCGCTTTTGAAAGGCGATAGTCCAACAGAAGATACCCATAACGGGCCACATCGCGGATCACGGGGTAACCCATCGCGACTGTGAAGTTCTCGCCGTCAATATCTGTTCTCGCAAAGTCCCCCGAGAGGTCACGTTTTGCGTTTATGTTCCCGTAGAAGATCTCACCGTACAGACCATTGCTGTTCAGCGGCGTGCGATACGTAAGAGCGCCCCATAAAGAGTGTTCATCGTCTTTGTCCCAATTGTAATTGCCTGATCCCTCAAATCGCAGCAAATCCCCGACGGTCAGCGTTGAATAAAACTCTTGTACGACATAGAAGCTGAGCGCTTCTCCAAGCTCACGCGGAGGGTTGTCGAGTGTCGCACTACCGGCTTGTTTGCGCAGAGGTTCTCCCAATACCCTCAGCCGAGCACCAGCCTGATCCGGGTAATCAAGTTCGGTCGACACGTCCAAATCGGGTATGTCCTCGGCTAGCATAACCGCCCGCTCAAATCGTTTGAGAGTTATTGGATATGCGGTGGTGAGGGGCTGAAAAATCTTCTCTAGTGTTTTGAACGTGCGAGTATCTACGCCTTCAATTTCGATGGTTTGAATGCGCCCTTCATCAACAACTATGCTCTGCCCATCGGGACCAGGCCACGCCTCAGCCAAGAAGTAGCCGTCTTCTCGGTAGATCTGAGTGATCGTTGATGCGACCTCCACCGCTGTAATGCGCCCTGATCGATCAAAGGCCAACTGACCGGCAAAAGTTAACAGCTCATCCGCATCATACACCGTTACGCCGCTGACCGAGTGCTGGGATGCGATGTCCCAGGTTTGGGCAATGCTACTTCTTGGAACTGATGCAGTGGCCACAAGAGTGCAAATGATCGCAAAAACAACTGATCTGAATACGCGCATTTTTGACAACCTTAAAGTGACTGAGCATGTTGAAGTCCAATGTTATTATGTGGTTCGCATGTGTGAACCTGACGCTACTCGAATGTATTGATGGGTGATGTTTTTAAGAAACACAGTGAACAGAACGCAGATTTACTTATTACGCCGCACATACGACGGCGCTGAATTACACAAACCGGCTTTTCAACAAGTTAGAGTAGAGAACTAGTAGGACAGTCCTCACAATTCCGGTTGCTCAAAAACATAAAGCCGCGATTTCTTGGCATCGTCTGTTAGGACATAGAGAAGCCCTTTGGTCTCATCGAGAGCGATTCCTTCGGGATGTTTAACTTCCTTTTGTTTGCCATCTTCTGTGAACGTCAAACTGATAGACTTTACGGACTTGGACTCTGGATTGTAGACGAAGATTTGACGGCCTTTGTCACTTACAATCCAAAGAGAACGTGAGGACGGGGACCATGCTAGGCCGCTCAAATCCAGTTCATCATCATCTACACGCTCGGAGATAAAACCTGCATCGCGGGCTAAAGGAATGATCTCAACAATTTCGTCTAGCGCTGGTGATACGACCATTAACAACCTTGGTTGTCCTTCAATGCCAATGAAGACCCGCCCCGATTCCGGGTCAACAGCGATACCTTCGGGTCCCTTGTTTAATGGGTTGCCAACGAGTAATTCAGCGGCGGCCGAGTAACCTTTAAGAGATGTGAGAGGTATTGTTGTCAATTGAATGGGTTCGGTTGGGTGAACGACTAGAATTGATCGGTCAGTTTCCTGAAGCACCAAAACAGACCCATCCTTTCGAGGTGCAACACCCTCCAAATCTGATCCTGCCAATGCTGGCAACTTGAAAGAGTTTCCTAATACCCCGTCGACTCTGAGTAGGTGCAGTTTAGGTTCGGCATCACTTACAGACCACAAGAAGCCTTCAGCGTTAGACATTGCCAAACCGGAAGGCTCTGAAAATCCCTCTGATTTGTCTGCCACCTTGAATTTATCGACCAGAACCAAACCAGCACTTTCGGCGTAGGCAAAATTGGTCCAAGGCAAGAAGGCTGCCGCAACCGAGCTGGCCGTAAAAGCGAGTCGTCTAAGTTTGCAGAAACACCGTGAAATTTCAGCTTTTGACGAAAACACTCTGTTTTCTGTCATTGGATTCTCTCGCGCTTGGACTACATCCCTGTATCAGCGTTCGTATCACAGTCCGGATACGATGTCCGAAGAATGCACTGTAATCTCTTTACCTGATCCCGCCTGTTGCGATTGAATTGAATAGGGCACGATGTGCCTTTGGTTAAGCGTAAGCCTTTGGCGTGAGCAGGGAGGAAGACAAGTTGAATACGACCCTCACATTTGTGACCGTGTTGGTGATGCTGCTGTTGCCAGGTGCTGCGGTGTCACAAGTCGACCCTGCGACGATGCTGGCCGGGGCTTCGGGGTCGGAAATCGTTATCGAACGCCGGTGGACGCAGTTTCGTGGCAAACAGGAACTGTATTTCTTTACTCTCGATGTGATCGTCACGATCATTCTGGCTGGCTTGATCGTATATCATCCGGTGAGACGTAAAGCCCGTAGAAGCGTCCGCGACATAGTTATGCCAAGGCTTTTCTTCCTGTATGCGCTTATCGGCATGGCGGTTGGTTTCCTGGTGGTTCAGCACGGGTCAATGATCGGTTTCGTTATCTTTGGTATCGGAGCGTTGCTCAGGTTCCGCTCCAATCTCGATGATCCGGTGGACACTGTCGAAATGATAATCGTGACTGTTCTTGGTCTTGCGGTCGGTTTGGGCTTGCCGCTGATGGCCACACTAGTGGCGGTTGTTTGTTGGTGTTTCATTTGGCTCGGAGGGCGAAACAAGGGTGTGGAAATTTCGCTCAAAGCTTCGGACGAAGAGCACTCATTGAAAGTCACCGGAGCCATTGAAGCCATGGCCACAGAGGCTGGCTGGAAGCTGGTCAGAAAACACCACGTCCCCGGAAAATCTCGGGTTTCATTGCTTTTCATCACCTCGGGTGGACTGACGGAAGCCCGGATCGAAGAGATGATAAATGATCTGGTCCCTGAAAAAGTCGAACTGAAACTCAACCTCTAGTCATTTCACAAGGTCTAAGCGTTTCAACACCGCATTCGGGGATCTGATCTCTTTCGGGAGCGACTTGAAGTTTACCGACCTTTCGAAGTCAGGGCCTCGATATACGGCTATCTCAAACTCTCCGTTCGGCTGGAACGTAACATGAGTGAAGCTGTGAGGTGATCTGGCGCTATCGCCAATAAGCCGCCGCGGACCACCTCCCAAACAAGCTTGAGAGACATAAGCCACACCGTCTTTCCAACCGGGGTAGAAGGCATGATGGTGGCCTGAAAGATGCAGAACAACACCGCTTTCCAGATAGATTTTTTCAAGTGTTGGGTCACCGATGATTTCGCGTTCGCGCTGGATCGCGAACGGCCAAAGTGGGAGGTGACTGAAAGTGACAATCGGGTCTCCGTCTGCACCCAATTCCTGTAACCGGTCCTGCTGGTCACCGGATAGGGGTCCTAGGGTCGTTGCATCCAAAGACGCAAACGTAATGCCCTGCATCTCAAATGCGTAGAAGAACGGGTAGTCATCTGAAACCAGGAAGTCGACGCCTGGTTTTCTCGGCGTCCATTCCTCTGCGTATATTTTCCTTTCACGCTCGAACCCTCGGTAGGCGGAGGCATCATGGTTTCCAGGTGTGACCGCAAATGGAATGCCGGCAGCCTCTAATGGATCTGATACGACCTCGTGAAACGCATTCCACATATCCCTGACCTGTTTGTCGGACAAGTTGGGAATGCGCTGTCCCGCAACCATATCTCCGGTCGAAATAACCAGATCTGGATCAAACTCGATTATGCGCTCAATCGCCTTGTCGACGCGGGCATCGTATCTTACCGAACCATAGCTTCCATTCAGATCCGATATGACGATGACATCCAATGCCGCCGCTTTGCAGGCGAGCAGAGCGGTCCAAATACACACCGCAATAAGAGCAGAACACCTACGGTACATAACAGTCCACAGCCTCTACCTCGGTGCCGTTTCTCAAAAAGAATGCGACAGGATCCAAGTCGAACATCAAATCGCCATTTGAGCAATTGCTCTGGAGAATGGACGTTGCCAGCGCAGTATTTTTGACAACTTGTGCAATCTGACTGCCTGACAAACCAAAGCTTTGCGATAGCCAGTCATAGACTGGGCCTTGGGATTGAAGGTCACTATTCAATGCAACCAAGCGCCGATACGTGCTTGGAGAGAAGTGGCGAATTTTCTCCAGCATTTGAGTAGATTTCGCGAAGTTGGCGTATTCGACACGCCCACCAGCATCGTTGTCGTTTAGATTGCTGCGACGGATCAATAATGCGTCGTCGGGAACGTCTCCATCGTTTGGCTCATGGTGCTTGGCTTTCTTATGCTTCAGCTTTCCGTCTTCGACCCAATACCAATAGGGTGTGAAGTCTATGTTTCCTACGCGGTCCTGCTGGCTAAAGATGAAATCGAGGAGTACAATCTCGGTAAGTTCTTGCATCCAAAATGCCATCTGTTGGTCGCTGACATCGGGACCGAGATCCTTGTTGATCATCCGGTCTCTTCGACCTTCTCCAACGCCCTCTACAATGGCCTCTGGCAAGGGTTTTGAAGAACGCAAAGCCAAGAAAGCAGGAGTTTCCTGAAAATCGCGGTTCTGACCTTTCCCCCAACCAGATTTACGGGTGCCGTTGATTTCCGAGCCGTATCGATGCCCAGGGCTATCAAGCAGCGCACCGTATATTTGCGTTCGATCTGCGGTGAACAGATCGTCGGTTGGCTGGTACGAGTTCGGGTCGGCATCCGCAGCCGCGAAGACCCGCCAGCCTTCGTGGTTCATGCGCCCACCATGAGAGCCGCCAGAAATCGCAAGGCCGGGCTCTGCGACCTCGGAAAAGTGCGCCTGGGCGTCCATGCTACGCCAAACGGCGACTGGAACTTTTACAGTCGTGTCGAAATATCTGGAGAAATGATAGTAAAGCAGCGACGAGGTGGAAAAGGTTCCACTGGTGCCCTTTTGGTTCATGGTGGATTTGAATTTGGCCACCCTGTCCTTGGCCAGATCTTTCGCCGCCTTCCCCTCTTTGCAAGCGTTTCTCTCGAACTCAGTACGGTTCCCTGTGTAGGGTCCTTCCGAAATATCGTACACGGCCATTCCTGGGCTGGTACTCCAGGTTTTTGGGCAAATAGCAATTTCGGAGGCATAGAAATCGATCTCGCAATAGGCCGTTTCTTCCTCAAGATCGCTTTTCTTATACTCGCCCGTTGAAACTTTTTCGATCCGAATACAGCGTTCAGTAACGCCGTTGGGACTATCAAATGTCGTGGCTTCACCGAGGACATCCTCGTTCGCCCACAAGACGGTGGGTGCAATGAAAGCAAGTGACCCCAGAAGAATGAACTTCATTTGGATAGTTCTCCCAATATCATTTGGGGCAAATCGCTGCCTTTTGTTCGGTAGAGATCTTCAAATTGGGGTCGACACTGAAGTTGGAGAACTTTGAGTCAATCCACTGGTCACACCCGCCTGAACATGGGGCCCCGTTTCGGGCCTCATTCCAATATTCCTTGGCCCTTTCTTCTGTCCAACCGCAAAACTGAACGAGCGCCATCGCCGACAATGCACCTGAGGAATGAACGCCCCACATGCAGTGCACCAGAACAGGGCCCTTTCCAGGGTTTTGAATCACCTCGTGTATGGACGCCATGACAGCACTGGGTCGGGAGGATCTGGCGCTTTGATAGTCGAAAGATCCGTTTCCGCAACTTGTGCGGCCGTATTCGGTGTTCTTGCCGAAGTCTGCGTAAAACCCGGTTGAAAACCCTTCATCGCAAAGGGTCTCGCGTTGAACTTTACTCAGACCCGTTCGATCCTTGTCGCCGCCTTTGAAACCAGAGCGATACAATACTCCGCTTAAGACTGGGCGAAAGAAAGCGACGCCATCAACACCTCCGTCGCCACCCTTTGAAAGCATTTGACTGTTGCTTGGGCCACCGTTTCGACTGGTTACGTCAGAATTCGCCGCGGTTGCCAGAGCACCAATGAATATGAGGGACGTCAAAAACCGCATGCCAGCTCCTTTCTATTTTTCAGCCTGTTATGCTCAAACTCTTCCTACTTGGTAATCTATTGGAGCGGCTCATTCTCAACAGCCGTATCAAGTGCGGGATAGACTTTCCGACCTGAAGCTTTAAATCGGCCACACCAGATTGATGATAAAGACGACCACGAAGTAGGCCAGAAAAACTTTCCAGTTCCATTGGTGTTTGCTTTCTTCGTTGATCACGCCGGACGACTTCAATGCCAGGTTTGTGACAATCAGAGCGACAACGATGACCGCCGCATGTGCCAGATCAAAATGCAATCTTAAGCTCCCTTTTGCAGATGTTTGATTTATGAAAAATGTGTCAGCAGTCACCTGATGGCAGCATAGCTACATCTGAGTACCTTCCCTCAGATGTCGTGATCCGAGCACATGCACCAGTATCCGTGTTAAACCAGTACGAGGTGAGCCCTTCGCTTCGGATGAGTTCAAATCCGAGACTCTGGATGCCCATTTCAGCCTGTCCCGCTCTTGCCCCTTCAAATGACGAAAGATCGCTAGAGCTGCCCACAGTTGGTGCACTTGCATCCACTGATCCGCCACTCTCGTCGCATGCTGCAAGCGCAGTAATACACGTCGTGCCGATCACCAATAGGACCTTGGGATTCATCTGTGTTTCCCTCGCTTTTTTGGACTTGCGTTCCAGGGTTTCTGATTGATCACCTATTCAATTCCGAAAATTACGTTGTAGTCGACGGAAGAGTTGCTGCGATTGATAACTTCCACAACATGATCACCGGATTGCCAAAGCTGTCCTCGATACTCCTTGTCCGCCGACATCAATCCCAACAGTTCAGAACCATCGGGGTTACGAATGACGTAGTCCAAGGAGCCATTTCGCGGAGCAACGCGGACGTAAAGGAACTGTTCGTTCTTTGCACCGAGAAGGTATTGCTGCGACGCTCCGGGCGCGAGTTGGCCGACAAGTTCGGCGCCAGTGGAACCGACATCGAATTTGACACGCTGGCTACCGGTAGAACCGGCGACGCCTGCAATGGCTCCACCGCCATCATCCATCGCCTCGACAACCGACATCTCTCCAATGCTTCCATCCTTGTACGCGATGCAGCGCCAAAGTGTTCCACCTGCATCTCGTAGCATGACGAGCGTACCTGCTTCCGAGAACTCTGAGCTTTCTATCGTACCTGATTGACCGTCTGGTCCTCCAACCTGCCGTAATTGGTCGATACACGCGTCATCGGCTTCTGACATTGCAAAAGCAGCAGTGCCCGCGATTGCGAACATGGGAGTGAGGAGTTTGAGTAAAACGAGTTTCATCAGATGGTTCCCTGTTGGCTTGTCCTTACAGTTTTGTTCCGTACTAAGCGGAACCTCACTTTGCATCCCTCAACTTTGATAGAAACTCATCGCATGCCTGTGCGCTGCCGACGACCTCGTCTGTCGTTTCAATTCCTTGCAGTGATGCCATCTCGGAATTTACGCGATTGAGGATCTGATCCGCTTGCTCGGGGGTGATCAGGTTCTCTGCTTGTGCTCCTTTCAATGTGGTGCAGACACCGGCGGACAAGCCTGTCGCAACGCCGACACCCACTGCGGCCCCGCCACCTAAGGTCATCGCCCCAACCACGCCGAGGACGAGCCCGATCACAATACCCAAGATCACTTTTCCCATGTTTTCCTCCCTTTTGGTGAGAATAAGCGCGGCTTTCACTACCGGCGCAAACCATGTGCCCATCTGCAAATCAAGACCAGCGCTAACAGGTTGAGCACCGGTGCGAGCGCCGCGAACCACGGTTTGGCCGACTCTGAGATCGAGTCCGCTACAAGTATCCAAGGTAGTCCCAACGGCAGAAGGAACACCCCGGACAAAGGGTCTCTTTCCTGTCCCAACCAGCCAAATGTGCCCGTCAAGAATGCAATCAACGCCAACAGGTAAAGGATCGCGAATACAATGATAGTGGTTCTACAAACCAAGTCGAGCCTCAGCAAATCAAGCCAGTGCTACGCAGCCGTTTTCGGCTACGCAGCAGACTGGTCACAATGCGCCTTCGTCGCCCAGGAACTCGATACCAGCTGTCGTGCCATCACTGTAAGCAATGCAATTCCAAGGAGCACGATCCTCGCCAACGCCTACAGTGACCTGTGTCCCCGCCTCGCTAAACGCGGATGAGAGCACCACGACTTGCGAATTGTTCGTTGTGCTGGCTACATCTCGCAAACACGCCTGCTGAGCGGGTGTGAGTTCGGCGGACGCACTGGATGTACTCGTATCGTCGCAGGCCGCAAGCAGTGCGAAACAAGTTGCGCCCGCAATCATCACCATCTTTTTAGACATTTTCTTCTCCCTCTGGTTCCGTTGAAATTGGTGAAATTGGATGGCTTGTTTGAAGTTCTCGCGTCGGAGCAGGCTATGAAACATACTTCGGCCCTGTAACTTCCCTTCCCAACAACTTGTCGCGGGGGGTGGCGGGCGGAGCTATATTACTTTGACAACCGAGACCGCCGACAACGTGTGAAGGCTGAATGACGACAATGGCAGAAGCTCGAGCGAATTCTGGAGGTAGGCCGAGTACACTAAGTATAAGCATCGCGTCCTCCCAACGCTCAATCATTGTAAAGTGCCTTCCGACCGCCAGCACTCACTCCAGCGGCCGGTAGGGCCCGACAAGTCGGGCGACAGCGATCACAACGGAGGTAAAATGAAAGTTGTGTCAAATTCACATGTTTGAATCTAATTTTTAATAAATCAACATTTTTTCCGCGCGTAAACTTCATTACGCTCTCGTACGATAGGCGTCTGCCCTCAAACAAAAAGGTAGGTGGGAGCACCCATGAGGGCGAATGTGTTCTTTTGGGTCGGCGAGGCGTTCTGAGGTCGCGCAGAAACCAAGAAAGGATTGAAAATGGGTTTTGTTGAAGCCGTCAAAACGTGTTTCTCGAAATACTTCCAGTTCTCCGGTCGGGCTATGCGCTCAGAATACTGGTGGTTCTTCTTGTTTGTGGTTCTCGTGAGTTCTGCTTTAGCTGTGGTGGATGCGATCATATTCGGGACCAACCCAGAAACAGGGCAAGGATCTCGAGTTCTGTCCTCTGTTTTCCAACTGGCCGTTATCATCCCTATGCTGGCCGCCGGTTGGCGGAGGTTGCATGATACAGGGCGACCTGGCTGGTACTTGCTGCTGCCGATGGCGCTCAGCACTACAACGCTTTTTGTTATGCTGGGTGGCGTGGCGTTCTTCTCGGCATTGGAGCAAGGGGCCGAAAACCCCGATGCATTGCGAGGACCCGCGGCAGTTTTGGGCGTGACCGGTATTGTTGTTGTCTCAATTCTTCAATTGGTTCTGTCCATCCTGATGATCTGGTGGCTGACGCGACCTTCTCAAGAAGGCGCAAACGAATACGGCGCACCTGTTTCCTGACCTGGTTGCGCAGGCAGCGGGTCAGAATCTCTGCTGAATGACAGTTCGATTCTTAATACCAGGGAGAGAGAAAATGAGTTTCAAGCTGATTCCCATTGGAACGCTACTGATGGCTATGGC
Organism: Ruegeria sp. F5; assembly: GCF_056533845.1. NCBI lineage: Bacteria > Pseudomonadati > Pseudomonadota > Alphaproteobacteria > Rhodobacterales > Roseobacteraceae > Ruegeria > Ruegeria sp. F5. The sequence continues at coordinate 42,042 of NZ_JBQFOU010000005.1, read as the reverse complement.
GACCACAGCATCAGCAGAATGGTCGTTCAGTTCCGGGCCTAATCCCAATGCATTTATTCAGACTGGAAACATGACATTGGAACTTCAGTGTGACCGTATCCGCTTTGCTCCGGCTGGATACGAGGACAGCCAGGACATTGTGGACAAACAAGGGCTTTCCATTCGTTTTTTGAAGAACGGCACCACCGAAGTTGGGGCATTTCAGGTTGGCGCAGAAAACGCTGCCGTGCAGATCGTCGACAACTATCCCGTCGAGGTCAGTTTCAATAGTCAAGAGGACTATGGTTTTGTACAGGACCAGCTTGCAGCCAATGCATCCGTTAATCTGTCCATGATTGATCAAGATGTTAGCTACGGAATCTTTGACTTGAAAGGTTCCAGCGCGGCAATTCAGTCCCTTCGTTCCGCCTGCGATTCAGGTGCTAGCCAGGGGGCCTCCTACGAACCCCCCGAAGGCATCGTCTATTGTGGTGGCGGAGCGGTGGAGCGAGTCATCGAACCTGTAATTTTGGACAATCCGGAAGGAGAGTGGGACGCGCGAGTAACGGTCAACGGCGAGTCGATCAGAGCCATGACAGCCTACAGCTTTTTCGGAAACTCTGAGCCGCCGACCGGATTTGTTGTCGCCCTGCTTGGGGAAGACAGGTCCGAGTTTCTAATTTTTAGCGAAGGTTCGGCAAACTGGCTGGAATACGGGGACTACAGGTATGATCAGTGCAATTGATGCCACCCTCCAACCGGCTTCCCAATTAGTGGGCCTGTTGAAAGGGTTGGTTTCCGGGATTGTGCTGGTTTCGAGCCCAGTATGGACCTCACCAGCTGTCGCGGCGGTCTTGTCAGAGGAACTTTGCTTGAGCGGGGCAGGGTGGTCGCATAGCTTCTGGCAATGACCAAACCCGTCTCGTTCAAATACTTCAAAACCAGCCCTGAGATCATTCGCCTGGCGGTGATGCTGTACATCCGTTTTCCGCTTTCATTGCGGAATGTCGAAGACCTGCTGCACGAGCGAGGCATCGACGTGAGCCACGAAACTGTCCGATATTGGTGGAACAGGTTCGGGCCGATGTTTGCTGCTGAGATCAGACGGAAGCGTGTTCAGCAACTGCGCGCGTTCTCCAAATGGAAGTGGCACGTGGACGAAGTTTTCGTGAAGGTAAATGGCAAGCGGCATTATCTTTGGCGGGCTGTTGATCACGAAGGCGAGGTGCTGGAAGCCGTTGTCACCAAACGCCGAAACAAAGCTGCAGCACTGAAATTCCTCAAGAAGTTAATGAAGCGACACGGCAAAGCGGAAACCGTCGTCACGGATCGCTTTGCCTCATACAGAGCCGCGCTCAGAGAACTGGGTGCGCTCGAAAAACAAAGGACGGGCAGGTGGCTCAACAACCGCGTCGAGAACTCGCACCTGCCTTTCCGACGACGCGAACGCGCGATGCAACGTTTCAGGCGCATGCGAAGTTTACAGAAATTCGCCTCCGTTCATTCCTCCGTCTACAATCACTTCAATCAGGAACGATCGCTCACCAGCCGAGACACCTTCAAGTTGACCCGCAGCGCCGCTCTTACCGAGTGGCGTCAACTTTGTTCCGGATAGGTTCACGGTTCCCGCGGCAAACTGAGACTGGTTCGAATTCGTCTGACAGCACCCCCAACGGCGTTGTGAATATGTATGCTACCTATATATACAAATTCTCCCCTGTTCTCCACTGCTATGTTAGCGTTATCGCTTTGAGATTGACGCTTGTTCTCACCGGTTAGTCGGCATCCAGCACAATTTGCGAAGCATTTCATGCTGCCGAACCTATTGGTCTGGCAGCCAAGGAACATACACTGGAGGAAATATGGCCCTGTTGCAGACCATTACCCGTAGAACCGCCTTGCTTTCCGTCGCCGCCGTCGCCCTGACCGCCGGCACAGCGTATGCAGGCGATGTCAAAATTGGCTTTCTGCTGAAAACCATGCAGGAAGAGCGCTACAAGCGTGACCGCGCCGCGTTTACTGCGAAAGCTGAGGAACTGGGCGCCGAAGTTATCTTTGATTCAGCGAACAATGACGAGCTGACCCAGCTGGCTAAGTTTGAAAACATGCTTGCCAAGGGTGCGAACGTCATCGTGTTGCAGCCTGTGAACACCGGTACCGCCGGAAGCATGGTCAGCATGGCAAACAGCGAAGGTGTGCGTGTCGTCGGATATGATTCGATGCTCGTGGACGGGCCGCTGGATGCGATGGTGATGCAAGACAGCTGGGCTGTGGGCCGTTTGCAGGGTGAGGCCATGGTCGAATGGCTACAGGACAAGAACGGAGAGGTGTCCGGCAAGATCGCCCTGATTCAAGGTCAACCCGGCGACTCCAACGCGATTGCCATGAGCAGCGGTGTGTTGGAGATTGTCGAAGCGAACCCGGGGTTGGAACTGGTGACCAATCAGGCGCATGAAGGTTGGTCATCTGAGAAGGCCATGGCAACTGCGGAAAACACGCTAACCTCTAACAGCAACAGCATCGACGCATTTATCGCCAACAACAGTGGCATGGCCCGTGGTGTTATCGCGGCATTGGAAGCACAGGGACTGGCGTCATCAGACAAAGTGTTTGTAGCCGGATCTGATGCCGACCTGGCCAATATCCAATATGTTGCGCAAGGCAAGCAAGCCGTTGAAATCTGGAAACAGATCGATCCTCTGGCTGAAACCGCGGCAGAAGTGGCCGTTGCTCTGGCTGCTGATCCGGACACCGCACCCGCCGATCTGGTCGAGGTGGACAAGGTTATCAACAACGGTTTCGCCGATGTACCGACGATTGTCACCCCGATCACGCTTGTGACCCAGGACAACATTGATGACACGATCATCGCTGGCGGCTTCTACTCCAAGGAAGAAGTCTACGGGAACTGATCCTCGGGACGTATTCCTGAAGGAGGGCGTTTCGCCATTTGGCTCCCTATGCGTGTACTCCCCGCGCGCGGCTTCATGGTGCCCTCCTTCCTTAAACTCCTTGCGGCAGGACTGTCGGTCAGAGTGGGGAGTGTCCGAAACACCTTTCTGAATGTGATGGGAAAAAGCATGTCTGAAGTCGTCCTGAAAATGCAGGGTATCATCAAGGATTTTCCCGGAGTTCGCGCCCTGAACAATGTCAATTTCGAAGCCCGCTCGGGCGAGCTTCTGGCGTTGATGGGAGAAAACGGAGCGGGCAAATCCACGCTTATGAAAGTGCTCAGCGGGGTTTGGCCCTATCCAACCTACGAGGGCGATATCTTTTTGCGCGGCGAAAAAGTCCGGTTCGCGAATACGAAAGAGGCCGAGGCGGCCGGCATTGGCATCATCTATCAGGAACTCAACCTGATTCCCGGCTTGTCAGTTGCGGAAAACATCTTTCTTGATCGACAGTTCACCGATGCCAAGGGCAGGATCAACTGGAACCAGACTTTTGCCGAAACCCAGAAGCTGTTGACCGAACTGGGGATCAACGACATTCGCCCGACAGATCTGGTGCAGAACATCACTGTGGGCAAACAGCAGATGGTTGAGATTGCCAAGGCGCTGTCGCTCAAGGCCGAGATACTGGTTTTAGACGAACCGACGTCGGCGTTGACGGATAAGGAGGTCAAGGATCTCTTCCGTATCATCCGCAAGCTGAAAGCCGACGGTGTCTGCATGTGCTACATCTCGCACAAGATGGAAGAGATCGAGCAGATCGCCGACCGGATCGCGGTTCTGCGCGATGGCCAGACGATCGGTGAAGTCACTCCGATCGCGGATATCACGCTGGATCAGATCATCGCCCGAATGGTCGGGCGCGACATCAAGGATATGTTTCCCAAAGTCGATTTCACACCGGGTGAGGTGACTTTAGAGGTCAACGATCTGTCCGTCACAAACCCCGATCTGCCTGGCAGCTATCTGGTCAAGAACGCCAGCTTCGTTGCCCGCAAAGGCGAGATATTGGGCATTTCCGGGCTAATGGGCGCGGGTCGGACCGAACTGGTTGGCGGTGTATTCGGTGCCTATCCGGATCAGACCACCGGTGAGGTAAAGCTGAACGGGCAAAAGCTGGACATCAAGTCGCCGAAAGACGCCATTGATGCCGGCATCGCGTTGTTGACCGAAGACCGTAAGGCGCTGGGTTTGTTTCTCGACAAGTCCATCTCATTCAACACGACGATTTCCTCACTTGAGACGATCAGTTCAAAGGTTCTGGGCATTATCAACACCCAGCAGGAGCGCAAAGTCGTTAAGGAATATGTCGACCAGCTCGGTGTCAAAACACCTTCGATTGACACAGTAATCGGTACGCTTAGCGGCGGAAACCAGCAGAAGGTCATTCTGGGTAAGTGGCTGAACTCACGTCCAGATGTGTTCATCCTGGATGAACCCACACGCGGAATCGATATCGGCGCCAAAGTCGAGATTTACAAGCTGCTGAACGAGTTGGTCCAGCAGGGTGTCACCGTCATCATGATCTCATCGGAACTGCCCGAGGTTTTGGGCATGTGCGACCGGATTCTGGTGATGTGCGAAGGCGAGATCGTGTCGAACTTTGAACGGGACGACGCAAAGAAAGAAGCAATCATGGCGTATGCCACCGGCAGCGCATAAGGGAGGAAGCAAATGAGTGCTGACAGCAACGTTGCAGGTGTTGGCGTCAATGGCGCCAAGGAAAACCACCTGATAAACTTCATTAAGGACAACGCGACGCTGATTGCGTTGATCGTGCTGGTCGTCGGGCTCAGTTTTGCCGACGACGCGTTTTTCACTGCACGGAACCTTAGCAACCTGTCCCGTCAGGTCACCATCATCGGGATCATTGCCGTGGGTATGACCATGGTCATCCTGATTGCAGGTATTGATCTGTCGGTTGGCTCTGTCGTCGGGTTATCAGCCGTCGTCTGTACGCTCATGATGCAATGGGGCGTGCCGACAATATTGGCGGTACCTGCGACCCTTTTGATCGTGGGCGTCGGAATAGGTCTATGGAATGGGTTCTGGATAGCCAAGTTCAACATACCACCATTCATCATAACCCTTGGAATGCTGACCATTGCACGCGGTTTGGCACTGACCCTGACCAACGGCAGTTCTGTACCGGTAACGAGTAATGTGTTTCCGTTGATTGGTGGTGCTTATATCCCGCCGATGATGTCCAGTATCGTGCTGATCGTGTGTGCTGCGCTTGCGGTCTATTCGATCTTCCGGGACGTTCAACAAAGCAAAGCTCACGGCGTCGAAGTGAATATGCAAGAGTTGCTGGTCAACGGGGCCGTAATGATCGGCGGGTTTGCTTTGGCCTTCCACGTGTTCACCAGCTACAAAGGGATCCCCGTTCCTGTCGCGATCTTTGCAGTCATTGCGTTTGCCGGGATCTATACGCTGAACAGCACCCGCTTTGGTCGCCGCCTCTATGCGCTTGGCGGAAACGAGGATGCGGCCCGCCTGTCCGGCATCAACGTCGTCCGCACCAAGATGATTGTTTACACGGTCATTTCGGTACTGTCGGCGCTGGCCGGTATCATTCTGGCCTCGCGTCTGAACGGTGCCTCGCCCAACCTTGGAACCATGTTCGAGCTTGATGCGATTGCGGCCGTTGTTATCGGCGGTACGAGCCTGGCGGGTGGTTCTGGCAAGGTGAGTGGAACCATCATCGGTGCCCTGTTGATCGGCGTCCTGAACAACGGCATGAGCTTGCTTGGTGTGGTCACGTTCTATCAGTTGATCATCAAGGGCCTGATCATCATCCTCGCCGTCTGGTTCGATGTGATGCAGAAGAAATAATGTTGCTGGCCTGCCCCCGGTCCCACGCACCGTGGGCAACGCCAAAATCCCCGAAAACTTGAATGACAGTTGGGAGGTAAACGATGGTCCAGTCCATTTTAGCAACCTTATGCACAAACGGCCTCAGAGTTTTGGGTTTGGCCGGCCTTCTATCCGCATCGCTGCCAATGATCGCGGTAGCGCAGGACAACGCTACAATCGGGTTCCTGCTCAAGACCATGCAGGAAGCCAGATACCAGACTGACAAATCCCTATTCATTGCACGCGCGGAATCCCAAGGCGCAGATGTGATCTTTGATAGCAGCGGCAATGATCCATTGCGTCAGTTGCAGCAGGTTGAGGAAATGCTGGAATCTGGGGTGGACGTTCTGGTCCTGCAACCCGTCAACACCGCAACCGCTGGTGCCCTTGTTGATTTGGCCCACGATCAAGGCGTCAAAGTCGTCGGGTACGACTCGATGCTGCAGGACGGGCCGCTTGACGTCATGGTTATGCAGGACAGTTGGGCTGTCGGGCAGCTTCAGGCCGAAGCGATGGTGGACTGGCTGAATGATACCCGCGGTGAGGTCAAAGGCCGGGTCGCCCTGATCCGCGGTCAGCCTGGTGATGCCAATGCCGAAGCGCTCAGTAGGGGTGTGCTTAAAGTGATTGCCGATCATCCTGGGCTCGAGCTTGTTGCGGATCGCAGCCATGTAGACTGGTCTCCCGATATGGCCAGAGACACTGCCGAGAACCTACTGGTCGAATATGACAACGACATCGATGCGTTCATCGCCAACAACAGCGGGCTTGCCTTTGGGGTTCTGGCAGCATTGTCCGACGAGGACCTGGCATCGGCGGATCAGGTCTTTGTTGCAGGGTCAGACGCTGATCTGCGGAATGTCCAGCTCGTCGCCAATGATGTACAGGCGCTGGAAATCTGGAAGCAAATCAAACCTCTGGCCTATGAGGCGGCGGATATCGCCGTGAAAATAGCGCAGTCTCCGGATGCGGAAGTTGGTGATTTGATCGGAGACCATGCGCTGATTGACAATGGTTTCGCGGAAATCCCAACGGTTATCACCCCTGTTTTCGCAGTGTCAAAAGATACGATCGACAGCACGGTAATCGACGGCGGGTTCTATACCAGCGAACAGATCTATCAGAACTGAAGCTGTTATAATCACGCACACGCCCGTCGGCAAAACAGCGAATACAAGCAAGGGACCGAAATGTCTGACAAGATCAATGTCGCAGTTGTTGGCCCGATCCCAAGGGACAATATCACCAGCTATCAAGGTGAAAAATTCCAGAAATTCGGCTGCGCGGTCTATACGGCGGTCTGCATGTCCTCGCTGGCCGGTCCGGGTTCGCGGATCCACGTCGTCAGCCATGTGCGCAGGTCGGACGTCGACAATGTTCGCAACTTGCTGTCTGAGTTTCCGTATCTGGATGTTAGCCATGTTACAGGCGACGCCGATCAGGGTGCGGTGATCGATCTGGTTTACGTCGATCAGAACCATCGCAACGAAAAGCAAACGGGTTTCATGAACCCGATCCTGCCCGACGACATCGAAGACCTGATGGATTGCGAGGCTTTCGTTTTCGTTCCGATCACGGATTTCGAGGTTCCGTTGGAAACGATCCGATACATCAAGGCCAACAGCGATGGTCTGGTTGTATTTGATGCGCATGGTCCCACCAGCGGGTGTTCAGCACATGGCGAACGGTATCATAAATTCTGGATCGACCGGGATCGCTGGCTTCCGCATATCGACCTTCTAAAGATGAATTTGGAAGAGGCTCAATGCAGTTGGTTCAAGGGAGAATACGGTTCTGACGAGTTGCAGGACATAAGCGAACTCACGATGGACCAGTTGCCCAAGTTCGCCCAACACTGCCTGGATCTGGGGGTCAAGGCGCTCTACGTCACGCTGGATCAACACGGCTGCGCCGTCTACCACAAGGATGAAACCGGCCGGATGCGGGAACATCTGGTCAAGCGCGTGCTTGTCGAGGATGTGGTCGACACCACCGGCTGCGGTGACAGCTTTGCTGGTGGCTTGGCTTTTGGCTACCTCAAGACTGGCGATTTCGTCAAAGCCTGCCAGTTCGGAAACTGTGCAGGAGCGCAGCGCTGCTCGAGCAGCGAGTTGGATGTCTACGGATCACTGGAAGAAACCGAACGTCAGATTGCTGAAACCTACGGCGACTGAATTATCCCAAATATCACCCGAATGGAGCCCTGACATGCAGACAATGCTGAGCAGTAGCGACTGGCTGATCGAAGAAACCCAATTCAATCTGGATGAAGCGAACTTCAAGGAGACCATTTTTACGGTCGGCAACGGCTATCAGGGCACACGTGGGTCGCTGGAAGAGGGTCACAAAGGAGAGCTGTCTGGCACCTATCTGGCTGGTGTTTACGATCACCATGACTCGACGGTGATCGATCAGGTCAATGTGCCGACCTGGCTGCCGCTTCGGGTTCGTGTCGAAGGTGAAATTCTGGATGTCCAAACGTGTAAAGTTGTCGAACATAGGCGGGTACTAGATCTGCAGACCGGATTTCTGCATCGGGATACCGTGTTTGAAGACAGCACAGGCCGTCGCACCCGCATCAACAGCATCCGGTTTGCCAGTTTTGCCGATCAGCATATCTGCGGCATCCGTTTGACGGTGACGCCGGAAAACCACTCGTCCAAGATAACTGTCGAAAGTGCACTGGATGCCCAACGGTACAATCTGGACCGCCTGCCAGCTTATCAGGGAAACCCTGAATTCCACCCCGAGGTTAAATGGGAAAAATGGGCCAAAAGCCGACACCTGAAGGTGACTCAGTCTCATGCAAACAGCGATGTATCCTATATCGAAGCTTTGACACTGGACACTGGCATTTCGATTGGAATGGCGTCTGTCTTGGATCGACCCTCAATCAGTGAGTTCAAAGGTGCAAGCCGCGACTATGAGCAGGTTTCACAAACCGTTTCGCTTGAGGCGCTCAATGGGCAAAGCCTGACCTTCGAAAAGCTGGTGTCGATTTATACGTCGCGAGATCTGAACGGCGAGGAATTGGCGGCCAAATGTGAAGCGTCTCTGGAGACAGCACAAGCCAAGGGGTTCTCAACTTGTCTAAGTGAAAGCGCTGCAGCATGGCGCGCAAAGTGGGACGCTTGTGATTGCGAGGTGATGGGTGATACAGAAGCGACACGCGCAATGCGTTTCAACATCTATCATCTGCTGATCGCTGCCAACAAAAACGACCCGCGCGCGAATATCGGCGCCAAATCCATGTCTGGGGAAGGGTACAAAGGTCACGTTTTCTGGGATACCGAAATTTTCCTGCTGCCATTCTACATTTTCACGCAGCCGGAGACGGCCAAAGTCCTTCTGAAATACCGTTACAACACGTTGAACGGCGCACTTGAGAACGCCCGAATGAATGGGCTTAAGGGCGCGCAGTACGCATGGGAATCTGCTGATACCGGAGTGGAGACAACGCCAAAATGGACAGCGGACGGTGCGAACCGTATCTGGACCGGAGAAGAGGAGATTCACGTCACCGCATGCGTGGCGTATGGCATCCTCAGTTATGTTGCGGCGACCGGAGACAGAGATTTCCTTCGCGATTTCGGTGCCGAGGTTTTGTATCAAACCAGTCGGTTCTGGATCAGTCGGCTGGAATGGAACAAAGACAAGGACCGGTACGAGCTGACAAACGTTATCGGGCCGGACGAGTTCCACGAACATGTCGACAACAACACGTTCACTAACCGAATGGCGAAATGGCATCTGGAGCAATCCGCACGTGTTTTTTCTGAACTCAGCGAAACCTCAACTCTGACCCATGATGACCTTCTGAACCAGTTGGGGCTGACAGCGAACGAAGTAGAGCAGTGGATTAAAGCCTCCAAAAAAATCTACGTTCCGTTTGACCCGTCTCGCAATCTAATTGAACAATTTGAAGGGTATTTTCAGCTTCAGGACATTCCCATCACGGAATGGGACAAAAACCGTATGCCAGTCTACCCCGAAGGGCATGACCACTTCTCACTGAACGGTTCAATGCTGCTCAAGCAACCTGACGTGATCATGTTGAACTATCTCTTGCCCGACGAGTTTTCGGACGAAATCAAAGCCGCAAACTATGCGTTTTATGAGAAACGTACGATGCACAAGTCTTCACTTAGCCCGGCCATTCATTCGATCATGGGGATTGAAGTCGGCGACATTTCCTCGGCGCATCACTATTTCGAACGGTCTGCCTTTGTTGATCTGGTCAACAATCAGGGTAACACGCAGGACGGGATGCATATCGCTTCGGCTGGCGGCACCTGGCAATCGCTTGTGTGTGGGTTTGGCGGGTTCAGGGTCAAGCACGGCAAGATGACGTTCAAACCCTGGCTGCCCGAGGCATGGTCCGGCATCCGGTTTAATCTGAAGTGGCAGGGGAATGACGTCGAAGTTCTAATTTCTCATGACGAGTGTCGGTTTAAGCTGATTGCTCCGTCCGGTACGAAAGAAGATATCGAGGTGATGGGCCATCCTGTTACTTTGATTGCCGGAGAGGAAGCGGTCTTCGCGCCGCAGCCTGCGTGACAATCAAGGTTATTCTCGCAGGAAGGGCCAAGGTGTGCCGAGGTGCTGTCGTCAGTCTGCAAGAGCCTCGGCAACGCGCGTGTGCAGTTGTTCCGCTGCCGCGTGATCGATGAGCAATTCGTTAACAAGCCCCCGGGTGATCAGTTCGAATACCGTATCACCTCGTTCCTTCTGAATCGCGACGACCACAACACCACTTTGGTCAGAATCGTCAAATGCCCGATCTGCTATGGCTTTGACATGCACTGTTTTGATCCCGGTCCACAGCCCGTTCAGTTCGTCAATCAGGTCCATCTTGGCCTGAGAAATTTCGGTTCTCGGGATCAAAATACCGCCAAGGTCCCCGACGACTAATTGCCGGAGATCGTCAGCTCTTAACCCGCCTGCCTGAACCAGCTCTTCAAAACTGCCCAGAACTGGAGTGCTTGAAGACCCGACGCTGGAAATCAACATATCCATTTTGCCAATCAACGCGTCTGGACCTGAAAACACGCGGTGAAATCCCGGGGTGTCAGAGATGTACTGCCAGATGGAACGGCGCATGGTCTCATCGTAGTGACGGGGTATGTATGCCGGGAAACCAGTGAGCTGAGGGCTATCCTCCGGCTGATCATTAAATAGCTCATCAAAAGTTCCGGCAAGCCGGCTGGCAGAGTATCCATGCTGAGCCAGCGACATCAATTCTGCGCAAACCGCTGCAAACTCTGTCTTTTGCGACTTATCTATGGGCCGCCTTGAGGCTGCAATCCCTTCTGCCAGGGACTTGATTGTTCGACCCCACGCAACGCCGATGACGTTCGATTTCTCAATCAGTTCTATCAATCGCCCGGATGCGGTTCGTCCAAACCTGGTACGGCGCTGTGACAGCGCAGCCTCGGTGTTCCCCGGGCCGCTTTCAAACACCCCAAGCCGAGGCGGTCTAAGCTTGTTCCTGTTGCAATATCGTTTCAGATCAGAATTCAACCCTGAAGGAGCCAGCAATTCGTCCATCTGGGCAATCCACTCGTCTGAGAATTGTTCTTTGACGAAGCGTTGTTCGATGACCAAGTAATTTTGGCGTTCAGCGTGTTTCAGTAACCGCGATACGTGCGGTTGGGATAGGCCACCAAGAATGGCCCCGATCTCTACCTGTGACATATTGTGCGTCGCGCGCATATAGGCCGCGCATTGGGCGCGTTCTTCGAAGGGCAGTTTCTTCACGTCGATCATTTGTTCAATATTGTCCGTTAGCAGGATCCTGACAGCGTGAATAATTATGCCAGATTAACATTCACATGCCAGCCGATTGAAGAAAATTCCCGACATGCTACGTGTTTCTGGCACAGGCTCGAACCAGGAGATTCAGCATGCCAATCAAAGGACTTATCTTTGACCTCGATGGTGTTTTGGTCGACACCGTGCCGGCGCATTTTGCGGCCTGGAAACGCATGTTCGAAGAACACGGGTATGAGTTTGGAAGGGCAGAATATCGACGTCTTGTCGACGGTCGCCCCCGTTTTGACGGGGCGCGTGCGGTCATGACCCGGCATTCGGAAACCGAGGTCAGAACCGCCGCAGACAAAAAAAATGTCTATTATGTTGAAATGATCGAGCGAGGCGAATTTCGTGTCTTCGATGCTGCTGTGCGCCTCGTAAGACAATGCCAGTCGGAGGGTTACGGGCTGGCGGCCGCTTCCAGCAGCGCTAATGTCCGAGCCGTTCTTGAAAAAGCTGGTTTGTTGGATGCCTTTCCGGTTGTTATCGGGGGCGATGATGTCGAAAAAGGGAAACCCAACCCTGATATATTCCTCACCGCCGCCAGCGGGCTGGGGCTGAAAGTGGATGAATGTGTCGTGATCGAGGATTCCTCCTCCGGGGTCGAAGCGGCAAAGAATGGTGGTTTCTACTGCGTTGGTCTTCTTCATGAAGATCACGAGAGTGAACTAACGGCGGCGGATTGCGTCGTTTCTTCGCTGGCCGAGATTGACATTGAGCAGATAGACGAAGCTAAGTCGTCATTGCCTGTCTAAGTACTTTTTTGCGAAACAAAACTGGATTTTTCGGGACAGATAACAGACTTCGCCTAAGGTTCAGTATCGTGTGCTCAACCTCTCGCAATTCCGTGTGCCCGAGTTGGACTATTGGCCGATTGGGTCAAGCTCCGATGCGGCGCTTGACCTTGCTGGGAAGGCACAGTTGGGACCGTTTGCGCGCGTGTGAAGCGGTCTTGTCAGAAGAATTTGGCTTGAGGCGGTCAGGGCGGTTGCGTAGCTTTTGCCCATGACCAAATCTGCCTCCTTTAAGTACTTTAAAACAAGTCCCGAGATCATCCGCCTTGCGGTGATGCTGTACATCCGTTTCCCGCTCTCGCTTCGGAATGTCGAAGATCTGCTGCACGAGCGAGGCATCGACGTAAGCCACGAAACCGTCCGATATTGGTGGAACAGGTTTGGCCCAATGTTTGCTGCTGAGATCAGACGGAAGCGCGTTCAGCAACTGCGGGCCTTCTCCAAATGGAAGTGGCACGTGGACGAGGTTTTTGTGAAGGTGAATGGCAAACGCCACTATCTATGGCGTGCGGTCGATCACGAAGGTGAAGTGCTGGAAGCGGTTGTTACCAAGCGCCGTACCTGGATTGAACTGGCTCGCGGATAACGTCTGCTCAGGCTAAACTATGCAAATGCAGCGAATGTCTCCTCTGACGGGCCGCACTGCGGCGACGGTCATCAAGGTCGAACGACGGCTCTGGGCCGCGATGAACCCAAAACTCAAATGGTGCCCAAGCTAATTACTCCAAGGCTTTCAGTAAACTTGGCAGTCGTGCACCTTGAAGCATGATATGATCGCGCATCAAAGTGTTCGCAGTTGCTCCATCCTTGTTGAAGATCGCCTCGGCGATCTGCTCATGCTCTTCGACCGATTTTTCCAGTCGACCAACAACTTCATATGGCAAGAGCCGATAGACGTTTATGCGAGCCTGAAGTCGTTCAAGTTGATCAATGAGCCATTCGTTTCCAGCTGCCCGGTGGATAGCCGCGTGAAACACGAGGTTTGCAGCTGCATAGGCAGCTGGGTCTTCTTTCGCGGCTGCGTCCTTGCATTGTTGCAAGCCTTCTTGGATCGACTTCTTGTGTGAGAGCGTCAAAGACTCGCTGGCTAAACGCGCCGCCATCCCTTCCAATTCCGCGGCGACTTCGAATAAATCGTTCAGTTCTTTCGCAGACAAAACTCGAACTATGGCACCTTTGCGAGGCCTCGTTTCGAGAAACCCGCCATCCACCATTGATCTAATCGCTTCACGTATTGGAGTGCGGCTGACGCCAAATCTTTTGGATAGTTCAGCTTCTTCCAACTGATCGCCAGGCTTCAGTAACCCACTGAAAATCTCGTTTTTTATCTGCTCGATAAGCATATCTGATGCACGCGGCATGACGGCTCCCTTCCAACATTTTCATACAGTGCGCCGGATTCCAATTCCATACAAAAAAGCATCAACAGGATTTTTTTAGTTGCTATATGTATACATATAAGACATGTAATAATCCACAAGGAGGAACCACGATGAAAAATTTTGCACGATCAACCACGCTGGGTTTGGCGCTATTGGCAGGCAGCGCGCAGGCGGAAGAACTGCGTCTGTCTCACCAATGGTCGACCGCAGATGTTAGACATGAGGTCGCTCAAATCGTTGCTGATGAAGTCGCCGCCGCGGATGTGGATCTTGAGATCAAGATCTTCCCGTCCAAATCGCTCTTTAAGCCGCGCGAACAGTATCGGCCACTGTCACGGGGGCAGCTTGATATGACGGTTTTCCCACTGTCCTATGCAGGTGGGCAACAGCCATCATTTAACCTCACTCTGATGCCGGGTCTTGTGAAGAACCACGATCATGCAGCGCGTTTGAGCCAGTCTCCCTTCATGGAAGCGCTCGAAAAGAAGATGGCAGAAGATGACGTGATGGTTCTTGTGCACGGTTATCTGGCAGGCGGCTTCGTCGGCAAGGACAAGTGCATCACCAATCCCTCCGATGTCGAAGGAATGCAGACCCGTGCGGCTGGAAAAGCCTTTGAGCAAATGTTGGTCGGGGCTGGTGCGTCGATTACATCGATGGCCTCGTCAGAAATCTACTCGGCCATGCAGACGGGTGTTTTGGATGCAGCAAACACATCATCTTCCTCATTTGTGTCCTACCGGATTTTCGAGCAGGTTGCGTGCTATACGCCGGCCTCCGACATCGCGCTTTGGTTCCTGTATCAGCCGCTATTGATGAACAAATCCACGTTTGAAGGCTTGTCGGGTGAGCAGCAGGCCGCACTCCTCGCCGCAGCGGAGAAAGCCGAGGCGCATTACCTCGAGCAGGCGAAGCTTCAGGACGCGAAATCGGTTGAGGTCTTCAGTGCAGCTGGTGTCGAAATCGCCGAAATGACTGCCGAAGACTTCCAAGATTGGCAAACGCTCGCACAGGAGACGTCATATGCCACTTTTGTCGCCGAAGTACCTGGCGGTCAGGAGCTTTTGGATCTCGCTTTGGCCGTCGAATAGCCCTGTTGCGTCCGAGGCCAATGCGCCTCGGACAACCTTTCCACTAAAGCAAAGGACGCCCGACATGTCCGGACACGCCCCTGCATCAATTGTTCGAACGACAAGTGACAACCAAATCGTTCGAACCATTCACCAAATTTCAAGCGCCGCCGGTTGGTGCTCTGCTTTAATGATCCTGACAGCTGTCGTTCTGACTTGTCAGATGATCTTTGTTCGATTTGTCCTCAATGGATCGACTGTGTGGCAAACAGAGATCGTCGTCTACCTCGTCATCGCCGCAGCTTTGGTCGGGTTGCCATTCGTTCAATATCAGCGGGGGCACGTCAATGTTGACTTGATCCCATTGGCACTGCGGGGGCGCGCTCGGTTTGGCCTTGCAGTTCTGACCCTCAGTTTGTCCATCATCATCACGGCGGTGCTGCTATTCTACGGCTACGAGTATTGGCACTTTGCCTACAAGCGTGGTTGGACATCTGACACGGTCACAGCCGTTCCGCTGTGGATCCCGTATCTGTCGCTACCTGTCGGTTTCGGTTTGTTGCTTCTCCAACTTCTGGCTGATCTTGTTGCCCTTTTGACAAAATCTGAAACCCCATTTGGGTTGGAGGCATAACGATGGACCCCCTCATCCTTGGCGCCCTTGTTGGCGTTTGCACTATCCTCGTTCTTTTCTCTGGCGTGTCTGTTGCCGTAGGCTTGATGATCGTCTCTGCTGGTTTCTTGTTGGTCTTTGACGGCATTCGGTCGTTGGAACTGATGCCAGAGATTTTCTTTGGAAAGCTCGACAGCTTTGCGCTTCTCTCGATCCCGATGTTCATCATCATGGGGGCATCGATTGCATCAACGCGAGCAGGAGCGGACCTGTATGAAGCACTCGAAAGATGGCTCACGCGCGTCCCCGGCGGGTTGGTGGTCTCGAACCTGGGCGCCTGCGCATTGTTCGCTGCAATGTCTGGTTCGAGCCCCGCAACCTGCGCCGCGATTGGTAAGATGGGCATTCCAGAAATGCGCAAACGCGGCTACCCGGAAGGGATCGCGACGGGTTCTATCGCGGCAGGTGGTACGCTCGGTATCTTAATCCCACCGTCGGTTACAATGATCGTCTACGGGATCGCGACGGAGACCTCGATTGGCCGTCTGTTTCTGGCAGGCGTCTTTCCTGGCCTGCTTTTGGTGGGGCTCTTCATGGTTTGGTCGCTCTACGCGACCTGGCGATCCGGCGATGCCGCGCTGCTGACCGCGCGCAGCTATTCCTGGGGGCAAAAATTCGAAGTTCTGCCGCGTGTTCTGCCGTTTATCGCAATCATCATCGGTGTGCTTTACACGATGTACGGCGGCGTTGCCACGCCGTCGGAAACGGCAGCAGTCGGTGCGATCCTGTGCCTTGTCGTGGCCATCGTCATCTACAAACTTTGGGATATCCGCAAAATCTGGATGATCCTGCAGGACAGCACCAAGGAAAGCGTGATGATCCTCTTCATCATCGCAGCGGCTGGCGTGTTCTCTTACATGCTGTCGAGCCTTTTCATCACGCAAAGCATTGCGACCTGGATCGGGACGCTGGATGTGAACCCTTGGGTCTTGATGATCGCTGTGAACATCTTTCTGATCATTGCGGGCTTCTTTCTTCCTCCGGTCGCAGTGATCCTGATGGCAGCTCCGATTTTGTTGCCGATCATTACAACCGCCGGCTTTGATCCGATCTGGTTTGCTGTGATCCTGACGATCAACATGGAAATCGGTCTGATCTCTCCACCCGTTGGCCTGAATCTATATGTCATCAACGGTATCGCCCCGGATATTTCGTTGAAGACGATCCTGACCGGCTCCCTTCCATTCGTTGCCTGCATGTTGATTGCCATCATTTTGCTCTGCGTTTTTCCCGGCATCGCAACTTGGTTGCCCGAAGCCGTCATGGGCCCCGCGCTCTAACCCTATCCCCTGAAAGGAAAGACCATGTCTTTTGCTACAAAGTACCGCCGTGTTGGCCTGATTGTTCCCAGTTCTAACGTCACCATGGAAACAGAAATTCCGGCGCTTTTGAAAGCGCGGGAGACGATTCTGCCCGATCGTTTTGCATTTCATTCGTCCCGAATGCGGATGAAAAGTGTGGTGAAGGAAGAGCTTGAAGCTATGGACGCCGACAGCCAGCGTTGCGCGGTCGAGTTGTCCGACGCGGCAGTCGAAGTGCAGGCCTATGCGTGTCTGGTTGCGATTATGTCCATGGGGTTGGGCTATCACCGAAAATCTGAAGTCAATCTCAATCAAGCGACGGTCGACAATGGATGCCCAACTCCTGTCCTGAACTCTGCGGGCGCGCTCATCGATGGAATGAAGGATCTTGGGATCAAAAAGGTCTCGATAATTTGCCCGTACATGAAGCCGCTCACGAAAATGGTCGTGGATTATATCGAGAACGAGGGTATCGAAGTGCAGGACTTCCTTGCACTGGAAATACCGGACAACCTCAAAGTCGCATCACAAGACCCAACAGCTCCTACCGAGCTATGGCGTAAGCTTGATACGCGCGGTGTCGATGCCATTGTTGCATCTGCCTGTGTCCAAATGCCGTCGCTCCCATCCATCGAAATGATTGAACGTGCGTCCGGCCTCCCAACTCTGTCAGCCGCCGTTGCAACGACGCGCCAAATATTGCGTCGCTTGGATTTGACTGAAGTTGCACCGGGCGGTGGTGCCTTGTTGTCAAACGGCATGACAGCGTCCTTGCAAGAAGTGGCCTGATTACTCTCTGCGCTGCTCTCTCGTGGGGCAGCGTATTTCCAAGCGAGACCAAATCTTGAACCTTGAACCGATTACCGAAGCTTTCGAAATGTCGCATCAGGTATCCATCTATCCGATCTCTCAAGCGACGACAGCAACGTTTACGGAACTCTATTTTCGGCTGACTTTCCTGTTCTTTATTCAACGCGGCAGCAAATACGTTCTGCACCCGACCCAAGGCGAAATGCTTGGCGAAGAAGGGGATTTGATGATCTTTCCACCGGGCGCTATGGTCACCATGGAAAACCGGCCGGTCATGAATGAAACCTACCGCGCTTTGGGAGTCTGCTTTTCTCACGATTTGGTGGATGGCGTTTTCTCTGATGTGCCCAAAACGCAGGCTGAAAGGGGCGTCCAAATTGTTAGAGCTTCAGAGCACAACCCATCTGATATCCTTAGCTTGATCACAGATACGCTGAACAACGCCTCGCTTCCGGAAATGATAAAAAAGCATCGACTATTAGAGCCTTTACTCTGGCTTCGCGCACAGGGATTCAATCTGCCAACGCAAGTTGAAGACGATCCAATCAGTCAAGTCCGCCGCTTGATCGAAACGGACCTCAGCCATCCTTGGATGGCCGGGGACGTCGCTGACCATTTCGCGATGAGCGAAGCTACCATGCGACGATGGCTGTCAAAAACAGGTCAGGGGTTTGCAAAGATTCTATTGCACACGCGATTGGAACGAGGGTTGAGTTTGCTGCAAACCACAGACAGCCAAATCTCCGCAATCGCAATGGATTGCGGTTTTAAAACGCCATCTCATTTTTCAGACGCATTCCACAAAAGGTTCGGGATTAGGCCAAAAGACATCCGTTCCGCGAAAGGTTGATCGAATTTCGACATTAGTTGCGTGGCTGCCGGAGGCGGCACCTGTGTGTGGTGTCTAATTTACTTCCATCGACAACACAAAAGTTCAGGAAAGGAACTGAACAATGCTACGCACATCTCTTCTTGCGCCCCTGTTGGTCGCAAGTGGTCTGACGTCCCCTGTTGTGGCGGACACCTTCCAACTCTCCAGCCCCCATATTGCCGAAGGCAGCCAGCTTGACGCGGCCCAGGTTTTCCAGGGCTTTGGCTGTGCAGGCGGCAACATTGCGCCGACACTGGCCTGGACCGGCGCACCTGAGGGTACTGAAAGTTTCGCGGTCACTGTCTACGACCCAGATGCGCCAACCGGCTCTGGCTGGTGGCACTGGTTCGCTTTCAACATCCCGGCAGATGTAAGTGAACTGCCCAGCGGCGCGGCGGTCCCGACAGGTGTAGTGGAACTGACCAACGACTATGGCGCGGAAGGCTTCGGCGGCGCATGCCCACCGCCGGGTGAGGTGCACCGCTACAACTTCACGGTTCATGCGCTCGGCACCACTCTGGAGTTGGACGATTCCGTCAGTAATGCACTGGCCGGGTTCATGGTGAACGCCAACAGCCTTGCCTCTTCCACCATCACAGCCGTCTACAATCGTTAACCACTTGCGCCCCGGGTTGGCACCGGGGCGTGACGTTTCCTCACGGAGAACACCCATGAAAATTACAATCAACAGCTTTGCCAATGGCTCACCGATACCCGCTAAGTTCGCCTTTGGACGAATTCCGACCAAAGGTCGCTTCGCATTGTCGAATAACGTGAACCCTTCGATCGCGTGGAGCGACGCACCTGAAGGCACAAAGTCCTTCGCTATCATTTGCCATGACCCAGATGTTCCATCATCTGGAGACGATGTGAATCAAGAGGGTAGGACGGTTCCAGCCGAGCTGCCACGAGTGGATTTCTATCACTGGGTCGTGGTGAACATCCCTGCAAACGTGTCCGAGATTCCAGAAGGTGCCGACAGTCTTGGGGTTACGGCCAAGGGCAAAACCGCCGGCCAGCGTTCCTACGGCAAAACGGGGATCAACAGCTACACAGACTGGTTTGCTGGCGATGGTGAAATGGGGGGGAATTACGGCGGTTATGACGGCCCGTGCCCACCTTGGAACGACAGCATCATCCATCACTACCACTTTACTGTCTATGCATTGGACATCGACCAGCTGGATCTACACGGATCCTTTACCGGGGCAGACGCGCTGGCGGCCATGAAAGGTCATGTCCTGACAAATGTCTCCCATATCGGCACCTACAGCATGAACCCCGACGTAGTTGCCTTAGCAATCTAATCACCGGGAGCCTCTTACAGGCGAGGCTTCCGCTCCCCAAGGGTCGACCCATGTTTTACGAACCGCAAAACGGCCACAGTCTGCCGCACAATCCCTTCAACGCGCTCATCACACCAAGACCGATTGGCTGGGTTTCCACCCGCGGCGCAGATGGATCGGAGAACCTCGCACCGTATTCGTTTTTCAACGGTGTCTCTTACTCCCCTCCGCAGGTCATGTTTGCATCAACGTCCAGCAAAGAGGATCGCCAACGCGGTAAAGACTCTATCGGCAACGTGATCGATACAGGGGTATTCTGTGTCAACGTAGTTGGGCACGAAATGCGCGACGCGATGAACAAGACCTCTTTGTCGGCGAGCCGCGATATCGATGAATTTGAACTCGCCGGGCTCGAACGCACTGAATGCGAAACGATCCCTTGCTCACGTGTGGCCCACGCCCCTGCGAGTATGGAGTGTAAACTGACCAAGGTCGTCGACCTGCCTGGCAGCTCCAATATCGTAGCCTTTGGTGAAGTCACAGGCATTCACCTCAACGAGAAATATCTGATCAATGGCATCTTTGATGTTACCAAATTCCAACCCTTGGCACGTTTGGGCTACCAGGACTATGCGCGTGTCACAGAGCTGTTCAGCCTCAAACGGCCAAGCGGGTAAATCTCTTCAAAGGGCAGAGGAATTGAGTTTTTCTCTGGCTATGTCAGTCAGACAGAGACAAAAACTCCCAGGGTGGCAAATTGCCTTAAGTCGGCCATAAGCGCCATTGTTGCGCTTAGAAAGCCAATATTGATCAATGGCTTTGCCGCACTGCAGCGAACGGCAGCTATGTAGATTGCGACCGCAGCATACGGGGAGGGTGCCCAAGGTCTGCTATGGGCCGAGAGTGACGGCTACGAAACCTTTCAAACCACACTCAGGTTTGCGTCACTCGCAAGAAAGCGAGCGCCCGATAAGACGGCATTGATTTCGAGTTTTCCCCTTTGCATCTATTGCATCCATCGACCAGCTAACATTCGACTCCCGGGTCAACATTAAGAAGCCGAAATCGCTGTTGCTGACTACTATACTTGCAAGGCTGCCAGCAACTTCAACGTTGGTAGCAAGATCGGTGGGCATGGGATCAAGCTGCGTTCCTCCATTGCCGCTTATCCACTGGACTGGACCGTCCAGTAAATCGATCGCCTGAAAGGCGTGAATGTGGCCTGACAAAACAAGTTTGACTGTTTCCGGAATGATCGGGCTGAACGCCTCACGCTGTGTGTCGTCACCATCAATCAGCTCTCCGAACGCGTGCATGTTTACCCAAAGTGGACGGTGCGTGAGAAACCAAGCGTCGACGCTGGTACTTTCAAACAGGTCTTGGGCCATTCCTCGGTAAACGTTTGTCAACTCGGGGCTGCTATGCGGTGCCGGTCCGGCGGAGGAGTCGAACGAAATCAGATCAAGACCATCGACAGAAGCGATCCGCGGCAAGGTTACAGCGGGACAATTCGAGGGAACGGGCCCGGCTTCGAAATACCGAAACCACCCTTTGTCGCCGCGTCCGCAGTTCTCGTGATTGCCCCTCAGGAGAAGAATTGGGACGCGCCTGAACAGACTGTTCGCCGGGTCCAGCCAGTCTGCCGACCAGTATTTGAAGGTGTCACCAAACGGAGATCCACCGCATTTTTCTGCGTCCGGGCATTCCGACGCCTGATACACGTAGTCACCAACATGGATAACCAAATCTGGCGATCTGGACGCGATCTCCTCGAGGATGGAATTCAACGGCCAGGTGGCTGGATCATTGCAATTTTGTACTCTGCTGCCGCGAATTCGGCACCCGGTATCCCCGATAACGGCAATCCGTTGCACGCTTGGATTGAGCGTAGGCAGCGGGTTTCCTTCGAGCATTATTTTTTGAGCCAGTATTGGCGCGTGGTAGTCGCAAACCAGATGGGGAAACCGGCCCTGTGGCATCGCTCGCTTTTTCATCGCAACAGTCTGATCATCGATTTGCAACAAGGGGCAGTCAGGCGATGCAGTGATTGCTCTTACAATGATCTGATTATCCGGTCCGAGATGGACCCAATGATGCAGCACGTCTGCCTTGGAAGACAAAACCGTGAAACACAGCCAAACCCATGCCGCAAAAGCGAGTGAAGCGGTTCTCGTCAAAATGCCGGGCCCTCTTTCGGAATATACTGCAAGCTTAGGTGTGAGGCGAAGTAAGTCCAGTGAATATCAAATCCGGCTGACTTAAGCGGAACAATAGGAACTCACTTCAGAATATCTGAGATGGCTCCTATTGTCTCAGCTGATTAATATCCGGAACGCAGGATTTTCGGTGTTCGGGTAACTTTGTGGCTCCATCTGCGCGCTTCTGGAAAATGTTGTGATGAAGAAGTTTGATTTTTGGATGCGTCAGCGTCCCTACGACTTCGAATGGCCAGGCGCTCCGAGATAAAGGCCTGCCGAGTTTTCGGGCCTCAGCCTGAATTGAAATCGTGTTTTTTATCCAATCCAGATCGCCATGGGCAACAAGCTGTACCTTTTGGGTCTCCGCAACAAACGAACTGAATGAAACGTCGCCAGCATCGATTTTGATCGGCACGGCCAGGCAAGTGATCTTGCTATACCCTTTTCTTAACTCTTCGGAAATCAACCATGGAAAAATGCCAAGACCGGACAGTTCGAGAAGACTGGTTGAAATTCCGCCATTTGACATCACGATGAATGCCGAGCCTTTCATCGAGTTAATATAGGCATCTGCCGAGCGCCTGTTTCCGGAGAGTTCAAAACTTCCATGCAGCCGCCCGACAGCAGAATATTTGGTATCGAACTCTTTGAACAGGGTTGCCAGATTCCAGTCCTTTATGGTGCCTAGAAGTGAAAGTAACTGCGGGCTCTTCACCATATTCATTTTTGCAGTGGCAGAGAAATGACCGCCATCATAAGCAACCTCGACGGGCCCAAGCTGGGCAAGGCCGTTCTTTGCTTTAAGGTTGCTGGATAAGCTGGTTATCGCCTGTTCGCCCTCTATTTTCTTGATGTCAATGGACACATCGACATCCTGATCCAGCAGGAAATCTTCTGCTTCAATGAGGTCGGCAGGCTTCCGTTTCGACACGTTCCGATCTGCGCCCCGGGTGCCAGGTTGGCGAAAGCTTGTCGCGATGCGCGAACCAACGGCAACAGCGTTTTTGATGTCCTGCAATGCGATGCTTTGGCTGGAAATCTTGCCTTGTGTCATTACTCGCGCGCCAGCCGTGGATGTCTTCAGGTTGGCATTCAGCACCGACTTGCCGGATGTCAGCGCAATTTCACTTGAGAAGTCTTCTTGTTTTCCGTTCGAGGACACGCTGACCGTTAACGGTCTGGTGTTGACCGATTTCTGGCCGATGGCGGCCAGGAATTGCGCGCTGTCTTTGATGTCCAGATTGAAATCGAAGGACAGGTTTTCAAAGTCGTTTACGTTCCCGAGTTTAGCCTGGGATCTCAGTTCCCAAATCTCGGTATCAACCGTGTGCGCATCGAACTGGTTGAGACTGAGGAACCCCTGAAGATCATCGACAGAAAAGCTGCCTTTGACACCGCCAAGCGACTTTGCACTAGGGTCTCGAAAAAACAGCGATGACGGGATCGACATCGTGCCGCTAAAGTCGATCTCTTTCAGGCGCAACAGGTCTTTGATGTCGCCTTTGGCAGTAAAGTAGGGTTGATCCTGCGGTCCTGCCTGCAACGCGATGTCTTCCAGTATGAGGTTACCATTGTCAGCACGAAACATGCGGCCAAAGCGCACCGGACCGATTTGCTTCAACTCGTTGTCAAACGCATTTGTCGTGAGGATCAGATCCTGAAATTCCAGCGCGTTTTCCGTGCCGACGATATGGGTCGAAATGTTGGTGAGCTTTAAATCTTTTAGGTCTGTAGCCGTTTCAGGTGGTTCACCCTGCGGATAGAACCGTCCGTTAATTGCCAGATCGATCCCTTCAAAACCGATCAGATCGTCGACAGTACCCTTCGCAGTTAGCAATTGACCGTTCGAAAGGTTTAATGCTGTGCTGAAATCCGAGACCTTCAGTTTTGGGTTTTGGTTTTTTACATCGGCCACCAAAGTTGCCTGACCTTCAACATCACGGTCGAGTCGGAGAAGCTCGAGTAGATCGCCAATTTCGCCAGTAACCAACGTCAGCTTGCCTTCGAAGCCACCACCGTTTTGCGCGGTGATGGGACTTCCGTTGAAACCGAGTGTCATCGCACCGAAATTCGCATTTGTTGTGAATGGTTGGCCTCGTGGATAGTCACCTTTGATCTGAAAGCTCTGCCCGTTCACGGTTCCGTTGCTTGTGACTGTTGCACCTGCATTATCGCCGAGTTGATCCAAGTGCAGGTTTGCCAATTTGAAATCGAATTCGAAACCAGTTGTCTCATTGTCCACGATCAGCGCGACCGACGTGAAAGCCACCGTTTTATCGCTCAGGAAATCCAGAATACCATCCGTGTCATTCTGTATCCCTAACGCTGTAGTACTGACCTCAGGCCGATTGTCCGCCACCCAGCTTTGCACCCCGTCTGTGTCGGTCAGCAGTTGAACATTCAGGCCATCGATTTTCAGGTTGTCGATATTGATCTGGCCTGAAATCAACGCTGGCAGGTCTAATTCCAGTTCCAGAACCTCCAAGACTGCCAGGTTCACGTTCTCTATGGTCTCGCTAGGCACCACGACTTTTGTTGCACGAACGTGACTTGTTGCACTCAGAATGATGCTGACATCCCCTTCAATATACACCGTCTGACCGATTTGTTCTGAAAGTATCTTCTCCAACATTGGAGTTCGAAGCCCGGAAAATACAGGCAAGGCCAAAGCAGACCAAAGGAGCACGAAAAATAGAACGACGAGCAAGGCAGCGCGTCTTGTTATGCGTAGAGTCGCCGTCATAGAATCCCGCCACCTTTGCCGTACATCGACAACATCCTTGAAAACATCTGCTCAGAGAGGGTACCGAACGGCACCACGTGAGGAAACTAAATTGAGCTGCGTGGCAAAGCCCTGCCATGGATCAATATGAATGCCTTCGCAATGCGGGCTATCGAAACCGCTCGGTCTGACTTAGAAGCGGCTCAACTACAATGCGGTCCAGTGTTTTTTGACAGAGGTCTCATTGATGAGGCGGTCGCATTAGAATACTCGCGCGGACCATCGCTTGGTGAAACTCTTGGCGATGCTCGTGTCCACTCGGCGCCAGTAGTCTTGTTTCCACCTTGGAAAGAGATTTTCGAAAGTGACGCTGTACGCAAACATGATTTTCAAGCTGCGGTAGAGGAGTATCATCGCATAGAAAGTGCGTTGAATGACCTTGGTTACGAGGTTTTGGTTTTACCAAGGGTATCCGTGAGCGAGCGGGTTGAATTCGTGCTGGATAAAATTGGAACGACTTAGTTCGGATGACTGCTTGGTGCGCGATTTGTAATTTCGACCCACGCGGATTGCCATACGGCAGATCAAGGTCTGCTTTAATAGGCTACACTATGGCATCAAACGAATGGCAGGAACTGCCGGTTTGGACGGGATATTTTGAGGGAAACGGAGCAGGGGTATGTGCTGCGTCTGTTCCGAAGTCGGCTTCGCTCCGGACACGGAGCGATTGTTAAGAGCAAGGGCAGAAAGCTGCCCTTACTTGATTGTTTCCTTAAAAAGGGAACCGATGGTGTGAAGGAGGCGGATGTTCAACCTCCGGTGGAAGGCCGACGTCCTTCCTCAGGTGAGCCGGAAGCTCGGCTTTTCTGCGTAGAACAGACTGTTCGGCGCTGGATCGCCGGGCGAAGATAGCCGTTAGCCGCAGTAAGAGGCCACGCGACCGGTTGATTGGATTATAAAGTGATAAGCTTGGCATTGTTCTCTCCATGAAATGATGGAAAGCCGCCACATGAGAAAAACACAAAAAAGGCCGCTCACGAGGCGGCCTTCAGATCGGAAACCTGTCAGACCGCTTTAACGGGCTACTGCGCCTACCGCGCGAAGCATTGAGGTCTGACAATTCATCATATCTGATCTCTCCTGTATCAGGGTTTCCGGTTCATCCAGTTACCAGACGAGTGGTCTCAATTCAACTACCCACACACGTATTGGTCGAATTTCGCTGGATAACCGCGGCGAACTCTCACTTTGTTGCGTGGGGTGCGCGCTTTCCAGCCGCCAAACTTCGCTACTGCAGCGAATGTCTCCTCTGACGAGCACACCGCAGCGACCGTACCCTTTTTTCAACGGCAGCTTTGGGCCGTCCCTGCTGCAGGAGTGCGCCCTGTCCGGCAATCAAGCTGCGTTCGATCTAACGACTGCGAAGAGCCCACACTTCGGAGTATCCGCATTGCGGCCCAATCGTGGTGTTAGAAAGGTTTCTCAAACGAACAGCAGAATGGTTCCAATTCAACCGGTTTGCGGGATTTTTATTGACTAATTCAGTTGTCTTGCTGCGCAACTTTAGGGAAATGACACGCGACACCGTGACCGTCGGAGGATGTTTCAAGCTTCGGCTTCTCAACACTGCAGATTTTTTGAGCTACAGGACATCTCGTGCGAAACGGGCACCCAGACGGAGGCGATAGCGGTGACGGCAGTTCCCCGTCGACCATCAATGACGCCCGGTCCGCTGGAGCAGTCTTGTCCAAATCCGGCACAGCAGCAATCAAAGCGCGGGTATATGGGTGCGACGGGTTCCGATATATGGCGTCGCTGTCGGCCAGTTCCACCACATTACCCAGATACAGAACCATTACGCGTGTGGAGATATGTTTTACAACGCTCAGGTCATGGGCGATGAACATCAGAGAGAGATTCATCTCTTTCTGCAGATCCATCAGCAAATTGATCACCTGCGCCTGGATCGAGACGTCCAGCGCAGAAACCGGCTCGTCACAAATGATCAGCTTGGGCTCCAGTATCAGTGCCCTCGCAATCCCGATCCGCTGACACTGGCCACCGGAAAACTCATGCGGATAGCGGTTGACCATGCTGGGCAACAGGCCAACCCGCGCCATCATGGCAGCCACTTTCGAGCGGATCTCGGATCGGGGCATCTGGGGGAAATGTGTCCTTAACGGTTCGGCGATGATCTGACCTAAAGTCATGCGCGGATTCAGCGATGCTAGAGGATCCTGAAAGATCATCTGCAGGTCCTTGCGCTGGTCGCGCATGGCGTTGCTATCCAATTCCAACAGGTCCTGCCCCATCCACAACACCCGCCCGGAATGCGCAGGTACCATCCGTATGACAGCGCGGGCCAGTGTGGATTTACCGCAACCGCTTTCGCCCACGATACCCAGCGTTTCACCGCGTTTGATGTCGAAACTGATCCCATCAACTGCCTTGATGTACCGCTGTTCTTGTTTCGCTGCGAAGACGGCACGACCGTATTCGAAATAGACTTTGACATCATCGACCGTCAGCAGTGTTTCGGGGCTAGTCATGCGAGTTCCTCCGGGGACAAATGACAAGTGCGGCTGCGATCCCTCGCGAAGCGTTCCAGTCGGGGCTTTTCAACGATGCAGCGGTCAATGGTATTACTGCAGCGCGGGGAAAAAGCGCAGCCTTTGGGCGGGTGTTGCATGTTGGGCGGGTTGCCGGGAATGGTGGCCAACTTGGTGTCATTTGACTCCAACCGAGGCACCGCGTGCAGCAATCCACGGGTATAGGGATGGGTAGGTCTGGCAAAGAGTTCGCTCGTCGGGCCGGTTTCCATGACGCGCCCACCATAGAGAACCAGCGTGTTCTCGCATGATCCCTTCACAACGCCAAGGTCGTGGGTAATCAACATGATACTCATGCCGAAATCGCTTTGCAGGTCGCTGAGCAGATCCATAATTTGCGCCTGAACAGTTACGTCCAGCGCAGTTGTCGGCTCGTCGGCGATGACCAGCCTGGGATGGCATAGCAGGGACATCGCGATCATCACCCTCTGTCGCATACCACCGGAAAACTCGTGCGGGTACATGTGTACACGTCTTGCCGGATCGGGGATTTTCACCGCGTCCAGCATTCTGGTGCTGTCTTTGATGGCATTTGTTTTACTGAGCCCTTTGTGAAGCATCAGTACCTCAGCCATCTGTTTGGACACTCGGACGAACGGGTTCAGCGAGGTCATTGGATCCTGGAAGATCATCGCAATCTGCGCAGCGCGGTAGGTGTTCATCACTTTTTCCGACGCATTCAAGATCTCGGTTCCGTCGAATTTGACCGAACCGGTCACGCGCCCGTTCCCCGCGATCAGCCCCATGATTGAAAACGCTGTCTGGCTCTTCCCTGATCCGCTTTCGCCGACGATGGCCAGCGTCTTCTGTTCTCCGAGCGTAAAGCTGACGTCCTGCACGGCACGTACTTGTCCATCGGGCGTGTCGAATTCAACGGACAGATTTTTGACTTCCAACAAGCTCATGATTGGTCCCTACCTGTCTTTGGGGTCCAGCGCATCGCGCAGGCCGTCACCGATGAAGAAGAAGCAAAAGAGCGTCACAATAAAAAAAGCGAGCGGGAAGAAAAGCTGCCAGTAGGTGCCGTATTGCAGGGTCGAGGCACCTTCGGAGATCAGCGCTCCCCAGCTTGTGTTGGGCTCCTGAACGCCGAGGCCAAGGAACGAGATGAAGCTCTCGGTCAGGATCATCTGAGGCACCAGCAGGGTGGCGTAGATCACGATCACACCCAGCAGGTTCGGGATGATGTGCCGGATGACAATCACATGATGCTTGACCCCGATGGCCAGCGCCGCCTCGACATATTCCTTGGATTTCAAAGCCAACGTCTGGCCGCGTACAATCCGTGACATTTCCAGCCAGGAAATTAAACCGACGCCTACGAACAGCAACCACATCGAGCGGCCAAATACGACCAACAATAGGATCAGCACAAACATGTACGGGATCGACATCAGGATATCGACAAGCCGCATCATGATGTTGTCGGTGCGTCCGCCAACATATCCGGCGGTCGCGCCGTAAAGAGTCCCGAATGTGACGGCGATCAACGAGCCGACGATCCCGACCATGAGGGAAACCTGCGTTCCCTGAATAACGCGCGCAAAGAGGTCCCGGCCCAGTTCATCGACGCCGAAATAGTGGCCGTTTTCGAATGACGGCGCGCCTAGCGTCGCGATGTCGCCCAACACGCTCCAATCCACCTCTTCGTTGCTCCACGCGGCCATAAACGGGCCAAGAACGGCAACAATGCATATAAAACTAAGCACGAACAGGCTGATGACGGCGGCCCGGTTCTGCAGGAACCGACGGCGCGCATCCTGCCAGAGGGAACGCCCTTTGGTCGGTGCTTCCACAAGGCCGTTTGGATCTACAATAGCGGTGTCAGACATAGTGCGGCCTTCTATAGTTTGATCTTTGGGTCAATCCAGGCGTAAAGGATGTCTACGACCAGGTTAAACAGAATGGTTAGGCAGCCGATCAGGATTGTGATCCCCATCATCACCGAATAATCCCGGTTCAGGGCCGAGTTCACAAAGGCCTGTCCGATACCGCCGGTAGTGAAATAGAGGTCGATCACGACAGAACCGGTGATCATGATCACGAAGGTCGGACCGAGGTAGGAAATCACTGGCAGCATCGCCGGCTTCAAGGCGTGTCTAAACAGGATTGCCCGTGCCGGCAGGCCCTTAGCGCGCGCGGTGCGGATAAAGTTGCTGTGCATCACTTCCAACAGCGACGACCGCATGATCCGCGCAATCGACGCCATGAAACTGGTCGACAATGCGATCACCGGCATGACCAGGTAAGGCCATTGCCCACCGTTCCATCCGCCGCCGGGCAGCCATCCCAGCCATAGCGTAAAGATCAGCACCAGGATTGGTGCCATGACAAAGTTTGGTAGCACCTGTGCGCCGATAGAGATACCCACGGCAAAGTAGTCCAGCCAAGAGTTCTGGTTCAGCGCAGCCGTGATGCCCAAGGCGCACCCAAACACAACGGCAACCACAAATGCGATCGACCCATAAGTCAGTGTCACCGGAAAACCCTGAGCAATGATCTCGTTCACCGTCCGATCCTTGTATTGAAAGGAGGGACCGAAATCGAACTGAGTGACGATGCCCACGACGTAATTCCAAATTTGTAAGGGCAGGGGATCGTCCAGATGATATTTGGCTTCGATATTGGCCAACACCTCAGGGGGCAGGGGTCGGTCAGAAGAAAACGGGCCGCCGGGTGCTGAATGCATCAGCAGAAAGGAGAAGATGATCAAAACCAGCAGCGTAGGGATCGCGGATAGCAGGCGTCTGATGATGAACTCGGTCATTGGGACCTCCCGGGGAAAGGGAATGTTTGGGGCGAATTCGGGATGACGTGCAGGACCAGAGACGTGTTGTGCGGCCCGGTGCCACTCAGTCAGTCAGCTGCGAAATAGAGCTCGCGCGAGTACCATTTCTGCTCGACATTCCCAACGGGCCAGTTCCGAAGATCGTCGTTCATCATGTAAACGCCTGCGTAGTGATAGATCGGAATGATCGGGAAGTCGGTGGCCAAGATTTCCTCGATACGCGTAAAACTTGCAGACGGATTGGGGCTGGTCTTGGCTTTTTCCAGCAGCGCGTCAACCTCGGCATTGGCATAGCCCGCGTCGTTATAAGCATGAGTGCTGCTCATCAAGTCAAGGAAGGACGATGCCAGGTTATACGGCCCGCACCATCCGGCGCGGCCTATGTCGAACTGCTGGTTCGAACGCGCTTCGAGGAAGGTCTTCCATTCCATGTTTTGTAGGACGGTATCGATACCCAGCTTCTGCTTCCACATCTGGGACGCGATAATCGCAATCTTCTTGTGTGCCTCGCTGGTATTGTAAAGAAGATCCAGCTCAATCTCTTCACCAGTGTAGCCAGCCTCGGCCAGTAAAGCCGACGCGCGCGCGTCTCTTTCGGCTTGCGTCATACTACGGGCCGGCGTGTCTGGGCTGACGAAGTTCGCAGTCGCCTCGGGCGTGAACGTATAGGCCGGAAATTCGCCACCCTGCAGGATCGCGTTGGTAATTACCTCTCGGTCAATGGCGAGGTAAAGCGCCTCGCGAACACGCGGGTCCAGCAGTGCGGGGTGCGTGTTTTCAGTCATGTTGATGAAGTAATAGTAAGCACAAAGACGCGGAAAGCTGACCGCGTCGTCTGGGTGTTTTTGGCTTAGGGCATTGTATTGCCCGGTGGGCACCTCTGTGCGATCCAACTCACCGGCTAGGTAGCGCGTCAGGGCACCATTGTCGTCACTGATGACAAGAGCCTCTACCCGCTCCAAAATCGTGTTCTCGTCGTTCCAATAAAGCGGATTGCGTTCGCGCACGGATTTTTCTTGGGGGACATGTTTGGTCAGAACATAGGCACCGTTTGATACGATGTTCCCGGGCTTGGTCCAGTCCGAACCATGCGCATCAATCGCCCATTTCGGAGACGGGAATGTCGGTTCGCTCGTCGTCATCAGGGGAAAGTGCCCCATGCTGTTTTCCAACCGAACTTCCAGAGTGTGGTCATCCAGGGCTTTCACACCAAGATCGGACGGATCCATGTCTCCGGCCATAACAGCTTTGACATTCTTCAGTCCCATTTCCTTAGCGAACCAGGAATAGGGAGAGGCCGTGTTCGGATCGGCAAGTCGCTTCCATGAATACTCAAAATCGTGGGCGGTCACAGGTTTGCCGTCCGACCATTTTGCGTTGTCACGCAATTGAAAGGTGTAGACGGTGTTGTCAGCATTCGCTTCAAAATGAGTGGCGACACCCGGCACCAAATTGCCATCGGCGTCCTGGTTCATAAGCCCTTCGAAAAGGTCCCGAATGAATTCACCACCCTGTACATCTTCCGCCAGTTGCGGATCAATCGAAGCAAATTCATCACCGACGCGGTAAGTGAACACTTGTTCTTCTGCCAGCTCTTCATTTGTAACTGGATGGACATCCGCTATCAAAGGCGTTGCAAGCAACGAGATGCTAAAAACGGAGGACAGTGCGAGTGCGCGTTTCGAGGTCATGTTTGCTCCGTGTCTGGACAACGGCATCAGCAAATATGGTGCGCAAGATCACCCGAGCGGTTGATTGGCGGGTCTCTTTGTTTGCGTCGCTGTGCCTTGTGGTTCAACGTGGTTGTTTTGGTAGCAAACATTTCCTGCTTCGATTCTTGCTGAATCATCAAGATGGTTGACCTATGGTCAGCTATAGGAAATTATCACATATTTTCCAATAGCTTGATCTATGGCATGGTGTGGATCGTTTCTTGACAGCTGTCGCTCAGGAACGCGTCATCAACTTGTGAATCGATGTGGTGCGTCGTATTCTGACCTTAATCGACGCCCTGCCAATTTCGATCAGGAATCGCTTTCCTAAACTCAAAAGACCCAGAGCGAACGGTTGGCCACGCCATGCTTGATCATTCCTCGAAGAAAGTGGGACAATGACATTTAGGCAAATTCAGGCATTTCTGCTGGTGGTGCGAACCGGGACATTGGCGGCCGCTGCGGAACATATGGGGTTAACGCAGTCGGGCGTAAGTCGACTTGTAACCGAACTCTCCCGGAATGTGGGGTTCGAGCTTTTTACCCGCGTGGGCCGTGGCGTCACGCCGACAACGCAGGGGATGGCATTTTTTAGGATTGCTGAGGGTGTGTACAATAGTGCCGAGTCGTTACAACGTGCTGCTGCTGAAATCCGTGCGGGGATCGAAGAAAGGGTTCGCCTCGCTTGCTTGCCAACAATCGGTGCCGCTGTAATGCCGGCAGTCCTGGAATCGTTTCACCGGGACTATCCGAATGCTTTCGTCGACATCTACGATCAGCATGCCAAGGAAACTGTGGAAGCATTCCACGAAAGGAAGCTCGATTTTGCCGTAACCCATAAGGTTGGTCATATAGAAGGGATCCACACCGAGGCGTTCGCGGTTGCCGATTATGTGTTCGCTGTGCACAAGGATCATGAATTGGCCGCGCAAAAGGTGATCAGAAACACAGATCTCAGCGGACATAGCCATGTGGGGTTTGAAAGCGAAACGATGTTTCTGCCCAATGATGATGAGACACGGCTAATCGGCGAAGTGTCCGGCAGCATATCCAAGCGGATTTGGTGTCAGTCATCGGTTATGCGGTATGCATTGCTTGCCAACAAGCGAAACGTCAATATTGCAGAGCCGTTTTCCCTGCCGCTATTTACGCCGCATGGCATTGTTGCGCGCAGGTTTGAACCGCGGGTTACCATTGAGATGGAATTTGTGATGCCGACGGAAAACGCAAATGTGTCTTTGTATGTTGACCTAAAACGAGCATTTCGCAAAGCCACATCTGAATTCGCAGCCCGTCACGATCTGCCGATCTTTGTAGGCGGCGCAGAGAAGCTGTAAGCTAGGCCGGCCTCGGTGTACTGGACAACAAACGTCACTGCTAAAATTAGGATTGGCTGATGCTCGACTTACAGGCGCTGCTGACAAGCATATCAGATCGAATCTACTACGAAGCGGATTGGGGGCAGCCTGCGCAGTACATCCCGGATCTTGCCGAAATTGACCCCGCCAAGTTTGCCATCAGTGTCTGCACGGCAGACGCGATGACCTATTCCGCGGGCCTGGCCAATCAACGGTTCTCGATACAAAGCATCTCCAAAGTCTTTGCACTTATTGCGACCTTGGGACGGATCGGCGACCAGTTGTGGGCACGGGTCGACCGCGAACCCTCAGGTACTGCTTTCGACTCAATCGTTCTTTTGGAAAGCGATAAAGGTCATCCCAGAAACCCGTTTGTGAATGCGGGGGCCATTGTCACTACAGACTCACTATTGTCTGGCAGGGAACCAAAATTTGCATTGGCAGAAATCCTGAATCTCTTGCGCGCGATGACCGATGATGATGACATTCATATCAACAGCGCCGTGGCCAGGTCCGAACAAGCGACAGGGGCCAGAAACAAGGCGCTTGCTCATTATCTGGCTTCATATGGAAATCTCTTGAACCCGCCAGATCTCGTCCTCGGCACGTATTTCCATCAATGCGCAATTGAAATGACAACCGTCCAGCTTGCGCGGGCCGGACGTGTTCTTGCCGGTTTACATGGTGCGCCAGGAGTGATGTCCCCAAATCACGCGCGCCGTGTCAACGCATTGATGATGACCTGCGGTCACTACGATGGTTCTGGCGATTTCGCTTTTCGCGTTGGTTTGCCTGGAAAGAGCGGCGTTGGCGGCGGAATCCTCATTATTGCACCCAAAATCGCTTCCATCGGTATTTGGTCGCCAGGACTGAATCTCTACGGCAATTCAAATGCTGGCACACGGGCAGCCACCTATTTGAGTCAGGAGACCGGATGGTCAGTTTTCTGAGATATTGCATTGTTTGTAGGAATGTGCAGGGTCTCGTCAGAAGAACTTGCCTTGAGGCGGGCAGGGGGCTTTCGTAGCTTTTGTCCATGACCAGACCTGCCTCATTCAAATACTTTAAAACCAGTTCCGAGATCATCCGGCTTGCGGTGATGCTGTACATCCGTTTCCCGCTCTCGCTTCGGAATGTCGAAGATCTGCTGCACGAGCGCGGGATCGATGTCAGCCATGAAACCGTCCGCTATTGGTGGAACATCTCACGCAGCAGCTTCAGCATGTCTTCGTTCGAGTATCGCTTCCGAGCCATCTCTTGTTCCCCATTCTCGGCCAAAGTAGTGGCCCAATTTTAAGAGGCAAAGACAGTATTGACCCCCAAGAAGCGACAAGATTAACGAACAACCGGCTGGCAAGATAAGCACTTTGTCGGGACTAGACATTAAATGAAGTTAGCGGCACAAGTCTCAGAAATTACTCAAAATACTCCGGATGGCGTTCGTGAATAAACGCAATGGTGTCATCGAGGCGGGACAAGTGTTTTCTAACTGCGGTCTGCGCTTTTGACAAATCCCGCGAAGCGAGCCCGTTTGCGATTTCATAATGGTCTTCCAAAATGGAATTCGCTTCGCGGTCTTTCCCAAGGCCAAGCATGCAGAGACGATCCACTTTTTGCTTGCATTCTAGCATTACTTCGAATGCTAGTGGATTGCCGCCCAGAACATAGATCAGTTTGTGAAAATCATAATCAAGCGCATGGAAGGCGGGTAGATCCCCTTTGGCCAGGGCGTTCTCCTGAAGGGCGAGGTTTTCGCCAAGCTTCGCATCTTTCTCTGCGTTCCAAGTTTCGATCGCTCCATGAATAACTTCAAGTTCGACAGCCCTACGAACCAAACGAGCAAGCTCTAATCGATCCATTGAAAACCCGCGCACCTCGGTCGCTTTTTGTGGCCGAATGAGCAGCAAATCCTCATTGCCTAGCCTGGTGAAGGCGTTGCGTACAGGTTGGCGGGAGACGCCAAATCGGCGTGCGACTTCGGTCTCGGACAGTTTTGTACCGGGAAGAATTTGGAGCGAAACGATCTGATCGTGTAGAGTATCGTAGACGACATCTGTGGTTGTTCGGGTCCTAATTCCGTCCACGATTTTTTCTTTCACCCTCTGATTCATAGTTCTACTGCCACGGATTACGACTGATTTAAGTAATTGTTATATGTCGATAAAAACTAGTTTGGCGTTCACTTGAAGGTACGTTTTTTTCTGGTGACATCAAAGAGCCTCTGTTCATCAGAGTCAAGGCCGTCACATGTTTCAAACGAGTTGTTGACATAACTGGGATACTAGTGTCCTTATTGGTTCAGCAGTGATTCCGGCTCTGGGAGGAAGCAGGAAGTTTTGCGACTTTCATCCTCCAGACGACACGTTATTGGCCTGTTGCTGCCCAAAAAAAACGGGAGGAGACCCATGACTTCTACGAAATCGCTTTTTGCAGCAGTAACCGTTGCACTGATAGCCTCATCAGCATCGGCGGAAAGCTGGCGCGCTTGGAACATTCACAATGACGGCCACCCCAATACGGCGGCGATGGACAAGTTTGCTGAGCTTGTAGACACAGCCACAGATGGTGAAGTCACGGTAGATGTGTTCCACGGCGGCGTTCTTGGCTCGCAGCCCGATGCGCTGGAGCAAGTGCGTATTGGAGCCATCGAAGTTGGTAACTTCAACCTTGGCCCGATTGGTCCGATGGTCAAAGAGGCAAACCTTGTATCGCTTCCGTTCATTTTCAAAAGTGTTCCTCACATGTTCCGTGTGATGGAAGGTGACGCAGGCGAGGTCGTTGCCGAAGCGATGGGTGAAGCGGGTATCCTTCCACTTGCATATTTTGACGCAGGAGCACGTTCATTCTACAGCCAGAAACCGATCAACTCTCCAGCCGATGTGGAAGGCCTGAAGATCCGAGTCATGAACAACGATCTCTACACTTCGATGATTTCGGCGATGGGTGGAAATCCGTCTCCCATGGCGTTTTCGGAAGTACAACAGGCGCTGAAGACGGGCGTCGTTGATGGGGCGGAGAACAACTTCCCGTCGTTCAAAAACGTAGGCCATTACGAAGTCACATCGCACTATTCCCTATCTGAGCATCTGATCATCCCCGAGTGCATCTGTGTGAATACAGCCAAGTTCAACGCACTTAGCCCTGAACTGCAAGAAGCTGTTCGCAGTGCGGCTCAAGAAGCGGCTCTATACCAGCGCGAACTGTGGGCCGTTGGATCTGCGCAAGCGCGTTCTGACGTTGAAGCGGCTGGCATCACAGTCAACGAAATCGCAGACAAGGGCCCCTTCCAGTCCGCGATGGACGTAGTCTATGCTGACTACCTCGCTGCGAACCCTGATATGAAAGCGTTGGTCGAGATGGCCCAGGCCACCGAGTGATTTGCCAAAGCGAATACTAAAAAGCGCGTCCGGTTTCCTTCAAAGAAGCCGGGCACGTAAAACCCAAAAGGGGGCGGCATGCAAGTTTCAGGCAAGACATCAGAGTTTCTGCGGAGGATGGATTTCTTCCTCGACCTGCTCGCCAGCCTTTGTACCTTGTTGGCCGGCGTCGCCATCGTGACTATGACCGCCATCTTCGCGTGGCTGGTCTTTGGCCGGTACGTCCTCAATGACACCCCCACCTGGGTTGAACAGGTATCGCTTTTACTTGTCATGGTCATTGCCTTCCTCGGCGCAGCAGCTGGAGTGCACAACCACACCCATCTATCTGTTGTTCTTTTCCGGGGCATAGTGCCACCAAAAGTACGAACAGTCTTTGTCTGCATCACAGATATGCTGCTCGCCGGATTTGGCGCGATGATGTTCTGGTATGGGCTTGAATTGACCGAATTCAAATGGGGCACGTTGATCCCACTTATTCAATGGCCCGAGGGCCTGAGGTCCCTGCCTATGACCATTAGCGGAGCATTGGTCCTTCTGTTTTCCATCGGTCATCTGATCCGCCTGTTTCTGGGCGAGGATGCGCGCCAAGACAGTATAGATCAGGGTTAATCATGGGACTTGCAGTTCTTCTCGGGGTCTTTGCCCTTTCCGTCATCATCGGCACTCCAGTCGCTTACGCACTCGGGATTTCTGCCTTGGCTGCGTTTTGGTTTGAAGGCTTGCCCTTGTTCGTCGGCTTTCAACGAATAGTCGCAGGAATCAACGTTTTTTCGCTTATGGCGATCCCGTTTTTCATTTTCGCTGGCGAACTGATGTTCCATGGCGGCATAGCCGTCAGATTGGTAAGGTTCGCGCAAGCTGCTGTCGGTGCCGTGCGCGGCGGGCTTGGCATTGTGAACGTGTTTTCCTCCATGCTTTTTGGCGGGATCTCAGGTTCGGCGATCGCGGACATCTCCGCGCTGGGCTCAATTCTCATCCCCGTTATGAAGGACAAGGGATACGATGCTGACTATGCAGTGAATGTGACGGTGACGTCTTCCATCGCCGGGATCATCATTCCACCCAGTCACAATATGATCATCTTTGCTCTTGCCACGGGCGGTGCGGTATCAATTTCCAAGCTGTTCTTGGCGGGTGTGATCCCCGGCATCCTGATGTGCTGTTGCTTGGCAATTGCTGCGTATGTGGTCGCAGTAAAGCGCGGCTATCAGGCTGAACGGTTTCCAGGATGGACCGCGCTGGCATACGCATTTGTTGGCTCCATCCCCGGCCTGCTGACTGCGGTCATTATCGTCGGTGGTGTCCTATCAGGCATCTTTACTGTGACAGAGTCCGGCGCGTTCGGAGCTATGTATGCCTTTGTTGTCACGCTGATCGTCTACCGCAGCCTGTCATGGGATGCCTTCAAGACTGCTGTAATTTCATCCGTGCGCACAACGTCGATGGTCATGATCCTGATCGCCTGCGCCGGGGCCTTCGCCTACATGCTGACCTACAACCGCGTACCAACCAAAACGGTCGAGTTCCTTTTGGCGATAACCGAGAACCCGATCCTGATTTTGCTGATGATCAATGCCGTTCTTTTGCTGCTTGGCATGATTATGGATATGGCAGCCTTGATCCTCATTTGCACGCCGATCTTCTTACCGGTGATGAATATGCTAGGGATCGATCCGCTGCAATTCGGCATGATCCTTCTGGTGAACCTTGGTCTGGGGCTTTGCACGCCTCCGGTCGGGACCTGTCTGTTTGTAGGCTGTGCGGTTGGCCAGTTGCCGATGGAAAAAGCCATTAGAACGATCTGGCCTTTCTACCTTGCGATCTTCGCAGCGCTGATGCTGATCACCTTCGTTCCTGCCATCTCGCTCACACTTCCGACTCTCCTAATCGGCCCATAAAGCCCAAAGGACGCCGCTATGCTGAATATCAAACGATTGGACATTGAAGAGGCGCGACGGCTGATCGCGGTTGCTAGGCTCAAAGCCGAAGATATCAGGGTGCCCATGTGTATCGCTGTTACCGACGAGAGTGGTATCCTTATCGCATTTGAGCGAATGGATGGCGCCAAGATTACCAGCGTCAATCTGGCGATCGACAAGGCTTATACCGCATGCGGCATCAAAAAGAGCACGCAAGCCTTAGGTGAAGTCAGTCAACCGGGAATGCCAGCGCATGGCATCGCCTCGGCCTTAGGCGGACGTATGGTGACCGTTGCCGGCGGTCTTCCTGTGCTTGCTGGTTCTGATGTCGTCGGTGGCATTGGTGTAAGCTCAGGCTCGCCTGCGCAAGATCATGACGTCGCCCAAGCTGGGGCCGATGACTTTTCCAAAATGAAAAACCCAAACGCTTAGGAGGCGAATATGTCGAATCCAAAAATCGGTTTCATTGGTCTAGGCCAAATGGGCAGCAAGATGGTTGAATGCCTCCAAAAAAATGGTTTTGATCTTGTGGTGATGGGCCGCAACAAAGCGGCGGTTGCCCAAACCGTAGCGCGCGGCGCGGTCGAGGTGAGCACCCCTAAGGAACTCGCCGCGGCCAGTGATATCGTCATGCTCTGCGTGACAACATCTGACGTGGTCGAAAGCCTGATTTACGGTAAGAATGGTATTCTTGCCGGGATCCAAAAAGGCGCGGTGGTCATAGATTTCGGCACGTCCATTCCAGCGTCAACAAAGAAAATTGGAGCGGACCTTGCGACAAAAGGGGCCGGGATGCTCGACGCGCCGTTAGGGCGTTCACCTATGCACGCCAAGGACGGTTTGCTGAACATCATGGCAGCGGGCGATATCGAAACGTTTGAAAAAGTCAAACCTGTGCTCGATGTGCAGGGCGAGAACGTGTTCCATCTTGGCGCGCTCGGCGCGGGACATACGACCAAGCTGATCAATAACTTCATGGGTATGACAACAGCGTGTACCATGAGCCAGGCATTTGCAGTTGCAAAACAAGCGGGCATCGATGGCCAGCAGCTTTTT
The DNA here is from genome assembly GCF_056533845.1 of Ruegeria sp. F5. Taxonomy (NCBI): domain Bacteria; kingdom Pseudomonadati; phylum Pseudomonadota; class Alphaproteobacteria; order Rhodobacterales; family Roseobacteraceae; genus Ruegeria; species Ruegeria sp. F5. Next base: position 2,516 of record NZ_JBQFOU010000005.1, on the reverse strand, counting down.
GAGATCATGTCTGCGGGCCCGTCCAATTCCCCGTTCATGCAATTTTGCAAGAATTACGCCGTCGATGGTGTAAGTGATCTTGGGTTTTCGATCAGCAATGCCAACAAGGACATCGCCTACTTCGTTCAGATGATCACTGACATTGGAACCCGCTCCGAAATCGCTGAAGGCACTTCCGCAAATCTTCAAACGGCGCTTGATGCAGGGATGGGCGAAGGGAATGTACCCGAAATCTACGACATGTTCGTCAAACGCGGTGCAGCTTAGGCGGCCCACAATGGCACACGACAACTTTCAACGCTGAGCAAAGATGAGGGATGCGCATGAAACTCGCTGGAAAATCGGCAATTGTAACTGGAGCCGGCCGCGATATCGGTGCAGCAGTCGGTCTCAAGCTTGCCTCCGAGGGCGCAAACGTCGCAATAAATTATTTTGCCAGCAGCGCAGGCGCTGAGGACGTTGTGGCCAAGATCAAAGCAGATGGCGGGACCGCATTCGCGCTTCAAGGAGACCTAACGCAGAAAAGCGACGTTGACGCATTGGTGGCGCGATCTCTCGCGGAATTCGGCAGTATCGACGTTTTGGTCAATAATGCGGGCGGTTTGGTTGCCCGTAAAACAGTCGCAGAGTCCTCACTTGAACATTGGCAGTATGTGATGGACTTGAATCTGACCAGCAACTTCATGATGACGAACGCCTGTTTGGCTCATATGAAAAGCGGTGCAATTGTCAACTTGGCAAGCCAAGCTGCTCGCGATGGCGGTGGCCCCGGCTCAGTTCCCTATGCGACCTCAAAGGGCGCGATCATGACGCTGACGCGGGGTTTGGCCAAAGAGCTGGGCCCGGATATCAGGGTCAATGGGCTGTGCCCTGGGATGATTGATACTGATTTTCATAACATCCACACACCGGACGCAGGACGTCGCGGCTTTGAAGCCGCTGCGCCAATGAAACGTCAGGGCACAATTGAGGATGTCGCAAACCTTGTCCTATTCCTAGCCTGCGACGACAGTGCTTTCATTACAGGAGCTAATGTCGATCTGAATGGTGGAATGCTTTTCTCATAGTGTAGCGGAGGTACACCTTGCCTGAATTTCCAGTTGTCTCGACAGGAGAGAATGTCACACGGCAAGTTCTCTCTGATCATCCTAATCTCATGGTTGTTGCCTTTCGGTTCAGCAAAGCAGGTGCGATAGGCGCGTTGCACAGCCATCCGCATGTCCAGTCAACATATGTCGAAAGTGGCCGGTTCCGGTTCACTTTGGGCGAAAGTGACCAAGAGTTCGGGCCAGGAGACAGTTTTGTCATTCCTTCAGATCAAACCCACGGATGTGTTTGCCTGGAACCAGGAATGCTCGTGGATAGCTTCACTCCGCGGCGTGACGATTTTTTGTAGAACCCATGCGTATTTTGGCAATCGGTGAGTGCATGGCGGAGCTTGCTCCCTTGGGCGATCCAGGGGAATTCAAGGTTGGATATGCGGGCGATACGTTCAACACGGCTTGGTATTTGGCACAATTATCGCCGAATACCGAGGTCGCCTATTTCACGGCAGTTGGTGACGACACGCTATCTTGCGAAATGCGAGACTTTATTGACAGCACGGGCATTGACACCTCTCACATCCGAGAGATTTCCGGTGGAACCGTGGGTCTCTATATGATCCACCTTGCCAATGGTGAGCGTAGTTTTTCCTATTGGCGCAACATATCTGCGGCAAAACGGCTTGCGGACGACGCAGATGCGCTTGACCGGGCAATCGAAGAAGCAGATTTGATCTACTACTCGGGAATTACGTTGGGGATTCTTGGTACGCAATCGCGTGCAAATCTACTTGGCGCACTTCAAAGGGGGCGTGAAGCAGGGAAAACCGTGGCCTTCGATACAAATATCAGGCCCACCCTTTGGCCGAACGGCGAAGATATGAAACTTGCAATCATGCGCGCTGCAGAGTTCTCGGATATCGTGATGCCGTCTTTTGACGACGAAAGCGAGTGGTTTAAGGACGACTGTCCGACCGCAACACTTGAACGATATGCAAAACTTGGTGTGGACCGGATCGTTGTAAAGAACGGCGAGCATTCAGTGATTTATCAAGATGGAGACATTAGGGGGGAGGTGTCCGTTAGGCCGGAAACTTCCGCTATTGATACAACAGCCGCTGGTGATAGTTTCAACGCTGGCGTTTTGCTCAGTGTTTTGGAGAAAAGCGATTTCCGCGCAGGAATATTACTGGGCTGCCAATTGGCCAGCCACGTAATCCAAGCCAAAGGAGCGCTGGTTTCTTTCGATGCTGTGCATATGACAACCTCAGGAGATAAATCTCGATGTGTGTGAAGCGGAACAAGCAGTTTGCACGACCACTCATCGAAGAAAAAAGAACTTAATCAATGAAACAATAAGGGCGGAAAGCGGTCGTTCACTGAATCCCATTGAAACGGCAACAATACGCGGCTTGCCATTGGTCGTTTAAGTAAAGAGCAGATGTGAGTGTGCCCTGGTTTCCGCGATGATCT